>DASRJR010000206.1:0-6762 GCA_035649395.1 Vicinamibacterales bacterium
TGCGGCTTCCTCGGACTGCTCCACATGGAGATCGTCCAGGAGCGTCTCGAGCGCGAGTTCGACATGGACCTGGTGACGACGGCGCCGGGCGTGCTGTATCGGGTGACGACGACGGACGGCGAGGTGCAGGAGATCGACAGCCCGGCGAAATTGCCCGATGCGGGCCGGATCGCGAAGCTCGAAGAGCCGGTTATCACCGCGATGATACTCACGCCCTCCGAGCATGTCGGTCCGATCCTGCAGCTGTGTCAGGACAAGCGCGGCATCCAGAAGAAGCTCGAGTACCTCAAGTCGGACCGCGTGCTCATCACCTACGAGCTGCCGTTCAACGAGGTCGTGCTCGATTTCTACGACAAGCTGAAGACCATCTCGCGCGGCTACGCCTCGCTCGATTACCACGTGACCGGCTATTGGGAGTCGCCGCTCGTCAAGATGGACATCCTGGTCAACGGCGATCCGGTGGATGCGCTGTCGATCATCGTCCACCGCGATGCCGCCTACGAGCGGGGGCGGGCGCTCGCCTCGAAAATGCGCGAGCTGATCCCACGGCAGATGTTCGAGGTCGCCATCCAGGCGTCGATTGGAAACCGCATCATTGCGCGCGAAAGTGTAAAGGCGCTTCGGAAAAACGTACTGGCGAAGTGCTATGGTGGTGACATCACGCGGAAGCGCAAGCTGTTGGAGAAACAGAAGGAAGGCAAGAAGCGCATGAAGCGCGTCGGCCGAGTCGAGATCCCGCAGGAAGCGTTTCTCGCGGTGCTGAAAGTCGGAACGGAATAGCGCAGCATGGCGAAGCCCACCCCCGAAGAGACCGACGCCCCGGCATTCAAGAAATCGACCGCGCGGGAATACTTCGAGTCGATCTGCGTCGCCGTGATCCTCGCGCTGTTCGTGCGGACGTTCGTCGTCCAGGCCTTCAAGATCCCCACCGGCTCCATGGAGAACAACCTGCTGATCGGCGATCACCTGCTGGTGAACAAGTTCGTGTTCGCGCCGACGCGTAGCTGGCTCGAGGAGAAGCTGCTGCCGATCGATCCGATCCGGCGCGGCGACATTCTGGTGTTCAAGTACCCGGAGGATCCGGAGCGCGACTTCATCAAGCGCACCATCGGTCTGCCGGGAGAGACCGTCGAGCTCCGCAACAAGAAGGTCTACATCAACGGTCAGCCGCTGGACGAGCCGTACGTGCATTTTCTGGACGAACCGGCAGTCGTGGACAGCAGCGGCGGTTTCGACGTGCGCCGCAACTACGGTCCGGTCACCGTCCCGGCGGGTCACTACTTCATGATGGGCGACAACCGCGACAACTCCCAGGACAGCCGCTATTGGGGGTTCATGCCGCGGGACTACGTCAAGGGCAAGGCGCTGTTCGTGTACTTCTCATTCGGCGACAATCCCGGGGGCGCAACCAGCGTCAGGTGGACGCGAATGCTTCATCAGATTCACTGACGAATGAAGACCGTCGTGAAGCTCGTGATCGCGCTGGCGTTGCTGAACGCAGTCGGTCGCAGTGCGTACGCGGCGTGGAACTACTATCAGCTGAAGGACGGCACCCAGCAGCTGCTCACATTCGGCGCCGAGGCGACGCCAGACCAACTCGTTCAAGAGATCCTGCAGAAAGCGACTGAGCTGCGGATTCCGCTCGACGCCGAACACGTCGACATTCGCCGTGACGGCGATCGGACGAGTGCCGCCGTCGCCTACACCCAGCCAGTCGAGCTCTTCCCTCGCTACATCTACCCGGTCGAGCTCTCGTTCTCGGTCGATGCGCTGGCGATCCGCGCCGGTAATTCCCGGCGCCGATAATTGACTTGTAAACGCCGTTTCCTCTACAACAACGCGCGCGCCTTCTCGGCGTCTGCCGTGCCACGCGAGAGCAGACTGTCGCGTTCGGCGCGCACGCGCTCGACGAACGACTCATCGCTGATGTCGGGCAGGTTGACGTCGACGTTCAGTGCGGCACCGCGCAGTGAGGCATTCAGGAGCTCGACGGCGACGCCGGCATCGCTGGCGGCGCGCTTCAAGCCGTTCGACGCGATGACCGGCGCGTCGGCCAGCGCCTGCTGACATGCCCGCATCGTCTCGAGCGGTGTCTCAGTCGCCTCGCGCATCGCGTCGGCGATGGCGCGGCGTCGGACGAGCTGCTCCTCGGTGCTCTGCTTCGGGAGTCTGAAGGCGTCGATGACCTTCGTGTACGCCGTGCTGTCGCGATCGATCAGATTCCCCAGCGTCACCCGCAGCTCCCGCAATCGCGCCGCCGCATCGTCGAGCGCGTCGCGCTCGTGCGCTGCGCCGGTTCTGGTCTTTGGCAGATCCGCGACCATGATGAGGAGCGAGACGCCGACGGCGCCCGTCAATGCTGCTGCTGAACCGCCGCCCGGAACGGGCTGGTTCGAGGAGAACGCATCCAGCACGTCGCCGAGTGACCGTGCCGTGTAGCTGCGCATGATCAGATTTTAGTGTGCGCGCGTCACCACGACGCGGCCGCGCTTGATGACGGCATGCGGAGCACGGCCGTTGACTCGGATCACGTCTGCAAGCGTGCCGCGTATGAGGACCGCATCCATGAACTTGCCGGTCTCGAGACTCCCGGCGCGGTGGTCCAGGCCCAATGACCATGCCGCGTTGATCGTTGCCGCGACGATCGATTCTTCCAGCGTCATGTGCATCGCGAAGCAGGCGAGTGCGATCGCAAACGGCATCGACGGCGAGTAGCCGCCCCCTGGATTGACGTCGGTGGCGAGCGCGACGGGAACGTTGCGATCGATCAGCATCCGCGCCGGTGCGAATCGGCCAAGCTTCAAGTAGAACGCCGCGATCGGCAGCAGGACGGCACAGACGTCGGCCCGTGCGAGAGTATCGGCACCCTCTTGGTCGACGTGAATCAGGTGATCCGCTGAGCGCGCGCCGACGGCCGCCGCGACGCGGCAGCCACCGCTCGATGCCAGTTCATCGGCGTGCAACCGCGGCCGCAGCCCCGCTCGTTTGCCAGCCTCGAGAATGGCAATCGATTCCTGCGGCGTGAAGTAGCCACGATCGCAGAAGACGTCGCACCACGCGGCCAGCCCACCGGCCGCCACCTCTGGAATCATCTCCTCGGTGACCGTGGCGATGTAGTCTTCGCGACGATCGCGAAGAGCGGCGGGAATATCGTGAGCGCCCATGAACGTGGGGACGATATCGATGGCATGGCTCGCATCGAGTGCCTTGATAGCGCGCAGCATCTTGAGCTCGGAGGCCGCTGTGAGCCCGTATCCGCTCTTGGCCTCGCATGTCGTCGTGCCTTGTTCGAGCATTTCGTCCAGGCGGACTCGAGCCGCCTCGACGAGATCGTCTTCCGACGCCGCCCGGGTGGCCTGGACTGTGGCTGCAATGCCGCCGCCCATCCTGGCGATGTCCTCGTAAGTGGCCCCCCACAGGCGCCGGCGCAGTTCGTCGAGACGATTGCCAGCGAAGACGACGTGCGTGTGCGGATCGACGAAACCGGGAATGACCGTGCACCCGGTGGCATCGACGCGCGTTGCGTCAGCACCAACCTCGATCGCCGTTGCGGCGTCCGTGGCGGTCCCTGCGTAGACGATGATGCCGTTTCGAGACGCGACGATGGCATCGCGCAGCGTGACCAGATCGCGCTGGGCGGCGCCGCGCTTGGGCGCCGATCCGGTGCTGGTCACGATCGCGTCGGCGTGTTCGATGACGAAGTCGGCGATAAGACGGCTCGTCGTCAACTCAAGACTCGACACTCAAAAAGCGACTCATGCGTTTTCCAGCCTGGCAGTGATGTCGGCAGCCGTCGGCCCGGCGACGACGACGGTCTTCCTGCGCGAGGTGTGCCCGGAGACAAGGCTCACCGCTCGCTTCGGGACGCCGAGCGCGGCGGCGATCACTTCGATGAGCTCGGCGTTGGCCGCGTTGTCCACCGGCGCCGCGTTCAGACGCACCAGCAGCGCGCCATCGCGGGTCCCGGCGATGCCCGATCGGCCAGCGCGCGGAATCACCCGAACGTCGATCGCGATACCGTCCGGACGCTCGGATAACATCTCTCTGAACATATTCCATGATCCGGACCGTCCTTGGCACGTTCGCGGCCCTTGCGCTGTTTGTCGCGATCCCGCGCTCGCAGAGCGCGGCGCCCGACCTGATCCTGCAGAACGGCCGCATCTACACGGTGGATGCCGCCAACACCGTCGCCGAGGCGTTGGCGATTCGCGGCGATCGGATCGAACGTGTCGGGTCCGATGTCGACGTTCTGCGCCTGCGGGGACCCGCGACGCGAGTCATCGATCTCAACGGCGCTGCGGTGGTGCCCGGACTGCACGATTCACACGGACATGTGACGGGACTGGGAGAATCGCTTCAGAACCTCGATCTGAGGGGGACGACGAGCTATCAGCAGATCGTCGACCTCATTCGTATGCGCGTCGCAATGGCGCAGCCCGGAGAGTGGATTGTCGGGCGCGCGTGGGACCAGAACGACTGGGCCGATACCCGATGGCCGACGCACGAGGCGCTGAGCGCGGTGTCACCGGCCAATCCGGTCTATCTGACGCGCGTCGACGGGCATGCCGGCCTGGCGAACAAGGCAGCGATGGACCTCGCGCGACTGTCGTCGGCGAGCGCCGACCCGCCTGGCGGCCAGATCATTCGCGGTGAGCGACAGGAACCCACCGGCGTGCTGATCGACAACGCGCAGGCGCTCGTCGCCTCACGGATTCCGCCGCCGAGCGATCGACAGCTCGAAGAACGGATTCTACTGGCCGACACGGAGATGCGACGCCTCGGCATCACGACCGTGCACGATGCCGGCACCGACGGCCGAGTGGTCAACGCCTACAAGCGGCTGATGGATGCCGGCCGCATGAAGACGCGGGTCTACGTGATGCTGCGCGGATCGCTCGCCTCGCTCCAGCCGTTCTTTGCGAAGGGCCCGGTGGCCGACGACGCACGACACCGCCTGACAGTGCGCGCGATCAAGATCGTGGCGGACGGCGCTCTGGGGTCGCGTGGTGCCGCCATGCTCGAGCCGTACTCGGACGAGCCCTCATCGCGCGGACTGCTGACAACGTCGCCGGAGGAGATCTACGCGCAGACGCTGGCAGCCTCGAAAGCCGGTTTCCAGACCGCCGTGCACGCGATCGGCGATCGCGCCAACCGACTCGTGCTCGATACGTTCGAGCGGGTACAGAAGGAAGTGCCCGGCTCACGATCGCTGCGGATGCGCGTCGAGCACGCACAGATCCTCGATGCAGCCGACATCACCCGCTTTGCCGCGCTCGGGGTGATCGCGTCGATGCAGGCGACGCACGCCACGTCCGACATGCCCTGGGTGCCGGCGCGCATCGGGCGAGCGCGGATGGAGGAAGGCGCCTATGTGTGGCGGAAGCTGATCGCATCGGGCGCGAGGATTGCGAATGGGTCGGACTTTCCTGTCGAGGAGCCGGATCCGCTGCGAGGGCTCTACGCCGCAATCACGCGGCAGGATCCGATGGGCCAGCCGGCTGGCGGCTGGATGGCGGATCAGCGGATGACTCGGGCCGAGGCGCTGGCCTCGTTCACGCGCGAGGCGGCGTATGCGGCGCACGCCGAATCGCTCACGGGGTCGCTCGAGGCCGGCAAACTCGCCGACCTCGTTGTGCTGTCGAGCGACGTGATGCAGCGCTCGGAAGTGGAGATCCTCAAGACGACCGTTCGCATGACGATCGTCGGTGGCGAGATCGTCTACGAGTCTCGCCGACGTTGAGGAGGCGTGAGTGTTCAGGCGGCTCGATCATTGGGAACGATGGCGAGCTTGCGCGGAACGATCTCGAGGTGGTGCCTGACGTGAGTGGCTTCCCAGGCGACGATCGTCCAGTACAAGACGGTGTTCACGGCCAGATGCGTCTCTCGCCGCGCGAGCCACGCCGCGAGGTTGTAGAGCGCACATACAGCCGCGGTTCCGAGGACGAAGGCGTGGACGCCAGCCTTGAGGGGTTCGCAATTGCCACATTGAAGAATGGGTAGCGTCGAGTTCATGGCTCAGGCGGTTGCAATGCTCGTGCCCTCGTCACTGAATCGAGTGTCGCATGTACGGCCGCGCTCTCGTCGCGAGAGTCTCCCTCAAATGACCAAGAATTGCGGTCTGTACAGGCGTAAATGACTCAGTTGTGGCTCAGCCATTGAGAGTTCGCGATCTCACGGTTCTCTACTACGACGAGGCTGTGGTGGTCGTGGACAAACCCGCCGGATTGCTGACCGTGCCGCTCGCACGACGAGAGCGGGCGCGGTCAGTGGCCTCGTTGCTGGAGGATCGGTTCCGATCGCACCGTGCGCGCCGGGTCTACGCCGTGCACCGGATCGATCGCGACACCTCGGGGCTGGTCGTGTTCGCGCGGAACAGTCGGGTGCAGGAGGCGCTGAAACAGCAGTTCATTCGACACGAGCCCGAACGCGTGTACTGGGCGGTCGTTCATGGCCACCCCTCGCCGAAAGCGGGCACCTGGCGCGATCGGCTGGTGTGGGACCCGAACGACCTGCTGCAGAAGCCCGCTGGCGCGGACGACGCGAAAGGGATGGACGCGGTCAGCCGGTATCGCGTGCTCGAATCGTTTTCGAACGCGTCGCTGCTCGACGTGCAACTGCAGACCGGCAAGCGGAATCAGATACGCATCCAGGCGTCGTTGCACGGGCATCCGCTGGTGGGAGAGCGCCAGTATCTGGCGCCCGGTCAGTTGGCCGCGATCGCGTTCCCACGCCAGGCGCTCCACGCGCATCGACTGGCGTTTC
>DASRJR010000207.1:0-6294 GCA_035649395.1 Vicinamibacterales bacterium
AAGCTCGTGCCGTGGCGAATCGCCGCCACCGCCTCGGCGCACGCCGTCGTCGAGTTCGCGGCGGGGACGCTGCAGGACGAGAACGTCGCCGTCGGTGATCGGCTGTATCTGCGGGCGCCCGATGGCAACCGGGTCGGGCTGTCCGTTCGCGACCTTCGAGAACGCGTGTGCTGAGCAAGAAACCAGACGGCGTACTCGACCCTGAAAAGCAGTACGCGGTGGTGCTGCTGAACGAAGAGCAGGTCCAGCAGCTGATGGGCGGTCGGCCGGCGACCCGTCCGGTCAATCGCGGCTACTCCGTGCGCGACGTGCACAGCCGGTTCCTCCGCTTGAAGCGGCAGACGACCGCGGTGGCGATCACGCTGCTGGTGCTCGGAATCGGCGCGTTCGTGTGGTTCATGGTGCCGCAGCCGGCGGTCGCCTCGATCTTCGCGTGGAAAGAGACCGAGGACGACCCCTTTCTGCCAACCGGCGCCAGCTTCAGTGTGACCGTCGCCTCGCTCGATAGCAGCGACGCGGCCGGCTCGGCCGCGACTCGTGTGCGGAGTCTGGGTTTGCCGGTGTTCACCCGGCTGTCGCCGGACAAGAGCCAACTTCACCAGGCGATGGTCGGCCCGTACGCGTCGCTCGACGAAGCGGAGCGCGTCCAGCGCCGGCTGTCGCGGGCGGGCATGAGCGGAGCGCGGATCTTCGTCGACGAATCGCTGCGCAACGTGCCGCGGAGCGAGGCGCCGCAGGGGATTCCCGACAGCAATCCGAACGTGCTGCTGATCGGTGCGCCCGATCGCGTGACGCTCGTCGTCGAGATGCCGACCGAGCCGCGTCAGGTGCGGTCGCGTCGTTCGGATGGATTGATGGATCTCGACGTGGGGCCGATGCCGAATCCGGTCTACGCGCAGCAGTGGGTTGCGCCGGAAGGCGTGCATCTGGTCGAGCGCGTCGCCATCGAAAGCGCGCCGCCCTCAGAGAATGGCCAGTTCCTCCGCGCGCACATCGCCGTGCCCGCGTTCGCGCACGCCAATGTGCGCTCGGAAGGCAAGCGCGTCTACGTCGATTTCACCTGGCCGCTGACGCAGCAACCAGAGAAGGCGACGGCGCAGCCGTCGTCGGCGCAGTTTGCCGCTGGTGAGCCTGCTGATCCGGCGCCAACCGTATCCTCGCTGCCCGCGCCCGCGGCACCATCGATGTCCGCGCCAACGCTGGCCCCGGCGACACGACCGGCCGCGGCGCCAACGCCGGCTTCGGCTCGACCGACGCCCGCGCCCACGTCTGCGCCGTCGTCGCCAGCCAGCACGCGTGCCGACCAGCAGTATGTTCAGGCGGTTGGACCGATCGTGGATCGGCTCACCGAGATCAAGCCGTTCCTGCTATCGGCGTCGCAGTCGGGTTCGCCTGAGGTGCTGAAGGCATTGGACGACACGTTGTCCAAGCTCGAGACGTCGCTGAAAGGACTGCATCCGCCGGCATCAGCGGCCGATCAACATCAGATGCTGTCGGAGGTGCTGCGCACCGCTCGTCGCGCGCTCAATCCGACGTTCAGCGGCGATCGTCACGCGCAGGCGCAGCAGGCGGTCGGGATGTTCGAAGCGTCCACGGTCGCGGTAACCACGAACTAATCGCCTGACGCTGGGGGCACCGACAAGCGTCAGACCCGATCGCCCCGACAATTCAGCGATTCACGTCAGCCAGATACCGCCTACGACTATCGCGAGCATCGCTGCGCTCGCCATCATCGCCCGGTGCAGGCGATGATCGTGTCGCCGGGCACTGGCCGAGCCGATCACCGCGGCGAACGCTGTCATTGCGGCCACCGTCCCCACGCCGAAGGCACCGATGTAGAGCAGCGCCGCCGTGCGAGTCGGCAGCGCGAGCGCGGGGAGCACGCCGAAGAAGTGCGAGCTGCCAGCGACACCATGCAGCACGCCAAGGCAGAACGACGTATGCGCGTGCCCGATGCGGCGTGCCCAGCGCGGGCCCATCGTCACCTGCAGATGCTGATGCGACACCGCACCGTGGGCGTGCCGTACCGGCGCGATCCGGGCGCTGCGCCGAAGCGCCCACAACCCGATCGCGATCAAGGCGGCTCCGACCAGGCGTTCGCTCCAGTTCGAGATCACGTCGATCGGTGGCAGCAAGTCGCGCAGCAGTACCGCCATCACCGCGACCAGGACGACTCCGGACGCGTGACCGATGCCCCACGTCCACCCGGCAAACCATCCGCGACGGTGGTCGTCGACCGCCAACGGAGCGACTGCCGCTAGATGATCCGGGCCGGAGAGCACGTGGAAGACGCCCGCGAGCGAACCGGTGAGCAATGTGAGCACGAGACTCTGATGATAGCGGAGACGGCCGCCTAACGGCGGGCCCTACTTGGGAGCCATGCGAATCGCGCCGTCGAGACGGATCACTTCGCCGTTGAGCATCTCGTTTTCGAAAATGTGCCTGACGAGCGCAGCGTATTCCTCGGGTCGGCCCAGGCGAGCAGGGAAAGGCACCTGTTGGGCGAGCGACACCCGCGCCGCTTCGGGTAACGCCGCCAGGAGCGGCGTGTCGAACGTGCCGGGCGCGATCGTCATCACGCGCACGCCGATACGCGCGAGCTCACGCGCGATCGGCAGCGTCATCGCGACGATGCCCCCTTTCGAGGCTGAGTACGCGGCCTGGCCGATTTGCCCGTCGAATGCCGCCACCGATGCCGTGTTGACGATGACGCCCCGCTCGCCTGATGGCAGCGGCGTGTTCGTGTCCATCGCCGCGGCGGCGAGCCGAATGACGTTGAACGTGCCGATCAGGTTGATCTCGATCACACGCGTGAACCGGGCGAGCGGCATGACGCCTTCACGACCGAGCACGCGTTCGGCGGCAGGCACCCCCGCGGCGTTGACGACGCCGTCGAGGCGGCCGAAATCACGCGTCGCGGTGTCCACAGCAGTCTGAACGTCGGCGTCACGCGTGACGTCGGCGCGGACGAAACGCACGCGCTCGCCATGTGCGGCCGCTTTCTGTGCACCAGCCTGTTCATTGATGTCGACGACGACCGCGCGGCCGCCGGCGGCCACGATCATGTCGACCGTCGCGCCACCGAGACCGGACGCGCCTCCGGTCACGAGAATCGTCCGCCCGTTCAACTGCACATCGGGATTCTAACCTGCACGCTTGGTGTGCTCTCTTTTGGCCCTGTCTTTCGGTCCAGCCTCTTGGGGGCAGCGTCCTTGCAGTTACGTCCTCGTATCCGCGTCAGCCCCTGGCGCGGGAACCGTTTTCGTCATCGCAACCGCGATAACCGTAATCGCGCGAACACACCTGTACGCCATGTTGTCCGCACCAACGATTTCGTGGCCGCGTTCGGCCCGTCATGCCAAGGGGCATGCGATCGCCCTCGCGATCATGATGTGGATCTTCGCGGCGGTCGTCAGCTTCACTGGCGCCGGCGATCGTGGCATTGCCGGTCCGCTCAAGGGTGCGGATTTCGTCCAGTTCTACACGCTCGGGCATCTCGCCGCCGACCACCGCCTGTCGGCGATGTACGACATGGCGGCGCTGCACGAGGCTCAGGCTGCGCTCGTGCCGGCATCGAGCATCGACCTGTATCCGCCGGTCTATCCGCCGCAGATTCCGACGCTTTTCATTTCGGTGCGCGGCTGGTCGTATCAAGGCGCGCTGTTCGTCTGGACCGTGCTGACCATCGTCGGGTACGGACTGATCGTGTGGAGCGCGTGGCGGCGATTGTCCGGCGTGCTGTCTGATCGGGTGTTCGTGTTCGCGGCAGCGGCCGCATTCCCGCCCTTCTGGAGCCTCGTGCTGCACGGGCAGGTGACGGTGCTCGTGCTCGCGGCCTTCTGGGCAGGCTGGCTCGCGCTCGAGCACCATCGTCGTTTCCTCGCCGGCCTTGCGTTTGGAATGCTGGCGATCAAGCCGCAGTTCGGCATCCCGCTGGCCGTGGTCGTGCTCGCCGCCGGAGAGTGGGCGATGCTGCTCGGTGCCGTGATCGCGGTGGCCGCGCAGGTGGCGGCAGTGTGGTTCGTGCTAGGCCCCGACGTGTTCCGCGAATACGCCCAAGCGCTCCCGATCACGTTCTTCTACGCCGACCAGCTCGAGGCCAAACCGTTTCTGAGCCACTCGATTCGCGCAATCACGCGCCTGGTACCCAACGCGATCGGCGTGCCGGTGTGGGCGGCCCTGTCAGCGATCGTGCTGTGGATGACCGCGCGTGTCTGGCGTAGCGGCGCGCCAATCCACGTGCGCGTCGGAACGGTGATGCTCGCCGCGGTGCTCGTGAATCCGCATCTGATCATTTACGACGCCACGGTGCTGGCCTTGCCGCTGCTCTGGTTCGGCGCCTACATGCAGGAGAGCGCCAGCAGCGAGGACGCCACGCGCTTCTGGAAGACCGTCTACTGGCTCTATGCAGCGTTGTTCGCGCCGACCGCGGCAGCGATCGGCATACAGCTCTCAGTGGTACTGATGGCGGTAATGATGTTCATCGTCGTTCGGGAAGTGGGCCGCGTGAAAACGGCTCCAACGTTAGCGTCTCGGGCTGCGTAAGACCCGCGCTCACATGAGTTGCACCCCATGAGCATAAGTGGACTCCTCGGCCGGCAGCAGGGATCGCCGCGTCACGTCACACGCGCGATATTGCTCGCGATCATGGTCGGTGTGACGGTGATGTCCATCATCGCCATTGAGAAGAGCAACCGCGTTCACAAAGGTCCTTTGCGGGGCGCGGATTTCCTCTACTTCTACACACTCGGCCATGTGGCATCCGCCGGTCACATCTCCGCGCTGTACGACACGGCGGCGCTGCACGAGGCACAAGTCGCGCTCGTACCCGAGTCGACGAACTTTCTGTATCCGGCAGTGTACCCACCGCAGACCGCCGTGTTGTTCGTACCGGTCGCTGGATTGTCATACGGGACCGCGCTGCTCGCCTGGAGCCTGCTGACGATCGTCGGCTACGCGTTGATCGTGTGGAGTGCGTGGCGACCTGTCGCCGGTACTCTGCCGAGCCGCAGCATGCTCATTGCCGCCGCTGCGGTGTTTCCCCCGTTCTGGATGCTGGTGCTCTACGGCCAAATCAGCATTCTGATTCTTGCGACGTTCTGGGCGGGGTGGATGGCGCTCGAACGCCGGCGGCACTTCCTGGCCGGCGTGGCGTTCGGACTCCTGGCGATCAAGCCTCAGTTCGGTCTCCCACTCGCCGTGGTCGTGCTCGCACGACGCGAGTGGCCGATGCTGGGTGGTGCGGTCGCGTCGGTGGCCGCGCAGGCCGCCGTCTGCTGGCTGATGCTCGGAACGGGAGCGTTTCACGGCTTTGCCTCGACGGTCGCGCTGACGTTGAACAACGTCGACCTGCTGGAGGCGACGCCGGTTTACAGCCAATCATTGCGCACGCTCACGCGCTTGATGCCGAACACGATCGGGATTCCGTTGTGGATCGGCGCCGCAGCGCTCGTGCTCTGGTATACCGCGCGCGTCTGGAGGAGCAACGCGCCCGTCCGCGTGCGCCTTGGGACCGTGATCCTCGCATCCGTGCTGGTGAATCCTCACGTGATCATCTACGACGCGGCGGTGCTCGCCCTGCCGCTGATCTGGTTCGGCGCGTACATGCAGGAAGCGGCCGCTCCCCAGCAGGCGACACGATTCTGGAAGACGGTCGCCTGGCTCTATGCCGCGTTGTTCGCACCGACCGCAGAAAAAATCGGCATTCAGCTTTCGGTGGTGCTGATGGTGGCGGTGTTGATCCTGGTCATACGCGAGGCGCTCGGAGTGCCGGTCCTTGCGTCTGCGCCTCGGCCCCTCCCGGAGAACCGGACGGCTTGAGCCTTCGCGTGATCATCGACACGCCTCTAAAACGCGTTGCATTTCTCGTTGCAATCCGGCCCGAATATCGTGACCAACGCTGAGCTCCTCCGGGTCCGCTCCCGAACGAATGAGATCATTGGCGCGCCCGAATGCGGCCGCAGCTTGTCTACAGTCGCGCTCACTGACCCAGGCCGGTTTCGTACCAGCCGATGACGCTCGCCGGTCGGATCGCGAGCAATTGGGTCATGGTGTCTCGTGCCTCCCGATTGCGCGCCTCCAGGCGTGCTCGAGTCGCTAAGGTGTACAGAATGTTCAGTTTGTCGTTCGTAGACGCGGCGCGACGGATCTCTAAGGTGTCGGATGACGACAGTCTCACGTTTGTCGTCGGTTCGATTCCCGCGAGTTGTGCTGGGTTCAGTACCGCGCGTATTCGATACACGCCCGGTGGAGGGATGGATGCGCGTTGTACCTGGAGAGTTGGCTCGGTGCGTC
>DASRJR010000208.1:0-4706 GCA_035649395.1 Vicinamibacterales bacterium
AGACCACGACATCGGGCACCTCTTCATCATGACGGGCGCCACTCCCAATACCGGCTGGTTGGGCGGCTGCATTGCCCTGGACGACAAAGGGTTCGTGAAAACCGGGCCCGACCTGTCGCCGGATGACCTCGCGAGAGCGAAATGGCCGCTGGCGCGGCCGCCGTACTTGCTCGAAACGAGCCGTCCCGGGATCTTTGCGGTTGGCGACGTGCGCGGCGGCAACGTCAAGCGGGTGGCGTCGGCTGTCGGCGAAGGATCGATTGCGGTGGCGTTCGTCCACCAGGTGCTTCGCCAGTGAAACGCAAGAAAGACGGACTTCGTCCCTCGATGTCGGAGGCCGAGTTCGACAACGGCTACTGGTACGCGACCGAGCTGAAAGAGTTCGCGACAACGATCGGAATTCCTTTTGCCAATCGCCTGCGCAAGGATCAACTCGAGCGCGCGCTCAAGCAATTCATCCGTATGGGCCGAATGGAAGCGTCCACGCCCTATCGACCTGAAAGTGGCGTGCGGGATGTCGACAAAGGATTGCGGCTCGATCTGCCGGTCGTCCGTTACACGAGCAACTGGGACACGAAGGCGTTCCTAGAACGCGAGGCGGCGAAGCTCGTACCCGGTTTCAAACGTGCGTCGGGCACGCGCTATCTGCTGAATCGATGGCGCGAGGAACAGTTGGCGGCCGGACGCCCGATCACGTACCGAGACTTGGTCGAAAAGGCCATTGATCTCAACAAGACCAAGCGTGGACCACTTCGCGCCGAGCACGGACGCTACATCAACTTCCTCTCGGACTTCTCCGCGGCGCACAAGAACGTCTCGCGAGCGGAGGCCTTGCGGGCCTGGCACGAGCTGAAGGCGATGAACGCGCCGAAGACCTACGAGTCGTGGGCCAGACGACGCAAGGCCCGCACGCGAATCGCTCGCTAAGAAGGTTTTCGATCTGTCTGTAGCGCCGGCGCGCAGCGGGCGGCCGCACGTGGGGCCAAGCGGCGGCGGTGTGGCTGGGGCCTCGCTCCGGTTCGACGCCGCGGAAAAACGACTCATCCGCGCGTGTGCTGACGGAGCCGGCGGCGGCTGATCTGATCCGCACGACCGTGAACAATCGTGTCGACAACGAGGTGCCTGGTGCGTCAGTGGCGAATCACCGCCGCCGCCGATCGCACCGCTCCTGAGTCGTTTTACCCTCTGTCGCGTGTCGCGGCGCGAATCGGGTCTGCAGGCGCTGCGAGCGCCGTCGCCCTGGATTCGCCACTGGCGTACGGGCGAGCTGGTTATCGACACGATTCTTGGCTGTCCGGCGCATCATCCAAGGCGACGGCGGCATCGTCAGCTCCATCGCGGAAGACGCGATTTTCCACGCCGACGAACCGGGAGCCGACGCCAGGCTCGCCCGGTGAGCCGACGCTGCGAACACTTCGAAAACGCGCTGGCCAGGAGGCGGCTCGTTCAGTTCTGCCGCAAGATCACTGCAGGGTCGGTGTGCGAGGCGCGTCGCGCCGGCAGGAACGCGGCCACCGCCACGACGCTGAGCAGAATCGTCGCCGCACCCAGGAAGATCATCGGATCGAACACGCTGACCGCGAATACACCGCCTCTCAGCATGCGAGCGACGCCGACTGCGAGCGCGAGTCCGAGCGCCACTCCAGTCAACCCGATCTGCTGCGCCTGGTTGAGGAAGAGCCAAATGATTGTGCGTGGCTTCGCACCAAGGACCAGTCGCACGCCGACTTCGCGTTCGCGCTGGCGTGCGCTGTCGGCGACCAGGCCATAGACGCCAAGGCTGGCCAGCAGGAGACTCATCGCCGCAAAGGCGCCCATGACGATGCTGACGAGTTCCTGATCGACGCTGGCGTCCCGTCTGCTCTCTCGTATCGTCCGCACGTCGAACACGGGTACGCCGCCACGCACCTGCCGAAGCGTCGAGCGAACCTGTTCGCGTATCGCCGCCGGGTCTCCGGATGCACGCACGACCAATGTCATCGCGCGCGGCGCCGACTGCGCGTACGGCAGATACAGGTGCAACTGCGTTGGCTCCGTGGCCCGCCCGACGGTGCCAAATCCGATATCCGGCATCACGCCGACGATCCGCAGCCAGAGCGTCCGTCGCTCGCCTTGGATGCCGATCCGTTTACCGACGGCTGATTCGCCGCGCCACAGCCTGCCGGCCAGTTTTTCATTCACGAGCGCGACCTGCGCGTCAGGATCCGTCGCTTCGGTGGCCGTGAATGTCCTTCCCTCGCGCACGCCGAGTCCGAGCACGTCGGCAAACTGCGCCGTGACAGTCACGGATTGGGCTTCAACGTGGTCGTCACCAGTCACCTGGTCCGTCACGAGCCGGACGGTTGCCCCGGCGTCGACGCCGGGAACGCTGCTCGTCGCGGCGACCGCTGCCACACCGGGCTCCGATCGGATCGCGTTGACAGCCGCGTCGACGTACGCGGCGCGGGCGCGATTCGGGTCGAAGGCATCTCCCGAGAGATTGACGCGCGCAGTCAGGAGGCGATCGAACGAGAACCCGAGATCGGCCTTCAGCAGAGCCATGAAGCTCCCAATCGTCAGGTGGGCTCCAACCAGCAGTGCGAGACTCAGCGCGATTTGTGCCGCGGCGAGGCCAGTGCGCGCGCGCTGCGTCCGCCGGCTCACGGTGGCTCTCGCCTCGTGCTCGGCGAGCGTGCGAGCGAGGGTCAAGCGCGTCGCGCCAACGACACCAAACAAGGCGATCGCGATCGCGGTCATCGCGGATGACGCGACGACGAACAGCAGCATGCGATGGTCGGGTTCGAGCTGCACCCAGTACGGCAGCCGATCGGACCAGGATGCGCTGACCAAACGAAGGCCCCACGCGGCCGCGCCCGAACCCAGAACAGCGCCCGCGATCGTCAGAAGGACCACTTCGCTGAGCACGAGTACGATCAGCCGGCGAGGCGTGGCACCCATCGCCGATCGAATCGTCAGTTCGCGACGACGCGTGCTGTTGCGAAGCAGGAAGAGCGTCCCCAGATTCGCGCAGACGATCAGCAGTAGAAACGCAACCGATCCCATCAGGGCCGTCGCGATCGCGCGCGCGTCGCGCGGCACCTGCGAGTCGCGAAACGCCAGAACACGAATACCGTAGCCACGGTTCGTACCGGGATGCTCCTGCGTCAGCGTGGCGGCGAGATCGGAGATCTCCGCCTGCGCCGCCGGCACAGTCACCCCAGGCTTCAGCACGCCGACCGCACTCATGGTCCGTGCCGAACGGGCGACCTCCGCGAGATTGAGCCGCAGCGGCAAGTAGAGTTCGGCCTGGTCAGGAAAACGAAACCCAGGAGGCATGACGCCGACGACGGTGTGCGGCCGATCGTTGATGGTCACGGCGCGGCCGACGATCGTGGCGTCGCTCGCGAATCGGCGTTGCCACAGCCCGTGGGTCAGCAGGACCGTCGTCTCGAAGCCTGGAGGCGCCGCGTCCTCCGGCGAGAACTGACGACCCATCCCTGGTGCGACGCCCAGCAATCGAAAGAGTTCCGGGGTCACGTAGGCGCCCCGCAACCGATCGGCATCCGACTCCGTGCTGAGCGTGAAATTGACCCGCACCAGACCGGCCACGCCTTCGAATGAACGCACGCGATCTTGCAGATCGACGAGATCCGGGTACGACAGGTCGCCCAGCGCGCGCACGCGCAGGCCGAACGTGGAGTGCAAGGTCACGACGCGGTCGCTGCGACTGCCGAATGGCAGCGGACGAAGGAGCAGAGCGTCGACGAGACTGAACACGGCGACGTTCACGCCGATGCCCAAGGTCAGCGTCGCGAGAACGACCCAGACGAACCGCGGACTGCGCCACAGGTCCCGTGCCGCGATTCGGCAGTCCTGATACAGCGGTTCGACCCACGTCCGACGGCGTGGCACGCGGGCCCTCCAGAACGGCGTGTTCACCTTGCGATAAACATACCGCGAAGACGCGCCTCGACGCGGTCGATGACCTCGTCTGGCGTCGACGTGCCGGCAGTCAGTCCGACGACGTTCGCGGCATCGAACCATTCATGACGCACGTCCGAGTCGGTCTGCACGTGATACACGCGGGCGCAGTAGCGCGCGCAGGTCTTGACCAGCTCGCGCGTGTTGTTGCTCGACCGCCCGCCGACCACGATGACGACGTCGGCCTGGCGCGCCATCTCGACCGCCGCCGACTGCCGCTCCTTGGTCGGCCTGCAGACCGTGTCGAGGAAGCGCACGTCGGACTGCGGGAATCGCCCACGAATCAGGTTGACGAGGTGCCGCACTTTTTCTAGCGGCTGTGTCGTCTGGGCTGCCACGCCGAGGCGTGGATGCTCCTCGAGCGCGAGGACGTCTTCGTCCTCGAGCACGACGTCGAAACACTCGAGATCACCGGTGAGGCCGCGCACCTCCACGTGATCGCGCTGCCCGATGATGACGACGTGATAGCCGTCGCGCGCGAGGGCGCCGACGGCGCGGTGCGCAACGTGGACGAGGGGGCAGGTGGCTTCGACCACCGTCAGGCCCAGCGCGCGCGTCCGCGCGAGGGTGCGCTCGGACGTGCCGTGGGCGGTGACCATGACGGTCGATGTCTTGACGTCGGCGACGTGGTGGGCGACGGCGATGCCCTTGGCCTCGAGGGCGTTCAGGACGGTGGGGTTGTGGACGAGGTCGCCGAGGATCGTGAGCGGGCCCTCGTCAGCCTGGTCGAGCGCGAGCGCGATGGC
>DASRJR010000209.1:0-13501 GCA_035649395.1 Vicinamibacterales bacterium
TCACCCGGTGAACTCTGGCCGGCGATCCATCAGCGATTCGGCCCACTCGGCACTCACGAGGTCGAGAATCCGCTCGGCCTCCGTGACCGCTTCGTGCAGTTCGCTCACACCGCCCACGCCTTCGAGCCGATCCGCCAGCCCGCGAAGCAGCGACGCCATCAGCGTGGAGCGCTCGGCCAGGCGTTTGTGATCGTCGAGCGACGACATGACGTGGACGGCCGCGGCCCACGCCGGGAGCGCCACCGTCGCGAAACCGATCCACTGATCGATCCGCGTCAGTGACGCCGCTGACTCGTGGCCGTGCCCCACTCCCACGGCGTGCAAGCCCGCGATGACGACGAGGGCGCCGACGATCGAAAGCTGCAGGCGCTGCGTGCGGCGTATCGCGACGCGGCGACTCTCCGCCTTGCGCTCGTGATAGTCCGCCTGATCGAGGATCCAGGCGCGCTTCACGAATTCGACGACCGCCCCCCTGATCCGGACGTCGTCGAGCGGCAGCAGCGCCGCGAAATGACGCCGCTCCTTCGCCAGCACCCGCTTCACCGTGGACACGAACCATTCGCTCGCGGGATTGTAGAACGGCAACGGGTCACGCACGGTCGCGACGGGACGAGCCGCCGAGGCCAGCCGATCCCGCTCGAACGCATCGTCCTCTGATCGAACCAGCGCGACGAACATCGCGCCGCGAAGTCCTTCGGCGAGGCGACGATCGTGCAGCCACTTCTCGTGCCACGCGTCGAAGATGCTGACGCGGTACGACAGATAGCCCAACATCAGAACGACAAGCTCGATCGCCGCGAGCCAGTACAAGGACGGAAAGAAGATGATCTGAAACGCCATCAGGCTCACGACGATGGCGCTCGTCGTCGGCCAGACCTTGGCTGAAAAACCCCGCAACGATCTGTAGCGAATACTCAGGTGATCCGCCCGAACGATGTGCGGCAGCAGCGCGGCGGCCATGGTACCCGTCACCGGTTCGGGCAGCCCGCAGGCGCGCGCGACCTCGCGCAGGGTCTTCGACTGCGCCTGCCACTCCGTCGCGAACTCGACGTGGTCCATTGCACTGTCGCGGTTGTACGCCGCCAACCGATGAAAGTTCGGTGACAGGTCTTTCGCGCGTGACGGCACCGGTTCAGCGCGCATTCCAGCAGGCACCAGATTGCTTCGGCCGGCTCTTGGTGACTCCCCTTCGGCATCAGCCTGGTCTGCGCGTCGGAGGAGAAACGCACCTGCCCAGGGGCTGGATGGATTGAGCCAGAGAACGACCCGGCCGCGATCGATCGCATAGCGCACCGTGTCCTCAGTGCCGCCCGGATTCGGTGTCCGCGCCGGATCCCAAATCGCGACGACGAGTTCGGACGCATCGACGACATAGCGCCCCGCCGCTCCATAGGCGTGCGCTGGCGTGACGAACGACGTCGGATCGCGTGGATCGAGTCGATCTGGAAAGAGCACGGTCGGCTCGGGGTGCGTATTGTGCTGGCCGCAGTCGAGCTTGAGGAACGCACGGAAGGCCACGAGCTCCGCCTCGGTGGCGAACGTCTGCTCGTAGACATCGGGCGCGAACGGAAGGACCGCTTCGACGTAGCGATTGCGACGCTCCGGATCTCTGACGAGCCCACACACGACGCGAGCGACGATCTGGTCTGCCCCCGACGCCAGCGATGACACGACGGTCAGTTTCAACGGCGTCCGGCGATCAGGGTCGGGGTGACGTGGAGGAACCGGGACTCGTGGGAATCGTGGCGCGACGAATACGTGTTTCAGAGGGAGACAGAGCGTGCGCGCAAGGGCGTCAACGGGTGGGCCGATCACATTCGTCGCCGCAGCGAGCGCCTGAGCGCACATCCGATCCAGCCGATCGAGGCGAGACTGAGGGACTCCGTGCGGCCCGAATGGGTCGGCCGACGCGGATTCCAGAACGGCTACGACACGCTGGAGCAGCGCGCGAACGGCGGTCTCGACATTGTCGGGACTGGCGAGTTCTCGATGGCCGGTGACGCCGATTCGGAGCTCATACGGAATGGCTGGGGGCGCATGCAGAGCCACGGACATCGGGATTCTACAGCGGCCGCGAGTGCGCACGTCGTGCAAGCAACATTCGGCGGCACGTCAGCGTCGAATACGAGCATGACTCGAATCGTCATGGCTGTTGCGGTCATCTTCTCGGCTTCCGTGACGCACGCGCAGAACGCGCCGCTGGCCGACCATCATCAGCACCTCTTCAGCCCCGCGCTGGCCGCGTCGATTTCGCCGACGCCTCCGGCGGCACCCATCACGCCAATCGGCGGGGCGGAGATGATTGCCATGCTCGACGCCGCCGGGATCAAGCGGGCGGTGGTGCTTTCGACGGCCTACATCTGGGAGCAGGGAACGCGGAAGGTCGACAATCCCGCCGAACGGCTGCGTGCCGACAACGACTGGACGAGCCAGCAGGTTGCCAAGTACCCCGATCGCCTGATCGGGTTCTGCGGCATCAATCCGCTGAGGGACTACGCGCTCGCCGAGCTCGCGCGCTGCGCGAAGGATCCGAACCTGCGGCGTGGCGTGAAGATGCATTTCGGCAATTCCGGTGTGGACTACCACGACCCACAACACCTCGAGCAGCTGCGACGCGTCTTTCGCGCGGCCAATGGCTACCGGATGGCGATCGTCGTCCACATGCGAGCCTCGTACAGCTTGAAGCTGGCGTACGGCCGAGACGAGGCACGAGTGTTTCTCGACGAGCTGGTTCCGGCTGCGCCTGACGTCGTGATTCAGATCGCGCACATGGCGGGCGGCGGCGGACCCGGCGACCAACCGGCGCAGCAGGCGCTCGAAGTCCTCGCCGAGGCACTGGCAAAGGGTGACCCTCGCACGAGACAGTTGTATTTCGATGCCAGCGGAATGAATGCGCAGATCAAGGTGCCCGGGGAGGCCGCCCTGTTGGTCACTCGAATGCGTCAGATTGGATTCGAGCGAATCCTGTACGGATCCGATGGCGCGACGGGGGGCAATGCGCCGCCGCGGGAGGCGTGGGCGGCGTTCCGCACGCTGCCGCTCACCGACGCCGAATTCCGCACGATCATCGGCAACGTGCCGCCGTATCTCCGTTGAGACGTCGCCGCCCAGCTCGTAGAGCGGGGGCTTGAGCCCCCGCGTCGCAATCGCCGCGCAGGCTGAAAGCCTGCGCTCTACTTACGGACCTTGCGCACCAGCAACCCGAGGCCGGTGGACCAATCGAGCCACGTCCACTGAAATCCTTCGAGCGCGGCCAGGCGCTCGACGAGCGCGGCGACGTTCACGTCGTGATTCGGCGGCCAATTCGGCTGTGGCAGCAGATCGTCAATCACGTAGATGCCGCCGGCCGTGAGCCGATCGAGCGCTTCGTCGAGATGCGAGTACTTGCCGGGCCACGCATCGGCGTAGATCAGGTCGAACGAGTCGCGGCATCGACTGAGGAACGACCCGCCATCCTCGTGATGAAACTCCAGACGCGGGTCGTGACCGAGCTCACCACGAGCAATCGCTTGCACGCGTGCGTCGTTGTCAACGGTGACGAGCCGTGCCTCCCGGTCCATCCCGTCGAGGAGCCAGCACGTTCCAAGCCCGCAGCCGGTGCCGAGCTCGAGCACGCGACCGCCAGGCTTGGCGGACGCGAGCGTGCGAAGCAGGTCACCGGTCAGCACGTCGGAGTTCATCGTGAACTGCAGATCGCGCGACCTGGCGAGGATCGACTCGTACTGCGGCGGCAACTGAATCGGTCCGACAGTTTCCATCACGTCAGCGGCCGGCTTCGGCGGCGCGGAACACGCAATATTTCTACACGATCAGCCCTTTGCGAACCGCGTAGAGCACGATCTCGGCGGTATTGTGCAGATTCAGCTTCTGCATCAAGTTGCCGCGATGCGTCTCCACCGTCGACAGGCTCAGGTCCAGCAGGGTGGCGACTTCCTTGTTGGAGCGCCCTTCGGCGAGCAGCTGCAGCACCTCCTTTTCGCGATCCGTGAGGAGGTGATACGAGTCGGTGAGCCCGCGCTGCTGCAGACGGCGGACGTAGTCCTCCACGAGCACGGCCGTCACGGCAGGACTGAAGAACGGCTTGCCAGCCGCCACTGCGCGAACAGCAGGAATCAGGTCCTCGTCGGTGGCGCTCTTCAGCAGGTACGCGCGTGCCCCGGCGGCGAGCGCGCGCATGATGTAGGACTCGTCGCCGTGGACGCTGAGGATGATGACGCCGGGCGGCCGATCGAGTTTCTGCGCGCGCGCCGCGACCTCGATGCCACTGAGCTTTGGCATGCCGATATCGAGAATAACGATGTCGGGCTGGTGCTCCTCGCACAGGCGCGCGGCTTCCAAACCGTCGGCAGCCTCGCCGACGACGGTGATCGCCTCGGATTCGAGCAGGCCTCGCAGGCCTCGCCTGACGATGCTGTGATCGTCAGCCAGCAGCACTCGCAAGCGGCATCTCCGCAGTGGGAAGCGGCACTCGCGCCGAGACGATGGTGCCGCGCGCGCCTTGCGGGCCGATGGTCACCGTGCCGTGGAGCTCTTTGACACGCTCCTCGATACCGCGCAGCCCAAGACCATTGCGCCATTCGTGTGCATCGAGACCGCGCCCATCGTCTGAGACCGACACGACGAGCTGATCACCATTCGCGGCAAGCTCGACGCGGATCGACTTCGCGTGGGCGTGCCTCACGCAGTTGGTCATCGCCTCCTGCACGATGCGATAGACGCACGTGCCGTACTTGTCCGGGAGCGCATCGAACGCGCCGGTCATCCGCAGATCGACGTCGATCGCGTACCGTCGCATGAAGTCGCGCACGTGCCATTCCAGCGCGGCCTGCAGCCCGAAGTCGTCGAGCATGCTCGGACGAAGACCGAGCGCGAGGTTTCGCACGGTGCCGAACAGTTCGTCGACCAGCCGTTTGCACTCGGCGACGACCGAGCTGACAGCGGGACTGGTGCGTTCGATACGACCGAGCTCCATCCGCAAGCCGGTGAGCACCTGTGCCACGTGGTCGTGCAACTCGCGCGACAGGTTCTTTCGTTCCTGTTCCTGCGCGCTCACGAGCTGTTGGGACAATTCGCGCATCTGGTCCTCGGCGTGCTCGGACCGGCGTTCGAGCACGCGCAGCCGGAACATAACGACGACAGCGACCCCCAGGCCGAGCAGGATCGTCTGCACCAGCAGCTGCCGCAGCGCGTTGCGGAAGGCGACGTGCCGGCGTGCGACTTCATCGCGCTGCACGGCGAGGTTCGCGTTGTTCAACTCCTCAATCTCCTGCGCCAGCGCCAACGCGGCTTCCCGCCGCGGCACGACCTCGCTTCGCAGGAAGGTGCTGCTGTTCAGAATCTTTTCCGCGGTGGTCCAGTCGAAGAGAGGCTCGAATGCCTCCCAGTAGTCGTCCAGTTTCGCCTGCAGGCTGGCGATCCGATCGTCGGGTCCCAGGAGCGCGCTGAGCTCGCCCAGGGTCGCGATGCTCGTACGCCGGAACTCCGTCAGGCGATCGCGGTATTCGGGGGCGCGCTCGCGCGCGACGTCCAAGAGGTAGTCGCGAACGAAAATGCCCGAGAGATTGACGTCGGAGCGCAGCCGTTGCAGGCTCGCCTCGACGCGGCGATGGTGGGCGTTCAGTTCTTCAAGCTGAGCGTAGATGTCCTCCGCTTTGCGCGACGCCGCCACCATCGAGACGGCCAACAGCACGACGAGGCTGCCGAGCCCGATCGCAGCAACCAGCCACGTCTTCAGTCGCATACGCCCCAGCCTACGTCATCGCCGCCCGCATGGGCATCGGGGCAACACGGGAGTCGTGGCACTGCCACGCTCCACGGCCGAGGTGTTCTCCCCCAAGAAAGACCGAACTCTCCCACCGATGCCCGATAGCAGCCCGCCGGTTGGCCGGGTTTTACTGCGGACCGGGCTACATGCGTGCGGGGGGAGGACCTATGGATTGGCAGCGAGAGTTCGACGAAAGCAGGCATCATCGGCAAGAGCCGACGACCCAATCGCCACTGTCGCGCACGAGCTGGAGTCAAGTGATTGTGCTCGCCAACCGCGCACCCTTCCGACACGAGCGATCGAGCGACGGGAAAATGCGCGTGGCGCGCTCTGCGAGCGGCCTGGTGACGGCGCTCGAGCCGCTCGTCGCCAATTGTGCCGGAACATGGGTCGCCTGTGCGGACGGAAACGCCGACATCAACGTGAGCAGCGAGCTCCCAGGAGTTCGCGCCGAAGGGATCTCGCCTCAGTATCGGTTGCGGTACGTCAGCCTCGATGACGAGGAATACGAAGGCTACTACTACGGGTTGGCCAACGAAGGGTTATGGCCGCTCTGCCATGCCGTACCCGTCGAGCCCGTGTTCCGCCATGACGACTTCCGCAGGTATCGAGTGGCGAATGGCCACTTCACCTCGTCCGTTGTCGACGCCGCCGACGGATCACCGGCGCTCGTGCTCGTGCAGGACTACCACTTCGCGCTGGCGCCACGGCTGCTGCGGCCCCGTCTCTCGAATGACAGCATCATCGCCGCGTTCTGGCATATCCCGTGGCCGCCGGCTCGGGTCTTTGCAAGATGTCCCTGGGCAGCCGAGTTGATCGACGGATTGCTCGGTAGCGACATCATCGGCTTCCAGACCGACGGAGACCGCGACAACTTTCTCGAGACCGTCGCGTCGACGCTCGACGTGGACATCGTGTATGCGGACGACGTGGTGTGCTACCGCGACCAGGCGACGAGGCTGCGCGTGCACCCGGTCGGCGTCGAGTGGAACAACGAGATCGTTCGTTCGATGCCGTCGATCCAGGAGTGCCGCGAGCAGGTGTGGCGCGATCACCGCCTCCTCGACGGAATCACACTGGGCGTTGGCATCGATCGCCTGGACTACACGAAGGGCATTCACGAGAAGTTTCTCGCCATCGAGCGTCTGCTCGAGCGGCACCCCGAGCTGCGGCCTCGCTTCGCGTTCATCCAGGTGGCCGAACCGAGCCGGACGTGTCTGCCCGAGTATCGCAGCGCCCGCGAACAGATCGTCGAAACGGCCCGGCGCGTCAACGCGCGGTTCGGGACAGGCAACCACCAGCCGATCCGCCTCCTGGAAGAACATCGCGACCCGCCCGACGTCTATCGGCTCTACCGTGCAGCGGACTTCTGCTACGTCGGCAGCCTGCACGACGGGATGAACCTCGTCGCGAAAGAGTTCGTCTCCGCGCGCACCGATCACGGGGGCGTGCTGGTGCTCAGTCAGTTCGCCGGCGCCGCCCGGCAGCTGCGGGCGGCGGTGCTGGTCGATCCGTATGACGTCAACGCGGCCGCGACTGCTCTGGCACGGGCGTTGGCGATGCCAGTGTCGGAGCAGGCGCATCGCATGCGGCTCCTGCGCGCGAACGTGGCGAAATTCGATTCGGCATGGTGGGGACGACAGCTGGTCGAGGAGGCGATGACCGTCGCAGCGGCGAATCGATCCGGCGCGAATCTCTGGTATGCCGCCGTCACAGACGCCGCCCAGACGTCAACGGGACTGTGACACGGGCTAGGGTTGGGTCCTCAGATGGCGCGTGCACCACCTGCGTCTTCGGTCAGTGTTCGAGGCGACACGCAAGCGAGATCGCATGGGTTGCCGTCGCGCGGCGTGGTGGCCCGAGGAGGCGCGCGAGCTCACCGCGCGCCTCCAACACCGCGGACGCTCAAGCGTCCGCGCTACGGTGATTGTGAGACGCTTATCGAGTAATGCCGGCTTCGATGATGAGCCCCACGCCGAGTTCTCTGTCGGTCAACTCCAGCTGCGAGTAGCCGAACTTCTCGAGGAGAAACACGGCGACGACGAGCCGCGGCAGCGCCCGGTCGATGTCCTTCCTGGCCTTCAGCGCCTTGAACCCCGTGGCTGACAGGGCCGTCACCTCGCGGAGCTTCTGCTGCAGCTGCGCCAGCGTGAACATCCGCGGCCCGCGATCGCTTGACGGGAAGAACACGTCGGCCATCTCGGCGAACTCGACGGCAACGAACCCCCGCTTGCCCTTCATGAACGGAGCCCGGGTCACTTCCTTCGCCAATCGAGCGCGGAATTCGAGCGTGGCTTGTGCCGCGTTGCCGGCGCGTGCGAAGAACGTATCGTAGGCGACGCGGTAGCCCAGGTTGAACACGGCGTAGCGCGTCATCCCGCGTTCTCGGGAGACCAGCTCGATGCTGCGGCTGCCGTTATCGACCACCGCGTAGCCGTCCTTGTCGAGCGCGCCGACGAGATACGCCAGCTCCGATTCCCGCCGCTCGGTCGCGATCTCCATCGCGATGCCAAGCTTGTTCGCCAGCTCGACGACGCGCGTGCCGTTCGGCGCGTCGCGGAATGCGGCGGTGCCCACCGCCTTCACGGGTGCCGCGGCTTCCTTCTCGCAGGCGCGCTTGAACGCGGCCAGCTGCTTCTCGATTTCCACGAGCTTTGCATCGCTGATCCGCCCATGGCGCGCGAGATCGTCGCCCACACCCATCGTGACGACGTCGATGCGTCGCTGCTCGTACCGGCCCTTCTCGAACGATCCGACGATTCGGCGGAAGCTGTTGCTGCCCATGTCGATCGCGCACATCGGCTTCATCGGTTGAGCCGATGCGGACAGCGACAGGACGGCGAGGAGCGCGACGCTGGCAAGCATCCCTTCCCGAGTATTCTAGGCAGGAAGGGTCGACATGAAACTGACTGAACTTTTCCTCGCCGAACTGGATCGCGAAGCCACGCGCACCCGCCGCGCGCTCGAACACGTACCGACGGGCCGAGACGACTGGAAGCCGCACGCGAAGTCGATGCCGCTGGGCCGACTCGCAGGCCTGGTGGCCTCGATGGTGTCGTGGGTGAACCTCATCATCGAAAAGGACGAACTCGATCTGAATCCACCGGGCGGGTCGGGGCAATACCAGCAACCTTCGACCGACTCGCTCGTCCAGGTGCACGACACGTTTGTCGCCAAAGCGCGAGAGGCGTTGCAGAAGACGAACGACAACTACCTGCTGACGACGAACTGGCGGCTCCTCATGAGCGGCAAGGTCGTCAGCGAATGGCCGCGCCACATCGTCCTGCGCGAGACGATCAACCATCTCGCACATCATCGCGGCCAGTTGACGGTGTATCTGCGGATGAACGACCAGACGGTGCCGGCGATCTACGGTCCGTCGGCGGACGATCAGCAGTTCGCGTAGCGTCGAGCCGCGAGAGCCCGCACGTGACGCTCGAGGGACGGTCGCTGTTCATCACCGGCGCCAGCCGAGGCATCGGGCTCGCGATCGCACTGCGCGCGGCGCGCGACGGCGCCCGGATCGCGATCGCCGCGAAAACGATCGCGCCTCACCCGAAGCTCCCGGGCACGATCCATTCAGCCGCTGAGGCCATTCGTGACGCCGGCGGCGAAGCGTTGCCGATTGCCTGCGACATCAGGTTCGCCGATCAGGTCGAGGCCGCGGTCGCGCAAGCCGCGTCGACGTTCGGCGGGATCGACATCTGCGTCAACAACGCGTCGGCGATCAGCGTCACCCCGACGCTGCAAACCTCCATCAAGGCGTTCGACCTGATGCAGCAGATCAACAGCCGGGGCACGTGGGTGACCACGCGCGCGTGTTTACCGCACCTGCTCAACGCCGAGCGGCCGCACATCCTCAACATCTCGCCGCCGCTCAACATGGACCCGCGCTGGTTCGGCCCGCACACGGCGTACTCGATGAGCAAGTACGACATGAGCCTGCAGGTGCTCGGATTGGCCGAGGAGCTCAAGGGGAAAGTCGCCGTCAACGCGTTGTGGCCGGAGACGCTCATTGCCACAGCCGCCATCGTGATGCTGCGCGGCGAGTCGGCATTCAGGCATTGCCGCAAGCCGGAGATCATGGGCGACGCCGCCTACGAGATCCTCACGCAGGGCCTGGACTTCACCGGGCGTTTCCTGCGCGACGAGCAGGTGCTCAGGCACAGCGGGCTCACCGACTTCGACCGCTATGCCTACGAGCCTGGGGCGCGATTGCAGCGAGACCTCTTCCTGGACGACTAGCACTGTTGGTCCGGCTGAAGCCGGACACCACACGTCCGGCTAAAGCCGGACACTACAGCTGTAGTGTCCGCCTTCAGGCGGACGTGTAGCGTCCGGCTTTAGCCGGACTGGCGTAACTCGAGACGTTCTTACATCAGTCTCAGGGGAACCAGCCGGAGAACCCCTCGCTATAACGCCATCGCACAGGCTCAGTTGTTGCAGCGCGACGTCGGGGTGGCATTCCAACTTCGAAAAGGCGAATCGATCGCTCATGGACTCGAGCGGATTGTCCGCCGCGAGCTGCGCGATGCCATCGATCAACTGGCCGGCATGGATGTGTCGGAAGGCGCCGTCCACGAGGCGCGCAAGAGCATCAAGAAGGTGCGCGCCATCCTGCTACTGGTCGGCGACGATATCGGGGCGAACGACGCACTGAAGCAGTTGCGTCGGGCCGGCCGTGCCCTGGCGCCGCTCCGCGACGCAGAAGCATTGATGCACACCGCCAGCGAGCTGAGCGCAGGCCAGCCGGTCTCCGAAGCGACCCGCCGCGCGCTGCGAAAGCAGTTGAGCACGCGTCATTCGAGGCTCATCGGAAGTCCTCGAAGCCGGCGCTTGAACAAGGAGGCTGCGGCCGTGTTGAAAGAGGCGCATCGCTCAGCGCGACACTGGCACTGGCGGGAGGTCAGCGGATCGGCGTGGCTGACCGAGCTCCGTCGCCACTACAAGAAGGCCAGGCGCACCATGAGGAAGGCGCGCGTACGACCAGGCGCGAAGGCGTTTCACACATGGCGGAAACGCGTGAAGACTCTGTGGTACGCGCTGCGGCTGCTTCCACGTCACCCGCGATCGATCAATCGTGAGTTGGGCGAGCTGGAACATCTCGAGACCTGGCTCGGCGAGGATCAAAACCTCGCCGTTCTGCGATCGAGGCTCTCGGATGGTCTCGAGCTCCCTGGAGTGACGCGAGTACGATCGCTCGCCGAACAACGACAGCGCGCCCTTCGCCGTCGCGCCTTGACCGTGGGCTCGCGCGAATTCACGAGCACATCAAAGGCGTTCGCAAAGCGGATCGAGCCCTTGCTCCACTAACTGAAGATTCCGGCCCTCGCCGGTTCAGCCGTCGCGCAGTACTCGTGCCGGATCGATTCGCGACGCACGGTAGGCAGGGAGCCAACCCGCGAACGCGCCGACCGTCGTCAATGTGACGGCCGCACTCACGAGTGTGACCGCGTCGCGCGGCTCGAGGTCGTACAGCAGACTCGCGACGAATCGTGATGACCACCAGCTCACGCCCGTGCCGATGATCACCCCGAGGGCAACGAGCACGAACACTCGGGCGATCACGAACCGGGCGACGCCCGCAGGCTCTGCCCCGAGCGCCATCCGAATGCCGATCTCGGCGCGTCGTCTCGAGACCGCGTACGACGTCACGCCATAGAGGCCCAGAGCCGCAAGTAGCAGGGCCAGCGCGCCGAAGAACCCGGCGAGCATGGCAACGAGGCGCTCCCGCGTGAGCGAGGCATCGATCCGATCCTGCAGCGGTCGGAACGCAAACGCGAGATTGGCATCGACGGCCCTCAGCGCAGCCGCCACACGAGGTGCCAGCAAAGCCGGCGACCCTGCAGATGGACGAACGCTGATGTGGAACCTGGCCGGCCCTTTTCCAGCATCGTGCTGTGCAAGCGGTACGTACGCAGTCGGCCGCATTCCATCACGAACGGAAATGTAGACCGCGTCGCGCACGACTCCGACGATCGTCTTCGGCGGAGCCTCCAGGAAATGAACCGGTTCTCCGATTGGGTTTCGGCCGGGCAGGAACTTCCGCACATATGCCTCGTTGACGAGCGCGATCGGAAGGGCCCCCTGCGAGTCCCTGTCGTTGATATCGCGGCCGGCGAGGACAGTGGTGCCGTAAGTAGCGAGCCATCCCGGTGTGACCTGATTGATCATGATCGTCCGTGAGTTCCAGAAAGACACCGGACCCGGCTCGGGTTGTGGGGGCGGCGCACCAGGCACGTCCAGAAACGCAAGGTTGGCGTTATCGCCTACTGGCGTCGCCATCGACCCGCCCGCACGTGCAACGCCAGGCAAGGCGGCGACAGCTGCGACGAGCTGGTGATAGAAGGGAATGCGGCTACCCGGATCGACCGACGTATGCGCCACGTCCACGGTGATCGTGAGCACGCGGTCGCTGTCGAACCCAAGCGGCAGCGTTGCGAGCCGTTCGAATGTCCCCACCAGAAGGCCAGCCGCCACGATGAGCACCATCGACAACGCCACCTGGGCGACGACGAGGCCGCTCGCCAGACGTGTGCGCGCGCCACCCGATGCGCCGCGGCTCTGTTCCTTGAGCGCGTCCATCGGCGCGACGCGCGTCGCCTTGAACGCCGGCGCGGTCCCGAACAGTACGGCAGTCGCGGTTGCAATCGCAGCGGTGAAGGCCAGCACGTGCCAGTCCAGCGAGAGATCCAGCATCACGCGCGTGACCGAGGTCGACAATTGCGCCACGAGCAGCGGGCTCGCCCATCTCGCAAACACCAGTCCGGCGAACGCGCCGACGCCCGCGAGGATGAGCGCTTCAGCGAGCAGGAGCCGCACGAGACGCCAGCGCGTCGCTCCGAGGGCGAGCCGGAGACTCAATTCGTGCCGGCGCGCTGTGGCTCGCGCGAGGAGCAGGTTCGCGATGTTGCCGCACGCGATCAGGAGCACCAGCCCGACGATGACCAGGATCACCAGCAAAGGCTGTTCGTATCGTTGACGCAGTCGCGACGCCCCCAGGGACGCGGGCACGAGCGTGAACGGGGCGGCGTGCTGGTCTCGCGGCGCCATCCTCGAGGGCATGGCGTTGGCGGCCTCGCGGATCCCTGGCTCCATCGCCCGCAGGAGACTGGTCGCGGCCTCCGCCGACTGTCCGGCCTTCAACCGGACCATGATCCAGAGCCAATATCCCCCGTCGATGCCCGAATCCTTGCCACGGATCAACCGCTGCGTGTTGATCGGAACCGCGACGTCGAACGAGCGTCCCACCTCTGCGCCGAAGAACTCGGGCGGTGTCACCCCGACGATGGTGAACGGGATGCGCTCGATGAGGACCAACGTTCCGACAATGTTGGCGTCGCCGCCGAAACGGCGCTGCCAGATGCCGTGGCTGATGACGGCGACAGGACCATCCGGTCCGCCGCCCCGCAGATCGTCGGCTGCCGTGAACGTGCGGCCGAGCAGCGCTGGCACGCCAAGTGTCCTGAAGAAGTCTCCGCTGACGTACGCGCCATCGACAGCCTGCGCCTCTCCACCGGCGATGGAGATGTTCAGCCGTTCTTCCGTACCACCCCCCGACCACGCGACCGCGCCATCGAACATCTGCGGTGCGCCCATCCGCACCTCGTCCCAGAGCCCGTAGTTCCAAGCCGGCGTACTGCGTCGGGGCGTGGCCTCGGTCGAGACCATCACGAGACGTTCTGGTTCAGCAACCGGCAGCGTGCGGATCAGCAGGCTGTTGACGAGTGAGAAGAT
>DASRJR010000210.1:0-8228 GCA_035649395.1 Vicinamibacterales bacterium
CATCAGGGCCGCATACGCGCGGACGACGTCGCGCACGTCCGAGAGGTCGCGGTGCGCCTCGAGATTGCCGACGCGAATCACCGGCTCGACGCGGCCTGCTTCGATCATCGCGATTTGCCGCGCCATGCTCGGCGCGGCAAACGCCGGCGTCTGTCTCGCCCCGGTGTGATTGAACGCACGCGCAACGATGACCTCGAGCCCGTCCTCCCGAACCGCGCGCCGCGCGAGTTCCTCCTGAGCGAGCTTGCTCAACGCGTACGGACTGGCCGGTGCCAGGGCATGGTCCTCATCGATCGGAGTGTCCGATGGCGCGTAGACCATCGCCGAGCCGGTCACCAGCACCCGGCACGGCTGACCCGCGCGACGCAAGGCGTCCAGGAGATGCTCGGTCCCGAGGACGTTGCCTTCGAGGCCGCGAGTGGTGTCGCGCCACAGGTCGGCCACGTGTGCGACCCCGGCGCAGTGATAGACGTGCGTTGGCCGCAGCCGATCGATGGCGCGGCGCACGCTGTCGCGATCGAGCAGGTCGACGTGGTCCCAGCGGGCGAGCGGTTCGAGCTCGGGAGCAGGTGCGGATCGTGTCCACCCGACGACCTGCTGCGGGGCGTTGAGGAGCTGAAGAAGGTGACCGCCGGCGAAGCCGCTGGCGCCCGTCACCAGAACCACGTCGCTCACCGCTGGTGGTACTGGGCGGCGTAATACGCGCGGAAGGCGGGGTCCTGTTCCTTGATCGGCCGCCACCACCACTGCTCGCGACGGTACCACTCGACCGTGCGGCGGAGGCCGTCCTCGAACGGTACCTGAGGCGCCCACCCCAGCGCACGCAGCTTCGATGTGTCGAGGCAATAACGCCGGTCGTGTCCCGGACGATCGGCAACGGGCTTGATCAGCGACGTCGGCTTGCCGAGCGCCTCGAGGATCCGGTGGGTCAAGTCGACGTTCATCACCTCGTTGCCACCGCCGATGTTGTACACGTCGCCGGTGATGCCCTGGTCGATCAACAGGTCGATCGCGCGGCAGTGATCGTCGACGTGGAGCCAATCGCGCACGTTGCGGCCGTCGCCGTACAGCGGCACCGGGATATCGTCGATGGCATTGGTCGCGAAGAGCGGGATGACTTTCTCCGGAAACTGATACGGACCGTAGTTGTTCGATGCCCGCGTCACGATCACCGGGACCTGATACGTCGCCCAGTAACTGTAGGCGAGGCGGTCGGCGCCGGCCTTGCTCGCCGCGTACGGATTTCGCGGCTTGAGTTCGTCGGTCTCGCGGCTCGCTCCCGCCGGCACGCTGCCGTAGACCTCGTCGGTCGAAATCTGGACGAAGCGCCGCAACGCCGGTGCGCGCCGTGCCGCCTCGAGCAACACCCACGTGCCCTCGACGTCGGTGCGGATGAAATCGCCGGCCGCAAGAATCGATCGGTCGACATGCGTCTCCGCGGCGAAGTGCACCACGATCTCCGAACGCTCGACGAGCGGTCCGCTCACGGCCACGTTCACGATGTCGGCATGGACGAACTGGTGGCGCGGGTGGTCGATGACATCGTGGAGGTTCTCGCGACGGCCCGCGTAGGTCAGCTTGTCGAGCGTCGTCACCCGCCAATCCGGATGCGTCGTCAGCGCGTACCGTACGAAGTTGCTGCCGATGAACCCGGCGCCGCCGGTCACCAGGACATCAACCATCTTTGCGCGACCAGTCGTAGGGCAAGGTGTCGTGAGGCTCGAGGCGGTACTCGTCGGGGTCGGCGTACGAGTAGGGCTCGGTCGGGACGTTGACGACGAGCGAGACCTCGGTCGAGATGCACTTCCAGCCGTGGTAGACGAGGTTCGGCACCTGCACGAGCAGCGGATTCTGCGTACCGATGAAGAACTCGTTGATGGCCCCGTTCGTCGGCGAGGCCGGCCGCGTGTCGACGAGCACCAGCTTGACCATTCCCGCCACGCAGACGAAGTTGTCCACCTGCCGCTGATGGTAGTGCCACGCCTTGACGACACCGGGGTAGGTCGCCGAGACGTAGACCTGGCCGAACTTCGTGAACAACTCGCTGTCGTCGGCGCGGAGCATCTCCATGAGCCAGCCCCGCTCGTCGGGGATGACGCGCAGCGTTTTGGTCTTGACGCCGTCGATGCGCGGCTGCTTGGCGACCGTCGTCGCGTAGGCCGTCGGATTGCTCATCCTCTCTACCACCTTATTCCGACTTCCGAATTGTCACCCAACATGAAGCGATATGCGCTGGGTTTCCTCGGCACGCGATAGATCCTCACGTTCTTGCCGATCAGGCTGTCGGTCACGCGATTCGCGAGGTCGCGCAGCGACGAGCCCTCGAGCACGATGCTGTGCTCGATTTCGCTGTCATGGATCTCGACGTCGTTCATGATCGACGTGAACGGGCCGACATACGCGTGCACGATCTTCGCCTTGCAGCCGATGATCGCCGGTCCGCGGATGACCGAGCGTTCCACCACGGCGCCGCGCTCGATGACCACTTTGCCTTCGATGCGGCTGTCTTCGTCCACGATGCCGTCGACCCGCTGCTCCAGTGTCTCGAGAATCAGACGGTTCGCCTCGAGCATGTCTTCGAGCTTGCCGGTGTCCTTCCACCATCCATCGACGATCTGCGGCCGCACGGTCAGGCCGTGATCGATCAGGTCCTGGATGGCGTCGGTGATTTCCAGCTCGTTGCGGAAGCTCGGACGGATCCGTCCGACCGACTCGAAGACTTCCGGCCCGAACAGATACACCCCGACGAGGGCGAGATCGCCGATATATTCCTTCGGTTTCTCGACGAGCCGGACGACGCGCCCCTCGCGCAGCTCGGCGACGCCGAACATCTGCGGATCGGGCACCTTCGCCAGCAGAATCTGCGCTGACGGCCGGTCGCGTGTGAACTCCTGCACGAACTGCGTGATCCCTTTGTTCAACAGGTTGTCGCCCAGGTACATCACGAACGGATCGGTGCCGATGAAGCCTTGGCTGATCTTGACGGCGTGCGCCAGGCCGCGCGGCGCATCCTGCTCGATGTAGGTGACGCGCACGCCCCATCGCGATCCGTCTCCGACAGCCGCGCGGATCTCGCTCTGCGTGTCGCCGACGACGATGCCGATGTCGCGGATGCCGGCATCGGCGAGCGCCTCGATGCCGTAGAAGAGCACCGGCTTGTTGGCGATCGGCACCAGCTGTTTCGCGCTGGTGTAGGTCAGCGGCCGCAGCCGCGTCCCCCTGCCCCCACTGAGAATCAGTCCCTTCACGTCGCTACTGCGCTCCGAAGGCGCCGAAGAAGTTCGAGAACGTGCCCAGGCCCGCCAGGACGAACCCGAAGTTGAAGCGCCGGTCGGACGAGACCGGGATGTCCGAGGCGTAGTTGTATTTCTGGAACTCCACCATGAGACCACAGCACTGCGCGAGGTACGCGGCCGAGATGTTCTGGCTCTGAATGTACGAGCGGGCGATGTCCCAATTTAGCGCGTAGGTCAGGTGGGCCCGGTCACCGAGCCACCGAAGCGTCGTCCCACCGTAGATGAAGTCGCTGTTCGATGCTCGATTGTGACTGTAATTCAGGTTCGCCGAGGCCGTCGCCAGATTCATCGTCCCGCCGGCCGAGATGGTCGCGAGCCCGAGGCCCGACACGTCGTACTCCACGCGCGAGTTCAGATCGAACGCGTTGCTCGGCGACACGCGTGCGGTCAGCGTAATCGGCGACAAGTCGGAGGGCGGGCGCTGCGAACCGACGGTGCTTTGATAGGACGAGTCGTACAGCGACGATTCGGGATTCGAGTAATAGGTCTGCTGGATGCCGACGGTCACGAACTCTCGCGTCTGCCCCCGGACGCCGTCGACCGTGTGACCGCGATAGAACAGCCGGTTGGTCAGGCCGTAGGTGAACTTTGTGTTGCCGCTCACCACGAAATCGGACACGTCGCTGCCGTTCTTGGGCGTGCTCGTGTAGTCGGAGATTTGGCTCGTGAAGTCGCCGGTGAATGCGGGCTCGATCACGTGCTTCAACCGCTCGGCCCATCCGCTCTGCAGATCCCAGATGCGGGTGAACACCGGACCGACGATGTCGGAGCGCAGCGACGAATACTGCCTCACGTAGGCCCGATCGTCGAGCGCCCCGCCGCTCGTCGTCGCGCGGCGCGAATAGCGCGTGGTGCGATACGTCGCGCTCGTGTTGACCGAAAGGAACGTCAGTCGCGACAGCGGCACGCGGATGGTCGGGGTCACGTCGAGCCGGCCGAAGCTGTCATCCTGGACGACCACGTCGTCGACCACTGATCGGCTCGGGATGAACCCGTATTCGCTGTTGATGGATGCGTAGATCGGCGCTCGGAACAGCCGCTGCGGCGCGAGGCTGGCGGTCACGCGCGGGGTGCTGCCGTAGACGGTGGAGCTGGTGCTGCTGCTGAACACCTCGCTGCGCTGATAGAGCGCGCTCGTCGACACCGGCCCGACGCTCCCGGTCAGTCCTGCTTCGATGGTCCGCCGGTTGCGCGAGGCCTGATAGATGTTCTGGTGATAGAGCTGCTGGTTGATCAGATCGCTGAAGTAGTCGATGCGTGCCCGCGCGCGAAACGTCCGCGAGATCACCTGGCTGACCGAGCTCGTCACTTCGTAGCTCGAGCTGGCAGGGACGGTGTTGATCTGACCGTTGCTCGTGTAGGAGGCTTCGCTCTGATCGAAGCGGTACAGACGCAGGTCGCCGGCGGCTCGCGGCGACGCGATGTACCGGTATTCCATGCCCGTCCCCTGGCCGGCACGCGTGAACCAATCGTGGAAGAAGGTCGCATCGTGGCTGCGGCCGATCGCCCAGAAAAACGCGTTGCTGATGCCCTGCCCACGGATGGTCGACTGGTTGTAGGTCGGCAGCAGGAAGCCGGTCTGCCGGCCAGTGTCCTGAATCGGATAGTAGATGATCGGCAGGTACATGATCGGCACGCCCTTCACGCGCAGCACCGTATCGCGCGCGAAGGCGTAGTCGTCGAGATTGAGCACCAGGCTGTGGCTGGTCATCTGCCAGCGCGGCGTCGGCTGTGTGCAGGTGCTGAAGCCGCCGCGCGTGATCCGGTACTTCTTCGGCCCGATCTTCTCCACCGTCTCGCCGAAGAAGTAGACGTCGGCATCCTGATTGCCGAACTGCTTCCGGTCGGCCATCGCGCCGAGCGACATCATCCCCTGCGCCACGCTGAACGTGCCGGTGCTGTTATCGACGTTGAATTCGACACGCTCGGCGGCGATGCGTCCCTCGGGCCCGGCAAACACGACGTTGCCCTCCGCCACCAGGCGCTTCGTGTCGTTGAAGTAGTCCAGACGGTCGGCAAAGATCTTCGTCTGATTGTCGATCGGCAGCTCCACGTTGCCGGTCCAGCGCAGATGGTTGGGCGAGACCTGTTCGACGCGATCGGCCCCGCCTTCGACGCGATCGAAGAACGAGCCTCCGGCCTGCGGTGTTGGAGTCGGTTTCTGCTCCGGGCGCGGCGGCTGCGCCAATGCATGGGGCGCGCTGGTCGGGCTGACGCACACGATCAGGGCGACGACGAACCAGCGCATGGAGAACCGCGAACGCACGAAGCAGGCAGGCACTGGGACATCACCGGAGAATAGCACGGCGAATCAGGCTCTCTCGTACCGCCCCCACCAGAAAGATCGAGCCGGCGACGCAGACGGTCGGCGCCATCTCGAGCGCCCGATCCACCGCGCGCGCGGCGTCGGGCTCGACCAGTACGTCGATGGCGCCCGCCTCTCGCAGGTGCACCGCGAGATCGTCGGCGGGCCGCGCGCGCGGCGTGGGCGCGGCCGTCGCAATGACGCGCGACACGGTCGGCAGCAACGTGCGGACGATTTCAGCCACGTTCTTGTCGCGCATCACTCCCACCACCAGCGGTGGACGTTCTGGATGCCAGCGTCGTAAGTAGGCGGCAAGCGCACGAGCGCCTTCCGGATTGTGCGCCGCGTCGAGCAGCACGCGACGGTCGCCGTCGATCGTCACCAGCTCGAGTCGCGCCGGCCACTCGGCCCGTGCCAGACCCCGCTCGATCGCCGCGCGATCGATCCGCGTGCCAGCCGCGGCAGCGGCCTCGAGCAGCCGTACTGCAACGAGCGCGTTGGCGATCTGGTGTTCCCCCCGAAGGCCCAGCGCGACCGGGCCGTATGTGGCGTGAGGCGTCTCAATCGTCAGACGCGCCCGTCCATCAACCAGCTCGGCCTCACACCGTGCGTTGGCCGATGCGTCGATGAGCGTGGCGCCGCGCTCGTCCGCAACCCGGCGCACCACGGCCCGAGCCTGTGGCGGCAGATCGCCAGCGACGACGGTCATGCCGCCCTTGATGATGCCGGCCTTTTCGAACGCGATCGCCTCGAGGGAATGGCCTAGATGCTGCTGATGGTCGAAATCGATTGTCGTGATCGCTCCCGCGACCGGGGTAATCACGTTCGTTGCATCGAAGCGTCCGCCGAGTCCCACTTCGATCACGGCGACGTCGACGCCGGCCCGACGAAACAGCTCGAACGCGGCTGCCGTCGTCGCCTCGAAGAACGTCGGCGGCACTGGAAGCACGCCCGACCGCTGCAGACGCTCGGCACACGCCAGCACGTGGTCGACGGCCGACTCGAGGGCGGCGATGCCGACGGGTTCGTCGTCGATGACGAAGCGCTCGGATAGATCGCTGAGATGTGGGGACGTGTACCGGGCCGCGTGGATGCCGGCGGCGCGAAGCGCCGCATGTGTCATCGCGGTCACCGACCCTTTGCCGTTCGTGCCGGCGATATGCAGCGACGTGAACGCACGCTCGGGGTGATCGAGTGCCTCACAGAGACGCGTGATGTTGTCGAGACCGAGCTTGATGCCGAAGGTCTCGAGCGCAAACAGCCGCTCGAACACTAGTGCTCGTCTGAAGGCCTCAGGGCCCAGGCCTCAGGCCGCAGAACAACGGGCCCCAGGGCCCAGGGCCTCAGAATTGATGGAGGGCGTAGAGCGTGCGGCCTGAGGCCTCGTGATCTGGGGCCTGGGGCCTGGGGCCTGAGGCCTGAAATCGGAGGCATCACTGGCTAGCGCCGTGAGTCGAGTGTGGCGGCCGCAACCCCGACGGGCTCAGGTTCGGCCGAGCGTCTCCGTTCGGCGCCCATGAATCGGAGCGCGCGGGACAGCGTCGCCTTCATGTCGCGCCGATCGACGACGAGATCGAGCATGCCTCGCTCCACGAGGAATTCGCTGCGCTGAAACCCCTCGGGCAGTTTCTGCCGAATCGTCTGCTCGATGACGCGCGGACCCGCGAATCCGATCAACGCCTTCGGCTCGGCGATGTTCAGGTCGCCAAGCATCGCGAAGCTGGCGGTGACTCCGCCAGTCGTCGGATCGGTCAGCACCGAGATGAACGGCAGCCGCGCGCGATCGAGGCGCGCGAGCGCGGCCGATACCTTCGCCATCTGCATCAGCGAGAGCGCCCCTTCCATCATGCGCGCCCCGCCCGAGCACGAGATGATGATCACCGGCTGACGCCGCTCGAGTGCCATTTCGACCGCACGCGTGATCTTCTCGCCGGCGACGATGCCCATGCTGCCGCCGATGAAGCCGTACTCCATCGCCGCGACGACAACGTCGATGCGATCGAGTTGTCCGGTGGCCACGATCACCGAGTCCTTCAGCCCCGAGCTCTCTTGAGAGGCCTTGAGACGATCGCGATAGGGTTTGGTGTCGGTGAATTGAAGGGGATCGGTGGAAGTGAGGTTGCGGTAGTGCTCCCGATACTGGCCATCGTCGAAGAGCCCTTTCAACCGCTCGCTGGCTGATATGCGGAAGTGGTGGGCGCACTTCGGACAGACGTTCAGGCTGCCCTCGAGGTCCTTGTTGTAGATGAGTTGGCTACAGCCCGGACACTTGACCCAGAGGCCCTCGGGTACTCGACTTGGCTTTTCGGCCGTTGACGAGGCGATGGGTTTCCGGGTCTTCTTGAACCAGGCCACTGGGGGTAATTAAGCAGGTAACAACCCAAAAAGTCAAAACTCAAAAACCCCGCTTTCACCTTTTGTCCGTTCGTCACGTCCGCGGGACGTAGTACTGCGTTCCCCGACCCATGGCTTGGATCTGCTTCAGCAGGTCCTCGAGCGCATCGTCGCTGCCGGCGAGATCGAGCTGCGAGGTTTCGACCACCAGCAGCGGCGTGGCGCTGTAGTGAAAGAAGTAGTGCTGGTACGCCTCGTTCACTTCTTTCACGTAGCCCTCGTCCGGATCGAGT
>DASRJR010000211.1:0-2448 GCA_035649395.1 Vicinamibacterales bacterium
GCGGGAGCCGCCGCGAGTCACCGATCAGAACCCGGCGGTGCCGATCGATCTCGAGAAGGTGATTACGCGTTGCCTGCGGAAAGACCCACGGCGCCGTTGGCAATCGATGGCTGATCTCAAGGTCGCTCTCGAGGAAGTGCGAGAAGACGTATCCGCACCGCATGCGGCGCGCGGCCTGGCCACTCCCCGGGTCCGCGTCACGCGAGGTCTTATTGCCGCGGTTCTTGCCTGCGCACTTGTGGCTGGTGTCGCCATCGTGGGCGCGTGGTGGTGGCGCCGACCTGCGCCGGTCGAACCTCCACGGGGGGAACTCGTGCGGCTCACGTCAGATGTCGGCTGGACCGATTACCCCGCCATCTCTCCCGACGGGCGGTTCGTGGTCTACGCGTCGGACCGCAGTGGGGACGGCAACCTCGATGTCTGGATTCAACAGATTCCAAACGGCGCTCCCCTTCGCTTGACGCGAAATGGTGCCGACGATGTCGAGCCCTCGTTCTCTGCCGATGGAAGTCGGATCGCCTTTCAATCCAGCCGTCCCGAGCCCGGCATCTACGTCATCCCCACGTTGGGTGGCGAAGAGCGTTTGCTGATTGACCGAGGGTTCTCGCCACGGTTCTCTCCCGACGGGATGTGGATCGCGTACGGCGTTTCGGAAGCGTCGGGCAGCCAGATTTATGTCGCGCCCGCGTCTGGAGGCCCCGCGCGGAAGATCGCTCCTGGTTTCTATCTCGCTCGCGCGCCGGTGTGGTCACCTGACGGCAGTGCGCTGTTGTTCTGGGGGCAGCGAGACCGCGATGGTCCGCCAGAGAACAACATCGACTGGTATGTGGCCACGATGAAGGCCGGGCCTCTCGTCCCAACCGGTGCTCGAGACGCGCTGGCGCGAGAGCGGTTCGAGGCGTTTCACCGGTTGCCCACTCCCGATGCATGGAGCGGGCAGCGAATTGTCTTTCATGGACACGTCGGCGACTCGTGGAACATGTGGCTCGTTCCGATCGCGACGCGGAGCTGGCACGTCGGTGCACCGCAGCGCGTCACGTTCGGGACGACCGACGAAGCCGCCGCATCCACGACATCGAGTGGGCGAATGGTGTTCATGAGCCGAACCAGCGGCGCGGACATTTGGAGTCTACCGGTTGACACCGACCGCGCCCGCGTGCGCGGCACGCTGACGCGCGTCACGCAGGACCTGTCGGATGACTACGATCCTTCCTTGTCTGATGACGGCAGGAGGTTAGCGTTTCGCTCGCGACGAGGAGGACAGTACGACGTGTTCGCGCGCGATCTGCTCACGGGTCAGGAGACGGTGGTGACGTCGACGTCCGCGGATGACTCTCCCGCCATCAGTCCTGATGGAACCAAGGTCGCGTACTCGTTTTCACAGAACGGAAAAATGCCGATCTTCGTGGTCGGGTTGAACGGTGGCTCGCCCGAGCAGGTGTGTGACGATTGCGGCGAGGTCGAACAGTGGGCGCCAGGTGGTCACGGGTTGCTGTTCGTGACTCTGCGCGACCCCTCCGGCATCGGCCTGCTGCGGCCCGGCTCCCCGCCGCGGCCAGACTGGTTGAGACATCCGGCCTTTGGACTGTTCAATGGCCGGCTGACCGCCGACGGCCGATGGGTGACGTTCAATGCGCGGCCGAATAGCCTCGCACCGGCGCGCGTGATCGTCGCAAGGGTCGGCGAGACCTCCGTTGTCGCCGACAGCGAATGGGTCGATGTGGCGGAAGACGGCGATGCGCCAGCCTGGTCCCCTAATGGGAGCGTGCTCTACTTCTGGTCGAATCGCGACGGCTCTCCCTGCCTGTGGGCGCAGCATGTCGATCCCGCCACGAAGACGCCGACCGGTCCGCCGGTGTCCATTCAGCACTTCCACAGTCGAGGGTTGTCGTGGCGGAACCTGTATCTCGGCGCACCCAATATTGCCGTTGCTCGTGACAAGATCGTCTTCAATCTCGGCGAGCACACGGGCAACGTCTGGATGACGCAGCTGCCAGCCGAATCGCACTAATGTCAGTCCTTGGTACTTGGTGCTTGGTTCTTCGTCCGTCCTTGGTCCCAGGTCCGTCCCTGGTCCTGGGGTCCTTCGTCCGCGCTGGACTGAGGACCAAGGACCTGAGGACGGTAGGACGGACCATGGACTCACGGGACGGACCAAGAACGAAGGCCCAAGTACCAAGGCCCGACAATTGAAAACTGCTCTAGCTAGCGCCACGACTTCGAAGCGCCTGCTGCATCGCGGCATTCCCTTGCGCCATCTGCACCAGCGTGCGGCCCTCGCCATTCGCTAGCGCTCTGATATCCGCACCCGCCGCCACGAGCCGATCGATCACCGCGACGTAATCCGCACCCCTCGCGCGGCGATGCACCGATCCGAAAGCGGTCCAGCCGAGCGGCGTGCTCTGATGTGTCGGATCTCGCGCCTCCACCGACACGCGGCCGAGCGCG
>DASRJR010000212.1:0-13368 GCA_035649395.1 Vicinamibacterales bacterium
GGGCAGTCCGGCAAGCGTTGCGCGCGAGATCACGATCGCGACGACGCCGCCGAGCACACCGAGCAGAGTCGCTTCGCTCAACAGCAGCCCCACGAGTCGTACTGACGATGCGCCGAGGGACATGCGGAGCGCGAGTTCAGCGGCGCGATCGGTGGCCCTGGCCAGCAGAAGATTGGCGATATTCGCGCACGCGATCAGGAGCACGAATCCGGTGACGCCGAACAGGAGCAGCGCCATCATCCGCATCGCGCTGCGCTGCGCGCTTCGGCCGCGGCCGCCGGGCTGCAGCACGATTTCGCGCGATTGAAACGCGGCCCGCTCGCGGTCGCTGGCGAGCTCGCTCTGCAGAAGCGGATACTCCACATCACGCATCAACGCTCGAAATGGCACGTTCAGCCGGTTCTGCGCCTGTTCGCTCGTGACGCCTGGCTCGAGACGGCCGACCAGGTAGAGCCAGTGATCGCGCCGGTCCTCGCGGCCGGGACCAGCGGACAGCCGATCCGTCATCGCCAAGGGCACGAACACCTGCGGTGATTCGAGCGTCGTGATACCGGTGAACCCCCGTGGTGCCACGCCCACGATCGTCATCGGCTGACCGTTGATGAAGAGCGTCTCGCCAAGCACGCGCGGGTTGGCCCCGAAGCGGCTCGACCAATAGCTGTGGCTCAACACCGCCACGGGTTGCGCGTTCGGGATGCGGTCGTCGTCTGCGCCGAGCAGCCGGCCGACGGCCGGCGTGATCCCGAGCGCAGGGAAATAGCCGCCAGAGACGAGCAGCCCTTTGCCGTTGAGCGTGGCCCCCTGATAGGAGAGGTTGGCGCCGAAGTCGCGATGCGCCGCGATCGACGAAAGACCGGTGCCGGACAGCCGCTCGAGATCGCGGAACAGCGGGTAGCTGAACACCGCATCACTGCCGCCGGCGCCGCTCGTCGACGCCCCACCCGGCCGCCGGCCCGGCGACGTGATCACGACGAGCGCGTCGGCTGCGGGGACCGGCAGCCGGCGCAGGATGAGGTGATCGAAGACCGAGAAGATCGCGGAGTTGACGCCAATACCGAGCGCCAGCGACAGCACCGTGACCGACGTCACGAGCGGACGACGCGCCAGTGATCGGGTTGCATACCGCAGGTCTTGCCAAATCGCATCAGCCATCTCGATTCACCAATCTTTGAGTAGTGATCTTTGAATGGTGATTCGTTGTCGATTGGTGAGTTTTGATTTACTTGATTGAAAGATAAGAAACGGAGCGCGAACGAGCGCCTCGCAATCACCGATAAATCGACAATCACAAATCATCAATCAACAACGAATCACTAATCACCAATCACTAATCAACGATGTTCTATTCAGCCCTTAACGCTTCCACGGGGTTGACGCGCGCCGCTCGTCGCGCCGGAACCACGCCGGCCACACACGCGACAGCCACGACGATGAGCGCCGCCGCGCCGGCAATGTTCGGCTGCGAGCCAGTGATGCCAAACAGCATCGATTGTGCGAGCCGGCCGAGCCCGAAGGCCATCGCGAGCCCGATGGTGCCGCCGACAACGGTGATCCGGCCGACGTGCGCGAAAATCAGCCGTCGCACGTCGACGCCCCGTGCGCCGAGCGCCATGCGGATTCCCATCTCGCGCACACGCCGCGCCACGCTATACGCCAGCATCGCGTAGAGGCCGATTCCCGCCAGCAGCGTCGCCAATCCGGCAAACGAGGTCGACAGCGTCGTGACAACACGGTCGGGTGACACGTTGTTCCGCACCTGATCTGGCATCGTGCGCAGGTTGTCGACCGGCAGGTTCCGATCGGCGCCTGCGACGGTCCCTCCGATCGATGAGAGCAACTGCTGTGGATCGCCGGCGGTTCGCACGTAGAAGGTGATCGACGCGACCGGAGTCTGACGGAACGGGATGAAGAACTGCGGCGGCGGCGCGGCCCGCACCTCGCTGTAGCGCGCGTCTCGGGCGAGACCGACGATCTCGATGTCGAGTGTCTTCCGGTCGCCGGCGCCCAGGGCCATCCGCGTGCCGACCGCGTGGCCGGTGAGATTGAACTTGCGCGCGAACGCCTCGTTGACGATCGTCGCGGTCACCCGCGGGCCGGCATCGGCTGGTGTGAACTCGCGGCCCTGCAGCAATGGAATGCCGAGCGTCTTGAAGTAATCCGCCCCGACCGACGCGTAGCTCGCGACCGTATCGGCATCGGGGCCGGCATCGAACCCTTGGACCGTCACGTTTCGCGACGAGTTGCTGTTGGCCAGCAGCGGCACGGTCGATTGCGTGACCGAGACCACGCCCGGTAGTCCGCGGATGGAGTCGTCGATTCGATCGAACAACGCGATCGCCTGGGCGGGCGTGTAGCCGTTGAGGTCCGGCGAGATCGAGAACGTCGCCAGACCCTCTGGGCGGATGCCGAGATCCATCCGCGCGATGTTGGCCAGGCTGACGATGAACAGGCCTGCCAGTGCGAGCAGCGCGGTGGCCAGCGCGATTTGCGTGCCCGCGAGTGCCGAACGGAGACGAGAACTGCCGCGCGTTCCCGACGTGCGCCCCGATTGCGCCTGCATGCCCGCGGCCAGGCCGGCGCGAACCCCGTGCAGCGCGGGAAAGAACCCAAAAAAGAGGCCGCTCGCCAGACCAAGCGTCAACGCAAACAGCAGCAGTCTGGCGTCGATGGCGAAGTCGAGCTCGCCACCATCGGTGGGCATCAGCGATTCGAGCAATCGCAGTGTCGCGCTGCACACGGCGATCGCGGCGATCCCGCCGGCGACGCCGAGCAGACACGCCTCGCTCAGGAACAACCGCACGAGCCGCGCGGTCGAGGACCCGATCGCGAGCCGCACCGCAACCTCCGTGGAGCGATCGGCGGCGCGCGCGAGCAGCAGGTTGGCCACGTTGGCGCACGCGATCAGCAGGACGAGACCGGTGACGGAAAACAGCACCGCGAGGATTTGGGCGATTTCCGCGCGCCCGGTGTTTCGCCCTCGGCCGCCTTCCTGCAGCAGGATGGTGCGCGCCTGGAACGCCGCGCGATCGCGATCGCCCATGCCGGACTTCTGCGCCGGAAACTCGACGTCGCGGATGATCGTCGAGAACGGCACGCGCAGCTGCGCCTCCGCTCGCGCCCGGGTGGTGTTCACAGCCAGCCGGCCGATCAGATACAGCCAGTGATCGTTGCGTTGTTCCCGGCCTTGCCAGCCTGGTTTCATGGCGTCGGCCATTGCCAACGGCACGAACACGTGCGGCGATTCCATCGACGTCATTCCCGTGAAGCCGTCTGGCGCGACGCCGACGATCGTCAACGGATGGCCGTTGATAATGAGCGGTTCTCCGATGACGGAGGGGTTCGAACCGAACCGCGTCGACCAATACCGGTGGCTGAGTACGACCACGGGATGGGCGCCCGGCGCTCGATCGTCGTCAGGTGTCAGAAGACGTCCGAGCACGGGCGCGATACCCATCACGGGAAAGTAGCCACCCGAAACGAGCTCGCCCTGGCCGCTGATCGTCTGGCCTCGATACGCGAAGTTGGCGGGGAAGTTCCGATGCGCGGCGATGCCGGTAAGTCCGGTTCCCTTGAGACGCTCGAGATCCCGAAACAGCGGGTAGCTGAAGATGGCCTCGACGCCGCCCGCGCCGGAAGCCGATTGATTACCCGGATGCGGACCGGGCGAGGTGATCAGCACGATGTCGTCGGCGGCAGGGACGGGCAAATGCCGCAGGATGAGTGAATCGAAGCCCGAGAAGATCGCGGCGTTGACCCCGATGCCGAGCGCCAGCGACAGCACGGCCACGGCCGTGAGGAGCGGACGTCGCGCCAGCGACCGCGCGGCGTACTTGATGTCCTGCCAGAGGGCGTCAATCATTTTTGAATTCTGATCTTTGATTAGTGATTCGTTGTTGATTGGCGATCTTTGATTGGCGATTGAAAAACGAAACGGAGACCCCCATCACCAAAAATCAACAATCGACAATCACCCGATCAACAACGAATCAAAGATCACGAATCACTAATCACCAAGGTTCTACTCAGCCCTCAAGACCTCGACGGGATTGGCCGACGCGGCGCGCGTCGCAGGGATCACGCTGGCGACGAATGCGACCAGCGCGAGTACCAGTGCGGCGCCGCCAAACGACATCGGATCGATGGCCGGTATTCCGTACAGCATGCTGGTGAGGAACTGCGCGACGCCGGCCGCGATTACCAGCCCGATGGCGGCACCGAGCATCGTCGACCACAGTGACTGCCGCACCGTCAGGCTCAGCACCTGCCGACGCAGTGCGCCGACTGCGACGCGAATGCCGATCTCACGGCGGCGTTGCGCGACGTTGTGGGCCGTGATGCCGTAGACACCGATCATCGCCAGCAGGAGGGCGATCGCGCCAACACTCCCGGCGAACCAGGCGGCGATGCGCTGCGGCAGCAGGCCAAATGCCGTCAGCTCGGACAAGCCGGCCGATCGCAGGATCGGAACGTTCGGGTCCATCCGACGGATCACGTCGCGCATGGCGGAGAGGACACGGGGGCCGCCGCTCCGCGCGAGGATCCAGATCTCGGAGTTGTAGCGCTGCGCCTGCGGCACGTACACGAACGGCCGCGGGTCTTCGCCAAGCGTGCGGTACTTGCCGTCCCGTGCGACGCCGACGACCTCGAGCGTTCGAGTGCGGCCTGGCGGCAGCCCTTCCTGATGGAGCACGGTTCGGCCAATCGGGTCTTGCGCGCCGAACAGGCGCCGCGCCAGCGTCTCGTTGAGGATGAGGACGGCGGGCGCTCCCGCGGTGTCGGCGTCCGTAAAGGGCCGTCCTCGAAGCAGCGGGATTCGCAGCGTATCGAAGTACTGAGGGCCGACGATGTTCCAGTCAGGGAAGATGGCCGTGCGCCGATCGAATGGTCCGGCCACGCGCACGGGGCCGAAGCCCAGCCCCGCCGTTGTCAACGGAATCGTCCGGCTGTTCGTCGCCGCTTCGACGCCCGGCAGCTGGGCGATGCGACGCCTCGCTTCGTCGGCGAAGGCGGCTCCGCGTTCGGCGTCGTAGCCAGCGAGCTGCAGATTGACGTTCACGACGTCGATTCCCGTCATCGTGAAGCCGGGGTCTATGACGCCGGCTTGCATGAGCGACCGTCCGAACAGCAGTGCCACCACCAGGAGCAGCACGGACATCGACATCTGCACGACCACGAACGTCTGGCGCAGGCGGAGGCGCTTCGGCCCGCGCGACGACGACTCGACCCGCATCGCCGACACGAGATCGGTGCGCGTCATCTCGAACGCCGGCATGAGTCCGCACAGCACGCTGGTGAGGCCTGCGGCGACAATGGAAAACGCGATCACGCGCCAGTCGATGCGCGCGTCCAACGAGACCGGGAGCGGGAGGTTCGGGACGAGACCGGTCAGCACTCGAATGAGTGCGATCGAGACGCCGACGCCCAGGCATGCGCCGGCCAGCGACAACAGCATGCTCTCCGTGAGGAGCAGGCGCACGAGCCGGCTGCGCCTGGCGCCGAGGGCGATCCGCAGCGAGATCTCGCGCGCGCGGGCGACGCCGCGCGCCAGCAGCATGGCGCCGATGTTCGCGCAGGCGATCAGCAGGACGAGCAACACGAGCGCGAAGAGCAGCGTCATGAACAACGCTGCGGGGAGCCGTCCGGGTGCCGGTATCGGCTTCGACGGCTCCACCGCGATGCTGCGGCCGCGATTGTCGTCGGAGTACTCGCGCTCCAGGTCGCGCGCGATCCGCGCGGTCTCGTCGCGAGCCTGAGTCAGCGTCACGCCTGGCTTCAGCCGTCCGATCGCGTTCATCCAGACGGCAAAACGCGACGTGAGCATGCCCGAGCTGCCGAGCTGCGCGAGCGGATCTGCCGTACCGGCCGCCATCAACACCGGCTGCATCGTGATCGGCAGCCAGAAGTCCGAAAACACGATGCTCGTTCCGGTGAACCCCTCCGCGGCGACGCCGACGACCGTGAAGGGAAGGCCATTCAGACGAACCTCTCGACCGACGATCGACGGATCCCGATTGAATCGACGCTGCCAGAACGCGTGCGAGATCACGATGACCGCTCGTGGATTGCCGATGCGGTCGTCGTCGGGGCTCAAGGGGCGGCCCGATGTCATGGTGGCACCGACCACGTCGAAGTAGTTGCCAGACACCGGCATGCCCTGCGCGCGCTGTGAGTCGCCGTCGACGGTCAGGCCGAACTCCTGCCCCACGGGGCGGAATGCGGCGAGCCCCTGAAAAACGGAGTTGCGATCGCGCAGGTCCTCGAAATTCGGATAGGACATCGTGTCGAGTGGCTGACCGTTCTGAGTGCGGCCAATGTCGACGAGACGCTCGGGATCGGCGATGCCGGGCAGGGGACGAAGCAGCAGGGCGTCGGCGACGCTGAATACGGCGGCGGTACTGCCGATGCCGATGGCGAGCGACAGGATCGCGGTCACCGTGAAGGCCGGCGACTTGATCAGCGTCCGGGCGCAATGGCGGATGTCTTCAAACGAATCACCCAATCAAAGATCCTCTATTCACAAATGCTCTTACTGGCCCAGATTGAATGCGGCGATGTTCTGGCGATCGCGCACGTACAACGTCGTTCCGACGAGCGTGGGCGGCGTCCATGCGAGATGCGACAGCACGTTGGCGCGCGCCAGCACCTTGATGCCCTGCGGCGAGACGGTGGCAAGACCGAGCGCGCCGTCCTCGTCGAGGATGATCACCTTGCCGTCGGCGTGGAGCAGCTGTGCGCGGGCGAAGCTGCGGTCCTGCCACGCGACGGTGCCGCTCTTCATGTCGATGGCGGAGATGAGGCCCGGCCCGAAGTCGCCGCTCGAGGCGTAGGCGTAGTCGCCGAGGCGAATCACCGTGCCGATGTGCACGCGCATCCGCTGGCTCGCCCATTTCTCGGTGACCGTCGTCTTGCCTGCGGCCTGCCGCAGCTCCAGGGCGCGGCTTCCGGTGCCGTACGCAGATGATGCGAAGAGCAGGTGAGTGTCCCCCGACCACACTGGGGTGCTGATGTTGAGCCCCCAGTCGGTCCGATGGGGGTGGCTCCACAGCTGCTTCCCGTTCGCCGGATCCATGCCGGTGATGATGTCGCCGCCGAACACGACGAGCTGGGGCTGACCGTCGACGTCGATCAGGATGGGTGACGCCGGCGCCCAGATGAACGTGCCGCCTTTCCACACCAACTTGCCACTCTGCTGATCGAACGCCGCGACGCCCTGATTCAGTCCGCCCATCGTCACGATGACGGTCCCCTTGTAGAGAATCGGACTGCAGCTGTATCCGCGTGCTGTCAGCGGCGCGCCGTACTCTTTGACGAGGTCATGTGACCAGACACGCTTGCCGGTGGCCTTGTCGAGCGCGAACAGCTCGCTGCGGGAACTCGCCGCAAACAGGAGGTTCCCGGAGATCAGCGGTGTGCTGTGCGGACCGTAGCCCTGATCGAATTGAATCCGGTCGGGAGGCGCCGCGTATTTGAACTCCCAGATCGTCTTCCCGCTCGCGGCGTCCAGAGCCGCGACGACTTCCTCATGGCTGGTCTTCGGCTGCCGCGTGATCAAGCGATACATCGTGAAGAGCCGGCCGCCTTCGGCCACGATCGACGAGTGCCCCTCGCCAAGGGCGCGCGACCACAGCTTCTTCGGTCCGCCCGCCGGCCAGCTCGATGCGAGCCCTTTGGAATCAGACATGAAGTTGCGGGTCGGACCGCCCCACTGCAGCCAACTTGCGGGCGTCTGGGCGGAGACTCGAGTGGTCGTGTCGACGATGGCGAGCCCGACGAACGCGACGAATAGGTACCTGATCTTCATCACGTGGCTATTCCATCCTGAGTGCGACCAGTGGATCGATGTGCGCGGCGCGGCGAGCTGGAACGTAGGCCGCGAGCAGCGTGACGAGCAAGAGTGCCGGCACAACGACGAGATACGTGACGACGTCTACCGTCGCCACGTTGGGGAAGGGGAACGCCGCACGGAGCAGCCGACCCGTCGCCGCGCTCGCCAGCACACCCACGACGGTGCCGCTTCCCGCCAGCACCAGACCCTGACGCATCACCATCTGCAAGACACTGCGAGCCTGGGCACCCACAGCCATCCGAATCCCGATCTCGCGCGTGCGCCGGTTCACCGAATACGCGACGAGGCCGTACAGCCCGATCACCGACAGCAGCAAGCCGATCGACCCCATGCCTCCGACCAGCTCGATGAGCAGGCTCGTGGACGCCGCCGAGCTCGCGTAGTAGAAGTCCTCCATCGTCCGCACGCCGAACACCGGCATGTTCGGGTCGATGGCACGAACGGCCGCGCGCAGCGGCTCGGCGAGCGACGAAGGGTCGACGGTCGTGTGCAGCATGATCGTCGCGTCGGGCGTCGGCCGCTGCCTGCGCGAGTAGTAGATGAACTCGGTCGGCCCTTCGGCGACCGATCGATAGCGCGTGTCAACGGCGATGCCGACGATCTCGACCCATGGTTGAGTGGCGCCGCCGAGGTTTGCCGTTCCGCCACCACCTGAGGCCATCAGCCGGAATCGCTTCCCGATTGCCGGTTGGCCGGGCCAGTAGCGCGCGGCGAAGGTTTCGTTCACCACCGCGGCCGGCGGCGTGTCCAGCGTATCGCTCGATCTGAATGCCCGGCCGGCGCGAAGCGGAATGTTCAGCGTCGCGAAGTAGTCCTCGTCGACGCGAGCCGATCGCACGCGCACGGATGGGGTGCCTTCCGGGAGCTGGAAACCTTCTGGTGCGACGCTGGTGTTCTCGACGCTGATGGCATCGAACGGCACCGAGGACGTCACGCCGACGGTACGGACACCCGCAATCTCACGAGCGCGGGCGGTGAGCAGATCGTAGAAGCGCTCCGCCCGCGCGACGTCGTAGCCGGCGAGATCCGGCTGGAACGACATCAGCAGCACGTGATCGGTGCGGAATCCGGGGCCGCGCCCGTATTCGCTGTTATAGGCGCGATAGAGAAAGACGGCGACGGTCAGCAGCACGAGCGAGAGCGCGACCTGGCCGCACACGAGAACGTTGCGTCCCCAGAGCCGCGTGCCGCGGGCGTCCGCGGTCGTTTGGCTCTTCAGATTGCTGACCAGATCGGTGCGCGCCGACTTCCATGACGGCACCAGGCTGGCGATCACCGTACTCAGCGTGGCGACCACGAGTCCGACCGTCAAGACGCGGGTGTTCATCTCAAACGCGAGCTTGAGCGGCACATCGGTCGGCAGCTGAAGATGCTGCAGCACCACGATCACGGCGTTGCCAAGCAGCAGCCCGACCGCGCCGCCGCCGGCCGCGATGAGCAGGCTCTCGACCAGCAGCTGGCGAACGAGCCGGAGCCGGCCGGCACCGATGGCGAGCCGTAGCGCCATCTCGCGCGCGCGCACCGGAGCGCGACTGGTGAGAAGACTGGCGACATTGGCGCAGGCCACGATGAGCACGGCCAGCGACAGGGTGAGGGCCATGACCGCCGCGCCCGCCAGCTGCGGTCGTGCCGACACCCGCGCGTCGAATTCGGTCTTCACCGTCAGACCTTGATTGCGGTTCGTGTCCGGATAGCCGCGTTCGAGATTCGCGGCGATGAGCGCGGCCTCCCGCGCCGCCTGTCCGACCGACACACCAGGCTTCAACCGACCCTTGACCGCGATGTTTCGGATATCGCGCTGCTGCAGCTCGTTCCGGGAGGAGCTGTTTCCAAGCGCTGGTATTGCCGCGAGCGGAATGTAGAACGCCGGCTGCACGAACTGGTCGGGACCGGTGAAGCCCTCGGGCATCACGCCAATGATGGTCATCGCGTCGCCGCCGACGCGGATCTGCCGTCCGATGACGCCGGGATCGGCACTGAACTGCTGTTGCCACAGGTCGTGATCGAGAACGACGACGCGATCGCGCCCGGGGACGCGCTCGTCTTCGATGCCGATGGCACGTCCGGATGCCGCAGGCACCGCCAGCGTGTCGAACAGGTTGCCGCTCACGGCCATGCCGAACTTGCGCTGTGCGGGCTGGTCGGGACGGTCGGCGAAGGCAGCGACGATGACGCGAAAGCCGATGAGGCCGGCAAAGCTGCGCGATTGATCCCGCAGGTCCTCGTAATCGGGGTAGGAGAGCGCAGTCTGCGTCGGGCTGAGAAAACCAGACGAGGGCACGACCGCCGACACGGTGACGACCTCGTCGGCGCGCGGAACAGTGAGCGGACGAAGCACCAGCGTGTCGGCCAGGCTGAACATCGCCGCGTTGGCGCCGACGCCGATCGCAATCGATGCCATCGCCACCAGGGCGAAGGCCGGGTTCTTGCGAAGCATTCGCGCCGCGTGCTGCAGGTCCTTCCAGATCGTCGAGATCATCCTGATGTCCTTTGCTCTTGGTGACTCCGGCTAATCTCCTCTGAGGGCCGCGATGGGATCCGTGCGCGCCGCTTGCAGCGCCGGCAGCGACGCCGCACACGTTGCGACGACGACGAGCGCGACGGCAGTTGCGACGAACGTCGGGACGTCGAGCGGTGTGACGCCAAAGAGACGGCTGGTCAACACGCGTGTCGTCGCGATCGCGCCGAGCGTGCCGGCACCGAGTCCGAGCAGCGCAATGAACAGCCCTTCCATCATGAACAATCGTCCGACTCCTACCGCGGTGGCGCCGACAGCCATGCGCACGCCGATCTCGCGGCGCCGCTGTGACGCTGAATACGCGATCAACCCAAAGAGACCGACCGCGGCGAGCAGCATCGCGAGGCCGGCAAAGGAAGCGAGTAGAACCGTGAGCAGCCGCTGCAGCGCGACATCGTTGGCGATCACGGTCGTCATCGGTTCGAACCGGATGAACGGTAGCGTGGGATCGACGGCGCGCACGGCTTCACGGATGCCGGTCTCGAGTTGCCCGCCGGCCGCCGCATCGGCCTTCACGATCCACTTCATGTTGAAGAATCGATTGGCGCCGCGCACGGCTGCATCCGAGGCCTGGGCCGCCGGGACGAAGATCGCTGGTGCGACCGGATCGGTGAGCGAGTTGATCCCGATCGTCGTGACGAAACCGGCGCCCGAACGGGCTTTGACGTCGGCCGCCACGCCGACGATCTCGCGCGGTTCGTCCATGAAGGTCGGATCCAATTGGATCGTCTCGCCGGTGACGTCGAGCCGTCCGAAGTAGCTGCGGGCGAACGCTTCGTTGACGATCACCACGGGCCGGCCGGCCGCGCTGTCGCTCGTGTCGAACGCCCGACCGGCGCGTATGGCGATTTCGAAGACGGCGAAGTAGTCGGGCGTGATGTATCGCCAGTCGACGGCACGCGGCGTCGTGATACGCGCACCGCGGGGCGGCAGCAGCGTCAGGTTCAACCCCCGTTCGATCGGGACTTGGTTCGAAATCGCGGCGAGCCGTACGCCAGGCAGCTCACGAATCCGCTCCAGCGCCTGGTCGAAGAGCACCGCGCGCGTGCCGGCCGTCTCGGCCGACGTGCCTTGCAGCGACATCCAGCCCAGCACGACGCGTTCAGGGTTGAACCCCTTCTCGACCTGCATCAGGTTGACGAACGTACGAATCAGCAGCCCGGCGCCGACAAGCAGGACGACGGCCAGCGCGACTTCAGCGACCGCAAGCGTTCGTCGCAGACGGGCGGTGTGTCGTCCTTCGGTCGCACGACGGCCTTCGCTCAGCGTCTGTCGTGCATCGAGCCGCAGCAGGATGACGGCCGGCGCGATGCCGAAGAAGAGTCCGGTCGTGAGTGTCATCGCACCGGCAGCGATCCAGACGCGCCAATCCGGAGTCGTCGCTGCGCCTGACAGGAACTCGCGTGAGAGATCCTCCGAGACGAGAGACAACAGCAGCGTCGTGCCGGTCTGTGCGAGTAACACGCCGACGATGCCGCTGGTGCCGGCCACCAGCAGCGATTCGACGCACAGGTGGCGAAGCAAGCGGCCGAAGGGCGCACCGAGTGCGGCGCGTGTCGCGATCTCGCGCTGGCGCGCGAGTGCGCGCGCGATGTTGAGGCTGGCGACGTTGACGCACGCGATCAGCAGCAGCACGCCGACCGAAGCGAGCAGTACGAACAGCGGTTGGCGAAAGCCCTGACCCAGAACATCTCGATACGATGCCCAGGAGAAGCGAGGTACCGAACGCTCGTTAATCCCGGGGCGTTCGCGGATGATATCGATGCGCCACTGATCCAGATCGACCTGAGCGCCCGAGGCCGTCGCGTCGGTCCGGAGGCGTCCCAGGATCGTGTAGTTGCGTCCGGTGTCGCGCGTCGTCGTCCGGAGTGGCAGCGCGATGTCGGCGGCCGGGATCGTCCGAAACCCGGCGGGCATGATGCCGACGACGAGGTACGCGGTGGTCCCCAGACGGATGGTGCTTCCGATCGCGTCAGCGCGCCGCTCGAAGACGCGACTCCACAGGTCGTCGCTGATCACCACTGCTTCAGGACCGCCGGTGAGGAGTTCGGCCTCGGTGAACCCACGACCGGTCGGCGCCACGCCGTGGACGCGGAAATAGTCCTGTGTGACGCGCAGAGCGGTCACGTTGACCGCCGCGCGATCGGTCAGCAGGTTGAAGCTGCTGGTGCCGCTTCGAGCCGCCATCGCGTCGAGCTGGCTGACGCGATCCCGCAGGGCAAGGAACTGCGCGCCGCTGAACGCCGACGGTCTGCCCTCCATCGTCAGGGCGACGAGGCGATCGGGATCGGGGTAGGGAACTGGCTTGAAGAGAGCGGCGTTCGCCAGGTTGAAAATCGTGATGGCCGAGCCGAGACCGAGCGCGAGCGTGAACGTCGCGGCGATGGTGAAGCCCGGTGTGGCGCGGAGGGCACGACGCGCGTGACGAACATCGAGCAGCAGCGAGTCGGTGATTCGCATCGGCGTGACGTGCCTCCTCGGGCGGGCGTTAATCAAACGGCATGCCTGGGAATTCAGTGCGAATCGAGGCGATGGCGGCGCAGCCTCGTTCGGGACCGGGACGGGAGGGTCCCGAACACGAACAAGACGTAGGGGCCGCCTTTCAGGGCGGCCCATGGTCCAAGGCCGGCTGAAGCCGGCCCCCACGATCTAATGCGTCGCCAGCGATTCTTCGACGACGCGGCCGTCGAACAGATGGATGGTGCGCTCGGCGTGCGAGGCGTAGCGCGCGTCGTGCGTGACCATGCAGATGGTCGCGCCGCTCTTGTGCAGCTCGGCCAACAGCTCCATCACCGCTTCGCCGTTCTTCGAGTCGAGGTTGCCGGTGGGCTCGTCCGCGAGCAGAATCGACGGCTCGCCACAGACGGCGCGTGCCACGGCGACGCGCTGCTGCTGACCGCCCGAGAGCTGGCTGGGCAGGTGCTTGGCGCGGTGGGCCATGCCGACGCGTTCGAGCGCCGCGGTGACGCGCTGTTTGCGCTCGGCGGACCGCATGCCGCGATAG
>DASRJR010000213.1:0-3261 GCA_035649395.1 Vicinamibacterales bacterium
CATCTGGCCGCCCTCGAACCCGCGCTTGAACTTGAAGCCCGAGCGCGACTGAGCACCCTTGTGACCGCGGCCGGCCTGTGTACCCTGGCCGGTGCCGTGGCCCCGGCCGACGCGCTTCTTGTTCTTCTTCGACCTTTCAGAGGGCTTGAGATTGCTGAGATCCATGCCTTATTCCTGCACCGTCACCAGGTGACGGACTTTGTGGATCATCCCACGGGTCTCTGGCGTGTCCGCCAACTCCACGCTGTGATTCAGCCGGCGCAACCCCATCCCCGTCACCGTCTGCGCCTGCGTCCTGTTGAACCCGATCGGGCTCCGCACCAGCGTGATCTTTAGACGCTTGGCGCTCGCGCGCGTGTTCTTCTTGGCCATCTTTACGCCCCTACGAGCTCGGCTTCTTCCTTGCCGCGGAAGCGCGCCACCATGGCCGGGTCCTTCAGCTCCATCAGACCCGCAAACGTCGCTCGTACTACGTTGTGCGGATTGGCCGAACCGAGCGACTTGGTCAGCACGTTCTGAATGCCGGCGCTTTCCACGACCGCTCGAACGGCGCCGCCCGCAATCAACCCGGTCCCTTCGGGTGCCGGCTTCAGCAACACGCTCCCCGATCCGAAACGTCCGACGACCTGATGGGGGATCGTCGTGCCCTTGAGCGGCACCTTAATCAGGTTCTTCTTCGCGGCCTCGATCCCCTTCTTGATCGCCGAGGGGACCTCCTTCGCCTTCCCGACGCCGAACCCCACCACGCCATGGCCGTCGCCGACCACCACCAGCGCGCTGAAACTGAGGTTCTTGCCGCCCTTGACCACCTTCGTCACGCGATTGATCGAGACGACGGTGTCCTTGATCTCGAGCTGCGAGGGGTCGACCTTGTCACGAGTACGGTTCATTAGGGCCACGTCAAAACTCCAAGCCGGCTTCACGCGCTGCGTCGGCAACCGCCTTGACGCGCCCGTGATACAGAAATCCGTTGCGATCGAAGACGACGCGCTTCACGCCTTGTCCGATGAGACGCTCGGCGATCGTCTTGCCGATCGCCTTCGCCCCTTCCACGTTGCCCCCGGTCGCCTTCTTCGAGAGGGCGGCCTTGACCGACGGCTCGACGGTCGAAGCCGAGGCGATCGTCTTGCCGCTCATGTCGTCGACCACCTGCACGTACATGTGCGCGACGCTCCGGAACACCGTCAGGCGCGGACGCTCCTGCGTCCCCGTGACCCGGCGGCGAATCCGAAACTTGATGCGCTGACGACGATCGTCTTTCGTCTTGATTCGCATGACTACTTGGCTCCGGTCTTTCCGACCTTCTTCTTCAGCACTTCGCCGGTGTAGCGGACGCCCTTCTGCTTGTATGGATCGGGCTTCCGCATCCGCCGGATATTGGCAGCGACTTGACCGACGAGCTGCCGATCGACCCCGGTGACCACGACGTGCGTCTGCTTGTCGACCGCGATATCGATCCCGTTGGGAATGTCGAAGATCACGGGATGCGAGTAACCCAGGGCGAAGTGCACTTGCTTGCCCTTCAGCTCCGCACGATAGCCGACGCCGACGATGTCGAGCTCTTTCTTGAAGCCTTCAGTGACGCCAGCCACGGCGTTGGCGACGAGGCTGCGGGCCAGTCCATGGAACTTGCCGAGCTCGGCGTCGTCGCGCGACAACTTGGCGACCAGCGCGCCATCGTCCTGCGCGAACACGATTCCCGGAGGAATCGCCTGACGCATCTTGCCCTTCGGCCCCTGCACTTCGACCGCGTCGGCCGAGATCGTGACCGTCACGCCCTTCGGAATCGGAATCGGTTTCTTCCCTATGCGAGACATTGCTGAATCCTCACCACACGTTGCAGAGGACTTCGCCGCCGACACCCGCCTTGCGCGCGGCCCGCCCCGTCATCACGCCGCGCGAGGTGGTCAGGATGCTCGTTCCGAGCCCGCCCAGCACTTGCGGCACGTCCTCGACGCCGAGATAGACACGCCGCCCGGGACGGCTGACACGGGCAAGCCCCGTAATCACGCGCTCGCCTCGGGGACCGTACTTCAGAAACAGCCGAATCACCTGGCGCGGCTGGCGGCCGGTCTTCTCCGACGGCTCCTCGACGAGTCTGAAACCCTGGATGTAGCCCTCGTCCTGAAGAATCCGCGCGATCTCCGCCTTCAGCTTGCTCGCGGGCATGTCTACGCGCGAGTGCTTCGCCGATACGGCGTTCCGAAGACGGGCCAGCATGTCCGAAATGGGATCTGTCATATCTCGTGTCCTACCAGGAGCTCTTGATCACACCCGTGACGCCGCCTTCGAGCGCCAGCTTGCGGAAGCACAGTCGGCACATGTCGAACTTGCGCATGAACGCACGCGGCCGGCCGCACAGTTTGCACCGGTTGCGGTGGCGGATCTTGTACTTCAGCGGCTTGTCCTCTCGGGCCATCTTCGCAGTCGTCGCCATAACTCGATCCTTCTCAGTTCGTCCTGAAGGGCATTCCCATCAACTGGAGCAGCTTGCGTGCTTCCTCGTCCGTCCTCGCCGTCGTCACGACGGAGACGTTCATGCCGCGCGCCTTGTCGACCTTCATGTAATCGATCTCCGGGAAGATCAACTGGTCGCGCAGGCCCATGGTGAAGTTCCCGCGGCCATCGAATCCCTTCGGCGACACGCCGCGGAAGTCGCGCACGCGTGGGAGCGCAATGCTGATCAGCCGATCGAGGAACTCGTACATCCGCTCGCCCCTCAGCGTGACCATGGCGCCCACCGGCATTCCCTGCCGCAGCTTGAACTGCGCGATCGACTTCGTGGCGCGGCGGACGACGGCCTTCTGGCCGGCAATGCGCGAGATCTCGTCGGCGCCGGTGTCGGTAATCTTCGCGTTCGCCGTCGCCTCGCCGAGCCCCATGTTGATCACGATCTTGGTGATCTTGGGGATCGCCATCACGTTGCGGTAGCCGAACTCCTTCATGAGCGCCGGCGCGACGTCCTTCGAGTACCGTTCCTTCAGGCGGCTCATTTGTCGACCACTCCCTCGCACTTGCGGCAGACTCGTACCTTGCGGTCGCCTCGCCGAGCCCCATGTTCACGACCACCTTCTGGATCTTGGGGATGGCCATGACGTTCGGGTAGCCGAACTCCTTCTTGAGCGCCGGCACGACGCCCTTGACGTACTTCTCTCTCAGACGGCTCATTTGTCGACCACTCCCTCGCACTTGCGGCAGACGCGGACCTTGCGGCCGTCGCCGAGCACCTTGTGCCCGACGCGCGTCTTGGCCCCGCACTCG
>DASRJR010000214.1:0-3282 GCA_035649395.1 Vicinamibacterales bacterium
GCCCAAGCTCGCGGAGCTCATGCTCGAGCGGCGGCTGCCTTCCGCCGGCTTGCTCCCAAGCTTCGTCAAGCAGGGCGGTCTGGTGAGCTACGGCCCCGATGTCCTGGAGCTCATGCGGCATCTCGGATCATTCGTCGATCGGATTCTCAAGGGCGCCCGCCCCGGCGACGTGCCGATCGAGCGGCCGACCCGTTTCTATCTGGCCATCAACCTCAAAACCGCGAAGGCGCTCGGCGTGACGGTGCCCCCAGCCGTGCTCGCGCGCGCCGATCAAGTTATCGAGTGAACCCACTCGGCAGGGTGAACATGCAATTTGAATCGGCGGAACCCGGATTTCAACTCACCTTGTCACGAAACGATCACGGCGATCCTTACACTCCGTACACGATCAGGATTGAAGCCCGAACAACATTCGCCTCCTTCTCCGGAGAAAACACGAGCATCCATTTCTCCACGTTCCCAGCTTTCATGGACCGTCTCAAACGATTTCTGGAGACTCGCAATGGAGAAGCAAGACTAGACTTGACGGAAGACGGCGAATTGACCTTCTTCCGTTGGAACTCCAAGGGGGACGTTGGCATTCGATTCAAAATTTGTCGCTACGCTATCTTCCAGGATCCAATGAAGACGCATCCATTGATACTCACAGGCACGTTTCCTCTGAACGGCGAGCACCTGAACCAGATGTATGTGGAGCTGGCTCGACTTGGCGCGTGACGGCTTGAGACGCAACGTCTCATTCACGATCCTGGGTGGAGTTGGAGGCTCAACTAAGGAGCGCGGGACCCATTGCGCGTCTGAAGGCTCTCCCGTCACGACGGAAGTGCAGCTTCGTCGAGCCGCCGGCGTGGGTCACGACCTTTGACGATTGGAGTACCTGGATCATGATCCTCAAGCATGGGTATCCAGAGGAGTTCAAGCACCTGGCCCAGGAGTCCAGAGAGCGGCAGAGAGCCTAAGCCGGTGATCATCGTTGCCGCTTTCCTAGGTACCGCGGCCGCCCCCTAGTACGCTCCAAAGAGGAGGTCGAGGCATGGGAGGGTGGCCCTACCAATATGTCGTAGCATTCCAGATCGATGCCCAAGCCGCTCTGGACGCACTCCGAGCGGACGTATTCGCACGCGGCGACTACTACGGCTCGCAAGCACGACCCCGCAACATCAAGGAGGCGGTCGATCGCTCCGGCGAGTCTGGCACGCGGTCGATCCTGGACATCGAGCGGGTGAGCAAGTCGCCGGCCTTGCGCCGAGCGGCGCCTCTTACACCGGCGGAAGTGGCGCGGTATTTCGGCGAAGCCAAGCCGACGGTGAGGATGGTCGAAGAATGCGATGACCTGTGGGAGGACCTCGAGCGCGGCCAGGCTCGCTACATGGTCACGTATGAAGGCGACGTCCCCGTCAACCTGGTCTTCGTGGGCTATTCCTTTGATTGAGCCAAAAGCTGGTTGCCAATGGGGCTGGCGCACGTAGCAGTCTGGACGCGTGATCTCGAACGCCTGCGAACGTTCTACGAGCGCTACTTCGGCGCGAGCGCAGGTCCACGCTACGAGAGCGCCACACGGCGCGGTTTCACCTCCTACTTTCTGACCTTTCCAAAGGGCGGGACGCGCCTCGAGTTGATGAGCCTGCCGGCGCTCGGCGGTCGCGCCGAAGCGCCCACCGTCGGCTACGCACATCTGGCGGTGTCGGTTGGCTCGCGCAGCGCGGTCGAAACGCTCACGGCGCGGATGCGCGCGGACGGTGTCCACATCCGTTCGGAGCCGCGGCAGACGGGCGACGGCTACTTCGAAGCAGTCGTAGAGGACCCGGACGGCAACGGCGTCGAGATCATCGCGTGATGGCCGACTACCGCCATGATCCTGCGGCTAGCTGATGAGCCTGCCTCCCGGCTACCGCGAAGGTGTCCTGACGGCGATCACGGTCTTCATCGCGTTCTCACTGGGATTTCTGAAGTACTACAGCCTCGAGACGCCAGGGCGATGGACCTGGCTGGGCGTCGTCGCCCTAGCCCCGATGGCGATTGGATTGCTGTTGCAGTTGGTCGCTCTGTTCCGTGCGCTTGACGTGCGCGACGATGCAGAAGCCCGCTACCGCCAGACCGTTCGCTACTTCCTGTGGGGTGTCGTGGCAATCATCCTGGGCGTCGTCGTCTCCATCGTCATCGACTCGATTTGAGCAGGGCCTAGCCGATTCCTCGAATGGAGCGATCCGCCTGGTCTGCGACGCTGAGCAACGCGCCTAGCTAGCGAGCGCGGGCGCAACCTCACGCACGATCATCTCGAGCGCCGAGCGCGCCTCGCGCGGCTCGCTCGTCGTGGCCGAGATGATCAAGGTCTCGACCCCGAGGCTCGCGTAGGCCTTCGCGTTCTTGATGATCTCGGCCGGCTTCGTGCCGAGCGCGTGGCGGCCGGCTCGTGCGGCCGCCAGCGACATCGCGATCGATACCGGGATCGCCGCGGCGTCCCGACCCGCCGCGCGCGCCTCCTCGCGGAGCGACGCAATCCCCTGCCCCAGCGCTTCGGGCGCCACGCCGAGAGGCTGCCAGCCGTCGCCCAGCCGGGCCGCGCGCCGGATCGCCGGACGGCTCACGCCGCCGATGACGATGGGAATCGGCTTCTGCCGCGGCTTGGGCGAGAACTTCATCCCGTCGAACTGGTAGTACTTGCCGGCGAACTTCGGATCGTCCTGGGCCCAGAGCGTACGCATGACGGCGATCGACTCGTCGGTGAAGGCGCCGCGCTCAGCGAACGGGCTGCCCATCGCGCGCATCTCTTTCTCGATGAGCCCGACGCCCACGCCCATGATCAAACGGCCGCCGCTCAGCACGTCGAGCGTGGCCGCGCTCTTCGCGAGCCGGACGGCGTTGTGGTAGGGCAGCACGAGCACCGAGGTGCCCAGGCGTACGCGCCGGGTGCGAGCGGCCACGTAGCTCAGCAAGGTCAATGGCTCGTAGTACGGTCTGCCGCCGATCCGGTCGAACACGTGGCCCACGTTGAACACGTGGTCGTGCACCCACACCGAGTCGATTCCGAGCTCTTCGGCCCGCACCGCGAGATCGACCAGCGGCTGTGGGTCGTCGAACCCCCAGTTGTTGAGGAGCGAGAATCCTATCCGCACGGCGGCCGCCTCACGCTGACCGGCCCACGGGGATCTCCTCGCCCCACGGCTCCATCGCCGGGCGCAGCGGCGTGAACTCCTTCACTCGTCCGGCCGCGCCGGCCAGAATCTCGTCGATCTTGGCGCGCTCGGCCGGCGTGAGATCGAGCTCGGTGCCGGCGTCGTT
>DASRJR010000215.1:0-67139 GCA_035649395.1 Vicinamibacterales bacterium
AGCTTCCAGAACTGATAGGCGATGTCCTTGCCCACGTAGGTCACGACGCCGTTCGACCGGACAATGACCTTCTCGCGCTCTTCGCCGTCCTCGTCGCCGGGCTCAGACGAGGCACTCTTTGCGGCATCGAGGTCTTCCTCGATCGGCATCACCCAGCAGCCGGCCAGCCGGCCTTCCGTTCGAAGGTAGACGGCTTTCAAGTCCTTCAGCACCTCGAACGCCTGCGCCCAGAACTTCAATCGAAGGATGTCGCCTTCCCACGTCAGCAGGTCGTAGTCGACGTTCATCCGCGCCATCGTCTCGAGATGTCGACGAACGATGCGTTCGGCGACGAACGCGGCGATCGCGGCATTCTCGTTGCCGCCGTGCTCGATGTCGTGCAGCGTTGCCGCGCGAACCTTCAGCCGCTCCTTGTCGTCGCCGTACCATTCGGTGACGCGTGAGTAGAGATCCCAGCAGTAGAAGTCGAAACGCGTCGAGCCGGCGATGGCGCGGACGCCATCGAGCGTGAGATTCTCGAGCACACGGAAACCGACGACGACGTCGGCCACCTGCACGCCGGTGTCGTCGATGTAGTTCTGGACCTCGACCGAAGTTCCTCGAAAGCGGAGCACACGCACGAGCGTGTCTCCGAGCGCGGAGTTCCGGAGGTGGCCGATGTGGGCCGCCTTGTTCGGGTTGATCGCTGTGTGCTCGACAATCGCCTTGCCGGCGTCGGTGCGGTGTCCCCGGGCCGATTCGGCCATCGCGCGTCCTTGAGAGAGACGGGCCAGGAGGAACGACGGCCGATCGAGAAAGAAGTTGAGGTAACCGTTTGGCGCGGCGGCCACCTGGCGGACGCCTTCGAGCGTGCCAAACACGGCCGCGATCTCCTGCGCGATGACCCGCGGCGCCTTTCGGAGCCGCCGGGCGAGCTCGAAGGCGACGGGCGTCCCGAGATCGCCGAGGTCGCGATTCGGCGGATACTCGAGCGCGACCTGCGGCATCGACGCCTCGTCGAGCCCATACTGAGCCGCGACGAGAGCCGTCAGGTGGGCTCGCAGTCGATCGTGGACGGGAAGAATCATTCGCGAATGTGCACGTGGACGTGATTGCGGGCGTCGCTGCAGGTGCGGTAGGCTTCACCGCCCAGAGGCGGCGCGTCGCCCGACACGGGCGGTGAGACACGCGTACGTCATAGCGGTATCTAGAGGGATGTATGAACTGAACCCGTAGCGCGTAAGACAGCCTTTCGTTCGCGATTTACGATTTAGCGGGGCCAACCAACGGGCGGCCCGCTCTAGGAATCACAAGGACGTTCCATTAATCAGGCCCCTTCTGAGGGTCTGGATTGCTGCCGAAAAACCGTACGCATCTTACTGTATGACTGACGCCGCGGTTGGGCGCCTGCTCGTCGCCAGCCTCCACCAAAGTATCGCCGACCTGCTGCCGACGCGCCTGGAGTTCTATGAGTCCTGGCTGAACCCGGGGGGACTGCGCGAGGGACGCATCGGACTGGCTCCGCTCGCCGCCGTCCTCAGCTTTCTGCGGCTCGAAGGCGAGCCGTATCACCTCATTACGGCGCGTGCGGGCGAGTACACGGCTGAATGGGCCGTGGCCGATCTGCCGCAGTGGCGAATTCGGCTGATTCGCGCCTCTCCTCCGGCCTTGCGCAAACGGCTCGTCGTCGGCGTGGCCCGCTGGATGGTTCGGAGCACGTACGGAGACACGAACGTCCACGTCCAGTGGCAAAAGTGGCGTGCCGCGGTCGATCTTCGGGCATCGCTGTTTTGTGAGGTGCGCGACCCGGTCGATCATCCTCTGTGCGAGTTCTACGCGGCCGCGCTGCGGCGGCTGATGTCGCTGTTCAACCTCGACGCCGAGGTGATCACCGAGCGATGCCGCGCCAGCGGAGCGACACAGTGTGGGATGTCGTTGAACGTCCGCCCACCAGGGAATGTGGAGACCTGACCGATCCTCGACCATATATGGCGTGATCCGTCCGAAAAAGAGGTGACGGTTCACCGACAGTGTGCTAAAGTGTGCCGCAAATCAATGGCAGACGAGGGCGTTCACGAGATTCAGCTAAACGGAAAGCAACTCGTCTTCATGTTCATGGCGGTTACGGTGGTGGCCGTCGTGATCTTCCTGTGCGGGGTGATGGTTGGCCGCGGCGTGCGCGCCCCCCGCGTCGCTGAAACTCCCGAACCGGCCCTTGAATCGGTCGATCCAACCGCCACCGTTCAGTCGCCACCCTCGAGTCCCACCGCCGATACGACTGCCGGATCCTCGTCAGGAACCACTGGGGCTCCCATCTCATCGCAGGAGAAGCTGACCTACGCCGATCGTCTCGCCGCGCCAACGGCGCCACCCGAGACCTTGCGCGAACCGATCGCTCCGGTGGCGCCACCGGCGGCGCAGCGGGCAGTTGCCGAACCCGCGCCCGCACCCGCGGCCAAGACGCCGTCGGCCCTGCCGAAGGTGGATGCCAAGCCGGCGGGGAAGGTCACTGTCCCGGAGGCGTCCGCCGCGGCCGGCAACGGCTTTGTCGTGCAGGTTGCCGCTGTTCGCGCCCGTTCCGAGGCCGACACCATCGCGAAACGCCTCGCTTCGAAGGGATTCCCTTCGTACGTGACGAACCCCGGACCTGGAGCCGCGCGCATGTACCGCGTCCGGGTGGGGAAGTTTACCGAACGGCGCGACGCTGAATCGGTTGCAAGGCGGCTCGAAAAAGAAGAACAATTCAAGCCCTGGATTACGCGCTAGCCCTGGTCGCGGGCGCGCTGCTCGCCCTCTCATTTCCCCGATTCGGACATCCGGCCTGTGCGTGGATGGCCCTCGTACCTCTGCTCATTGCCTTGAGCGGATGGCGCGGCCGTGCGGGTGTCGTCCCCGGACTGCCGATGACTCGTGCGTTCGCACTGGGACTCACGACCGGGACTTCGTACTTCGTGGGCACCATCTACTGGACCGGGTCCGTGCTGGTGCAGTTCGGCAGCGTCAACATCATCGTGGCACTGGTGGGGATGTTGCTGCTCGCCGCGTACCTCGCGATCTTTCCCGCCGTGACCGCGGTGATCGTCTCGAGGCTGATTGCGCGGTTGGGTGTCCGGGCCATGTTCTTCGCGCCGGCCGCGTGGGTTGCGACGGAGTTCGCCCGGGGATATGTGTTCGGCGGATTCCCGTGGGTGCCTCTCGGCAACAGTCAGGTCACGGTTCTGCCGGTGGCGCAGCTGGCGAGCCTGTTAGGGGTTTACGGACTCTCGGCCCTGGTCGCATACGTCAACGCCACGCTTGCGTTCGCGTTGCTGACAACGGGCCGTTCGCGTTTCACTGCGCTTGCCGCGGCGGCTGTGGTGATCCTTGGTGTAGGCGCTTGGGGCGCGTGGCGCATTGCCGACGGGTCGCTCACGCGCCAGGGTGACCCGATCAGAGTCGGATTGATCCAGGGAAACATCGCTCAGGAAGACAAGTGGAAGCCGAGCGAGTCGAGGCGGATCTTCACGACGTACCTCGCGATGACGCGAGACGCGGTCCGCCGTGGCGCCGAGTACGTGATCTGGCCCGAGTCGTCGACGCCGTTCTCGTTCGAAGACCCCAAGGACAGCCCGGCGGCCGATGCGATGGTGCGTGAACTGGCGCGCGAGACACGCGTGCCGCTGCTGTTCGGCAGCGATCAGGTCATTCGCTCGGCAACGCCGGAGTTGTACAACGCCGCGTTTCTGATCACGCCAGAGGGGCGGACGGCCGCTGTGTACCGCAAGGTACATTTGGTGCCGTTCGGCGAATTCTTTCCTCTGCAGCGATGGCTCAAGTTCGTAGCACCGCTGGTGCAGCGCTTCGCGCCGTTTTCAGCGGGTGTAGGACCGGTGATGTTGCCAGTGGGATCCCACCGGGCGAGCACGGCGATCTGTTACGAGGTCGTGTTTCCCGAACTGACGCGCGCGGCGGTGCTCGCTGGCAGCGAGCTGCTGACCACCGTGACCAACGACGGCTGGTACGGGTATTCGTCGGCGCCGTACCAGCATTTCGAGATGGCGTCGATGCGCGCGATCGAGCACGGACGTTACCTCGCACGTGCGGCCAACACCGGCATCAGCGGCGTCGTCGACCCTTACGGTCGCATAGTCGCCAAGTCGAGTATCTTTGAGCAGGTCACCGTGATCGCCGAGGCTCGCTTTCTCACGAGCCGAACGGTGTACGCCGGGATTGGGGACGCGGTCGCGTATGCCGCGATCGCCTTGATCGGTGCGACGCTCGTGGCCGTGCGTCTCAAGTGGATCTAACCGTTTCAGACGGATCTTGGAAGCGGCGCCAACAGATAGTACGCGAGCACAAGGGAGGATGTCGGTGGAGTTGGATGACCTCGAACGGCAGTACGACGACCTGAAGCGGCGGGCAGTGGACTTGCGGAGGCATCTTTGAAAACGCCCACCTGGACGACCAGCTCGCGGAGATCGAGCAGACCATAGCGGGCCCGAATTTCTGGAGCAATCAGACCGACGCGCAGAAGGTTATGCAGCGCCGGCGTCGCGTCGAAGACGACCTGACCCTGCTGCGGTCCCTGCAGAGGCGAATGGACGACTTGGCCGTGCTGCAGGAGTGGGTGGCGGCAGGCGAGGACGTGCTCGCCGACTTCGAGCGCGGGCTGGCGGAACTCCGTCAGGAAGTCGAGGCCGCCGAAACGAAGAAGATGCTCGGCGGCGAGCACGATCGTGCGAATGCGATCGTCACCATCCATCCAGGCGCCGGCGGAACCGAGTCGCAGGATTGGGCCGAGATGCTCCTGCGCATGTATCTGAAGTGGTCCGAGCGTCGCGGGTTCAAGCGCGACGTGATCGACTACCAGCCGGGTGAAGAGGCGGGCATCAAGAGCGCCACGGTCACGCTTGCGGGTGACTACGCGTATGGGCTGATGGCGGCTGAAGCGGGCGTGCACCGGCTCGTGCGCATCTCGCCATTCGACCAGGCCGCACGGCGACACACGTCGTTTGCCTCGGTGTTCGTCTGGCCGGAATTGCCCGAAGACGTCGACATCGCCATCGAAGAGAAGGATCTCCGGATCGACACGTATCGATCCAGCGGCGCCGGCGGACAACACGTGAACGTGACCGATTCTGCCGTGCGGATCACACATTTGCCCACCGGCATTGTCGTGTCGTGTCAGAACGAGCGCTCGCAGCACAAGAATCGAGCGCAGGCGATGAAGGTGCTGAAGGCGCGCCTGTTCGACCTCAAGACGAAAGAACAGCAGGCCAGGCTCGAACAGCTCGGTGGCGAGAAGCGCGACATCGCTTTCGGCAGTCAGATCCGCAGCTACGTGCTGCAGCCCTACCAGATGATCAAGGATCACCGCACGAAGGTGGAGGTCGGCGACGTCAATCGGGTCCTTGACGGGGACCTCGACGCCTTCATCAAGACCTATTTGATGCAGAGGGCAAGTGGGACCCTGGGCAGTCCGTCACCAGTGGAGGACGTATAGGGTCAGGAGGCCCGTCAAGGCCGCAGAAGCCGCTTCGGCCAGGCCTTCCCGTTTTGCAGCGACTCGGGTAAGATCGGCGACCCGCTTTGGTCAGATGGGCGTATAGTTAGCTCTACCGGTGTCCCTCGTCGTTTCTCGGGAGGTGTGAATGCTGAAACTCCTGCGTCGGTATTGGGACGAAAACGTCAGCTACGAAGGCGACCTCGCATCGTTGCTGATGATGAATGGGCTTCTGCTCGTGCCGCTTGTATTCGCGGCGTTCTTCTATCCCTTTCAGGTTCTCATTCTTGTGGGCATCTTGCTGGTCGTGAGTTTCGCCGTGTACGAAGGTGTGTACATCTGGCGGAAGCGTCACCCGCACCAGCATCCGCCACAAGCACGCGTGTAAGAACGAAAGACTATTCTTCGAGCGTTGGGCTACTGCTTGCGGCTGCCGTCGGTGGCGGTGTGGACTGCGAGATGGTCTCTGGCTGCGTGCCGTTGATGAACGCCTCGACCGTGCCAGAGGCGAGCGTGACGAATACGATGTTGCCCGGCGCCTCGAATTTCGGTGGGTTCTTCCGGTCGCCGTAGTTCTGGATGTAGACTTTCATGAAATCCATCCAGATTGGGAGCGCGGCGGCCGCACCGGTTTCTCCCGACCCGAGCGGCTTCTTCTCGTCGTAGCCGACCCACACACCCACAGTCACGTTCGGATCGAACCCGATGAACCAGGCATCGGTGTATTCGTCCATCGTGCCGGTCTTGCCGGCGAGCGGCCAGTCGAGTGAGGCGGCCGCATTCGCGGTACCGTGCTGCACCACTCCACGCAGCAGGTTCGTCATGACGAATGCGGTGTCGGCGCGCAGCGCCTCGTGCGGCTCGGGCCGATGCTCGTCGAGGATGTTTCCCTCGCGATCAGAAATGGTGATGACCGAGTACGGCTCCATCCTCACGCCCTGATTCGCGAAGGCCGTGTAGGAGCTGGTCATTTCGACGAGCGTCGCTTCGGCGGCGCCAAGGGCGAGCGACAGGTAGGGCTGGTAGTTGCCGCGCAGGCCGAATCGCTTCGCGTACGAAACGACATCGCCGGGGCCCACCTCGGCCATCGCTTTCACCGCCGGGATGTTGCGCGAGTCCTCGAGCGCGTGTCGCAACGTCACCGGGCCCTCGAACTTGCGGTCGTAATTGAGCGGCTCGTAGCGCGGCTGGTTGGGCCCCGCTTCGAATGACACCGGCTCGTCGACGAAGACGGACACTGGCGTGAAGCCGCGATCGATCGCCGCGGTGTACACGAACGGCTTGAACAGCGAGCCGACCTGTCGTTTGGCCTGGGTGGCGCGATTGAACTTGCTGCGCTGGAAGCTGAATCCGCCGACCATGGCGCGGATCTGTCCAGTGCGATTGTCGATGGCGATGAGCGCGCCTTCGACCAAGGGCGGCTGCTCGAGCTGCAGGATCGTCGGTCGCTTGTCCTCGAGCGCGCGGACATTCACCTCGATGAGATCGCCCACTTTGAAGAGGTCGGCGGCCGACGCCTTTCTCGTCCAGGCGAACGCCGTACGAGGCAGGTCCACTTCGTGTGCGCCGATCCGGACACGCGCGTTTTCCTTCGGTGTCGTCGGCACGAACGTGACGACGGCGGGAACGATATCGCCAGGGAGAATGGGTTCGGACCAGCGTTCGGTCGTGAACGTCTCGAGCGGCTTGCCTTCTGCAAGGATGTTGCGCCGGGCCCGGCGGTATCCGGTCTTGCGCTTGTCGATCGCGCGCAGACCACGGTCCAGGGCTGCGTTGGCGGCTTCCTGAAGCGTGACGTCGAGCGTCGTCTGCACGCGCAGGCCGGCCTGGTAGAGCGTGTCGGCGCCGTACTTCTGCTCGAGCATCTTGCGGATGTCTTCGACGAAGTACGGAGCAATCGAGCGCTCGGGCGTCGGCTGCCCTTGAAGAACCAGTGGTTGGCGTGCGGCTTCGTCGGCCTGCTCCTTCGTGATGAAGCCTTCTGCCGCCATCCGCGGCAACACGTAGCCATTGCGCCGGCGCATGTTCTGCTTCGGGTTCACGAACGGACTGAGGCGCGCGGGTGTCTGGATGATCGCCGCGATCGTGGCGGCCTCCTCGAGCGTGACGTCCTTCGCCGGCTTGTCGAAGTACATCCGCGACGCTGCCTCGACGCCGTACGCGCCGTGGCCGAGCGGAATGTGATTGGCGTAGAACGCCAGGATCTCGCGCTTGGTGTAGCGCTTTTCGAGCTGGAACGCGAGCATCGCTTCCTTCAGCTTGCGCTCCCAACCAGCGAAGCCGGATCGCGCGAACACACCACCCTTCATGTACTCCTGCAGGAAGAGAATGCGCGCGACCTGCTGTGTGATGGTGCTGGCGCCGTAGCGCTGCCCGGTGATGATGTCGCGGGCGGCGGTGACGATCAGCCGCGTCGGGCTGATGCCGAAGTGGCGCTCGAAGTCGCCGTCTTCGCTGGCGATAATCGCCTGCCGCAGCACGGGCGCCATGTCGTCGTAGCCGATGACCACGCGGCGCTCGGTGGCGAACTCGCCAATCTGCTCGCCGTTCGCGGCGAGCAGTCGGGTGATCGTGTTCGGCTTGTAGTCGTCGAGCGCGCTGACTTCCGCGACGTCGTCCGCGTACGCGAACAAGACTCCGCCGAGCGCCCCGAGCAGCACCGTCAGGACGAACAGCGCAGCGATGCCGGCACGCCGCGCCACGCGAACCACAACTTTGGTAGGCCGCGGCTCCTGGAGGTCTTCGGGCTGGTCCACGATCTCTCAACCAGTATCGCACCTGGGCTGCTCTCGTGGCGAGGCGCCTGTATTGCGAAATCCTTGCGGCGCCGACAATTGCCAGGGCGGAGAGTTGCTGTCCTTGACAACGCTACACTCAGATTTGATAATGAGCACAGCCTAAAGAAGACGCCTGGCCCCTTCGTTACGGGTCGGCGAGCCAGGCCTGCTGGCCCTCGAGACAAGGACGCGTGACACCATGAGCAAAATCATCGGGATCGACCTCGGCACCACCAACTCCGTCGTGGCCGTCATGGAGGGCGGCGAGCCGGTCGTCATCACCAACCCGGAGGGCAGCCGACTCACACCCTCGGTGGTGGCGTTCACCAAGACGGGTGAGCGACTGGTCGGCCAGGTTGCCAAGCGTCAGGCGGTCACGAACCCCGAGAACACGATCTTCTCGATCAAGCGCTTCATGGGCCGGCGCCACTCCGAGGTCAACGAGGAGATGCGGATGGTGCCGTACGCCGTGGTGGCGGCGTCGAACGGCGATGTTCGCGTCAAGATCGGCGACAAGGACTACGCCCCACCCGAGATCTCGGCGATGGTGCTTCAGAAGCTCAAACAGGCGGCCGAGGAGTATCTCGGTCAATCCGTGTCGAAGGCCGTCATCACGGTCCCGGCCTATTTCAACGACGCTCAGCGCCAGGCCACAAAGGAAGCGGGCAAGATCGCCGGCCTCGAGGTGATGCGGATCGTGAACGAGCCGACCGCGGCGGCGCTGGCGTACGGACTCGACAAGAAGAAGGACGAAACGATCGCCGTTTACGACTTCGGCGGCGGCACGTTCGACATCTCGATCCTCGAAGTCGGCGAAGGCGTCGTCGAAGTCAAGGCGACCAACGGCGACACGCACCTCGGGGGCGACAACCTCGATCAGCGCATCATCGAGTGGATCGTCTCGGAGTTCAAGAAGACCGACGGCATCGATCTGAGCCGGGACCGGATGGCGCTTCAGCGTCTGAAGGAAGCCGCCGAGAAGGCCAAGATGGAGCTCTCGACGGTGATGGAGACCGATATCAACCTGCCGTTCATCACGGCGGATCAGAGCGGTCCGAAGCACCTGCAGATGAAGCTGACGCGCGCCAAGTTCGAACAGCTCGTCGAGGATCTCCTCCAGAAGACGGTCGGCCCGACGAAGCAGGCCTTGTCGGATGCCGGTGTCGATCCGCGGAAGATCGACGAAGTCGTCCTCGTCGGAGGCTCGACGCGCATTCCGCGCGTGCAGCAGATCGTCAAGGACGCGTTTGGCAAGGACCCGCACAAGGGCGTGAATCCGGACGAGGTCGTGGCGGTCGGCGCCGCGATTCAAGCAGGCGTGCTCGCCGGCGAGGTGAAAGACCTGCTGCTGCTCGACGTCACGCCGCTGTCGCTCGGCATTGAGACCCTCGGTGGTGTGTTGACGACGTTGATCGGACGCAACACGACGATCCCCACGCGCAAGAGCGAAACGTTCTCGACGGCGGCCGACAACCAGACCAGCGTCGAGGTGCACGTGCTGCAGGGGGAGCGTCCGCTCGCACGCGACAACCGCACGCTCGGTCGCTTTCAGTTGATCGGTATCCCGGCGGCGCCGCGGGGCGTGCCGCAGATCGAAGTCACCTTCGACATCGACGCCAACGGCATCGTCAACGTCTCGGCCAAGGATCTCGGCACCGGCAAGGAGCAGAAGATCACCATCACCGCCTCGAGCGGCCTCTCGAAGGACGAGGTCGACCGGATGATGAAGGACGCCGAATCCCACTCCGAAGAGGACAAGAAGCGGCGTCAGGAGATCGAGACACGCAACCGCGCCGACCAGGCGGTGTACGCGGCGGAGAAGATGCTGCGTGAGACGGGTGACAAGCTTCCTGCCTCCGACAAGTCCGCTGTGGAGACCGCCGTCGAAGGGCTGAAATCAGCCATCAGCTCCAACGATGCTGCGGCGATCGACCGCGCGATGGATCTGCTCACTCAGACCCAGCACCGAGCGGCTGAGGCGATTTACAGAAGCACGGGCGCGGGAGCAGGCCCAACGAGTTCAGCGGGTGGAGAGGGTTCGGGCGGGGCAGAAGGTTCAGACGGTCCCCGTGCTGGCGGTGCATCGGGTTCAACAGGTTCGCAGGGGCAGGGGGACGTCATCGACGCTGAAGTCGTGGATGACAAATAGAACGTAGGGGCCGCCTTGAGGCGGCCGCAATCCACCCATGGATCTGTACATCGTTCTGGGAATCGAGCACGGCGCGTCGGAGTCCGAGATCAAGCGGGCGTACCGACGTCTTGCGCGCCGGTTTCATCCGGACATCAATCCGGGTGACCGCACGGCCGAAGCACGGTTCCGGCAGATCCTGGAGGCGTACGAGACCCTGATCGATCCGGCGCGGCGCTCCAAGTACGACGCGGGCCATCCGGATCCGCAGCCCGCGCGGCCCAGCGGATTCGAGGGCTTCGATTTCTCCACGCGCGGTGTCGACTACTCCGCGACGTTCGGTGATCTCTTCGCCGAAGTCTTGACCGAGCGCGGCGCGCGAAACGACACCTCGCAGCGCGGCGCCGACCTGCACGCCGAGATGGCCGTGTCGTTCGAGGAGGCGCTGAGCGGGACCCAGCGAGCAGTCACCATCACCCGCCGCGAGATTTGCCGGACCTGCGCGGGCAGCGGCCGCACGCGAATGAGCCCAGGCGTGTGCCACCTGTGCCACGGAACCGGTTCGGTGCGTTCGGTGCGTGGGCACATGGTGTTCTCGGGGAACTGCACGTCGTGCGGCGGCACCGGTCAGCAGATGCCGCGGCCGTGCGATCCCTGCAGCGGTACTGGCGTGGAGACGCGAAGCGAAACAGTGACCGTGCGGGTGCCGGGCGGCGTCGCCGACGGCGATCGCCTGCGTGTGCCGGGGAAGGGACATGCCGGCACGCGCGGCGGGGCGCCCGGCGATTTGTACGTCACGGCGAAGGTGGCGTCGCACCCGCTGTATCGCCGCGAGGGCGACGACCTTCACATGATCGTGCCCGTTGCCGTGCACGAAGCGGCGTTGGGGACCAAGGTCATCGTGCGCACGCTCGAAGGGGACGCGCGCCTGCGCGTACCGCCCGGCACGCAATCGGGTCAGCGATTCCGCCTGCGTGAGCGTGGTGCGCCCTCGACGAGAACCGGGCTGCGTGGCGATCTCGTCGTCGAGGTGCGCATCATGCTGCCGAAAGTGCTCGATGAACGCTCGAAGGAGCTGCTGCGCGAGTTCGGTCGCCTCAACGCGGAAGGCGTTCGGGAGTAGGCATGGCGAAGCGGGCGGAACGTGGCAAGGCGTACTACATGATCAGCGCGGTGTCGCAGAAGTACGACATCCATCCGCAGACGCTGCGTCTGTACGAGCGCGAAGGGCTGCTCAAGCCCTCGCGCACCGAGGGCAATACCCGGCTGTACTCGGAAGAAGATCTGGAGCAGCTCGAGACCATCCTGACGCTGACGCGCGATCTCGGCGTCAACCTCGCTGGCGTCGAGATCATCTTGAACCTGCGGCGCAAGATCGAGCAGATGCAAGGCGAGGTCAATCAGTTCATGGACTACGTGAAGCGCGAGCTGGCCCGTGGCATCGACGACTGGGAGCAGCGTCTCGGCACTGCGCTCGTCAAGTCAACACCGACCGACCTCGTGCGCCGCACGCCGCCACCCGTCGAGGAACCCGAGGCCGGGGGGCGCAGGCCGACGCGGAAGTCGAGCAGCTAGGAGTCTTCGGCGTTCTACAAGCTGGGAACGATGCGCAACCCACTGACCGGGCCTGGGAGCGCGCCTTGCGGACGCCACCCGAGTTGGATCACCTCGAAGTCGCTGGCCGTCAGGGCGGCGAACGCGGGATTGAGGATGCCGTTGTCCCAGCGAGTGTCGAAGGCCCCGCTGATGTACATGTCCGATCCGTTGTCCGCCACGATCAGGCCGTAGCGCTGCATCGCACGGAAGATCCGCTGGAGTTCCGGCCTGAATCCCGACAGGTCTTTCGAGGCCTTGAGCCGGAGCCGCGCCCCCATTGGCAGAGCCCCGGAAGTTGATCCGGCGCGGTGTGAGGCCGGATACACGTACCCGTTCGTCGCACGCACGGTCACGCGGAACGCGTGCATGATCTCGGCGGTGCCAAACGCCTCGTCATGGCGCACCAGGCCGGGCAGAATCGCGAGTCCGGCGGCGTCCGCCGACGTCCAGCCGTCCGGACGACGGGTGTTGGTGTCGAGATCGAAGAACGCGCCGGACCCGGCCCGCCACGTCGTCCCGTCGAAGAACACGTTGTACAGCTCGTAGAGATGACGGTTGTCGCGATCGACGATCAACATGTGTCGATCGCTGCCGCTGCGTCGATCGATGTTGCCCGGTTCACCACCTTCGATCCAGTGCGCCTGCGCGATCGCCTCATCAGGAATGGGATAGAAGGCATAGCTGCGATTCGTGGAGTGATCCACGCCGTCGCTTTCGTCGACGTACTGAAACTGCACCGTTTTCTTTGGCTGCGATCCATCGACCACGATGTACGGAAAGCCGTAGATCTCGACGCTGCCGGGTGATGCTTCGCCGCCGAAATCGGGATGAAGCCGGCGGGTCGAGCCGTTGTTGATGAACGTAATGTAGTTGGCGGATGCCGCGTCGACCGGTGCCGCCGAGACGTCGACGTTCCACCAGTTGTCGCGAGGGAAGAGCGGCAGCGGCTGGGGCAGGGCGCCGTTGAGCGTTGCGCCGACTACGGTGACAGTCGCGCCCGCGGCGAGGGCGAGGACCGCGCAGAGCTGTCGCGAGGATCTCGATCGCATCTCGCATCGAGAGGCAACGTGCGTGCCGATCACGATCGCGAAGATTTTCGAGTGTGACGCACGAGCGACCACACACTTCTGTCATTCGACCAGATGTTTTTGGAATCGCCTTCGAGGGGTTGCTCGGGATCTCCGTGCACCGCGTTAGGAGTTAACATGATGTGTGGCCTGCCCGCTCTGCGACGACAGTGGATGGAAGACGATCGAGCTGAACGGCGTGTCGCGAGTCACGCGTTGCGATTGCGTCCGAGATCGCACCGTCGATCAACGGCTCCGCGATGCGCGTATCCCTCCTCGATATCAGCGCTGCACACTCGATAGCTTCGTCACGTATCAGAACGAGGAGCTGCTCCGTGCGGTCGCATCGGCGCGCCGCTTCTGCGAGTCCTTTCCCGTCGTCGAGAAAGGGATGATGCTCATCGGTCCGCCCGGCATCGGCAAGACCCACATCGCCGTCGCGGTTTTGCGCGACGTCGTACGCCGCACCGGTGCACGCGGCATGTACTACGACACCCGGGCACTGCTGCGCGATATTAGGAGCACCTACAACCCTGTGACACATACCGCCGAAATGGATGTGATTCGGCCGGTGATGGAAGCGGAGCTGCTCGTGCTCGACGATCTTGGCGCCGAACGTCTGACGGACTGGGTCGAAGAGACGATGAGCTCGATCGTGAACACGCGGTACAACGAGCGGCGGCCGACGATCTTCACGTCGAACTACGAAGACGTGCCCGATGAGGGCGAGTTGAACTCGCTGCTTGTCCGGGTCGGTTTTCGCCTCCACTCCCGTTTGCGCGAGATGTGTGAGTTCCTCGAGTACGACGGTCCCGACTACCGGAACCTCCCGCCCAATGGCGGTGCCGAAGACTTATACAAGCTGTGGAAGGCGCAGCCGCGACGCAAGCTACCGGCGCGGTCGCAGGGCCAGGCGCGGGCGCAGATGAAAGCACCCAAAGAGAAAGTTGACCTGAAGTGGTCGGGCGGGAGGGCGGGAACGTAGTAATTCTGCATTCTGCATTACATGTCGTTAGGCCTCTACCTCCACATTCCCTTCTGCTCCGCGATCTGCAACTACTGCAACTTCAATCGAGGTCTGTTCGACGCTGAACTGAAGCAGCAGTATGTTGCTGCGCTCAGAGAGGAGATTCACCAGCGAGCCGACGGAGCGTCCGCTGATACGGTGTTCTTTGGCGGGGGGACGCCGTCGTTGTTGGAACCGACGGAGATCGCGGACCTCATTGAAGCGTGCCGCGCTGGGTTCGCCCTGAGCCCCGACGCCGAGATCACGCTCGAGGCCAACCCCGAGACCGTAAGCGACGAGCGGCTGGCTGGCTTCCGACGCGCCGGCGTGAATCGATTGAGCTTCGGTGTTCAGTCGTTTCGTGATGAGGAACTGCTGCGTCTCAGCCGGCTGCACTCGGCCGCTCGGGCTCGGGACGCGTTTCGCCAGGCGCGACGGGCCGGGTTCGACAACATCTCGCTCGACCTGATGATGTGGCTGCCGCAGCAGTCCCTGCCCGACTGGCTCGCCTCGGTCGAGGGGCTGATCGAGCTGTCGCCGGACCACGCCTCCCTCTATCTGCTCGAGATCTACCCGAACGCACCGCTGCGCGATGCGATGGCCCGGGCCAAATGGTCGCTCGCCCCCGACGACGACGCCGCGGACATGTACCTGCAGGCGATGGAACGGCTCGACGCGGCGGGCTACGCCCAATACGAGATTTCCAACGTGGCTCGCCCGGGTCGTGAATCGCGGCACAATCTCAAATACTGGACCGACGGGGAGTGGCTTGGATTCGGCTGCGGGGCGCATTCGACGAGGAATGGCGTCCGTGAGAAGAATGTTTCCTCCACAACGGAGTACATCGCGCGCGTGGCTGATAGAGGACAGATGGCCGCGGAGCGGCGCGAGCTCACGGCGCAGGAGCGGGTCGAGGAGGCGCTGTTCACCGGACTGCGGCTCTGCCGGGGCCTCGACCTGACAGAGGTCAAATCACGGTATGCCGTGGATGTGCGGGCCGAGTATGGCGGCGAACTCCAACCGTTCGTGGAAGGCGGTCTCTTGATCTATGATGGCGGCCGCATGCGCCTGACGCGGGCAGGAATGCTTCTTGCTCACGAGGTCATGACCGTTTTCATAAACTCGTCCGTACGCTAGCATGCGGGGTCTCCGCCGCGCAGGTTGCGCGGTGGAGTTGGATTCGCGGGGGTCCCCGTCGATGGCTTGCGCGAACGGGGTGTGATGACCGGCTATCCGAGGAGGCTCGACGATGCGACGACTGTCCGGAGTGTTATTGGCTGGCGCGATTCTCATGTTGCCGGCGTTTTCGCCGCACGCGTTTGCTCAGGGAGCGGCGCCTCAGAAGTTCACGCTGGACGGCGACCTCGCGCTGTGGAGCGTGGCGATCCGTCCGGATAAGACGGGCGAATACGAGAAGATCCTCGCGAAGGTGAAAGAGGTGCTGAGCAAGTCGGAAGCGCCGGAAGCGAAGAAGCAGCTCGCCGGCTGGAAGGTGATGCGCAGCTCCAAGCCTATGCCCGACGGCAATATCATCTTCACCCACGTCATCAACCCGGTGCCCGGCGCCGACTACAACATCCTCCAGGTGCTTTACGCCTCGATCACGGATCCAATGGAACAGCGAACGCTGTACGACATGTACAAGGCGGCGTTTGCGGCCAACCTGGGTGTGTCGAGCGGGACCATCGCGGCGGACCTGTCGAAGTAAGCCTCGTCCCTCGTCGCGTCGAGCCGACGCGGGTGCGAGCGCATAGAATCAAGAGCCACGGGCGGCATAGGCCGTTCGTGGCTCTTTTTTCGTGCAGGGGGAATTTGATGCCTCGGCCGGTCGTCCTCTCCGCCATCATCGTGTGTGCGACGTGTGCGACGCTCGTCGCGTCGCAGCAGCAGCCGGCAGCGCCCGCTGGCGCGAAGCCCGCACCAGCACAGCCCGCGCCCACACAGCCCGCCCCGGCGGCGCCTGGTCAACCGGGCGCGCCGCCAGCGCAGACGCCTACGCAGAGCCGTACGTTCACCGCCCCGGCCGGCCTGCTGTTCAACACCGTGCGACCGGAGCGCGTCGCCGATTTCGAGAAGGTCATGGCGTACTTGCAGGCGGCGCTCGAGAAGTCGACCGACGAACGCGTCCGTGGCCAGGCCGCCGGGTGGCGCATCTTCAAAGCGACCGAGAGCGTGCAGGGGTCGGTGATCTACGTGTATCTGTTCGATCCCACGGTAGTCGGCGCGGACTACGGCATCGGCCAGATCCTGGCGAATGCGTACCCCCCCGAACAGGCGGAGCAGATCTTTAAACTGTATCGAGACTCCTTGTCGGGCGGCGGCAGCTTGTTGAACATGACACCGGTCAAGCCAGTACCGCCACCGCCGCTGGAGCCGGTGAAAGCGAAGCCCTGAACGCCCGGCCTAGAACTTCAGATTGGCGCCGACGTAGACGCGGTGGACCGTCGAGAAGAGTGGATCGCCTCTGAGGGTGAACACTCGGTAGTCGACGCGCGCTCGCAGCGGGCCAAGCAGCCTGATCTTCGCGCCGCCTCCGGTATTCGCGCCGAAGCTCGTATCAGAGAGGTCGCCGAGTCGTTCTCGATACACGCCGGCTCCGGTCGTGAAGTACGGCTGCATACCGAAAACCGCGATCGGCGACTGCACGAGCACGTTGCCCATCCCCGTTCGCAGCGATGGCGCACCCTCGGTTTCATCTTCGCGGCTGTCTGAGTATTCGAATTCGAAGCCGATGACGAGCAGCCCCGCGCCGAAGGCGAATCCGCGCGCGGCGCGATTGGATGGCGTCGTCGATGTGCCGATGAAGAGCGTCGCGTCCGCCCAGGCGGAAGATGAGCTCGCCAGCAGGAGGACGACAACAAGAAGCGGTCGGACGAGTCGCATATCGAATGATACGATCCTCGTGCCTTACTGTCGGGCCGCCTTTAGGCGGCCCTCAGTCATCGATGGACGTCGCATTCACCACTGAGCAGGACCTGTTACGCCGCAGCATTCGCGAATTCGCGGAAGCTGAACTGCGTCCCCACGTCATGGAATGGGACGAGGCCCAACAGTTCCCGCCGTCGCTGCTCTCCAAGTGCGCCGAACTGGGCCTGATGGGCATCCAGTTTCCCGAATCGTATGGCGGCGCGGCGATGTCGGCCGTGGATTACTGCATCTGCATCGAAGAGCTTGCGCGTGTCGATCCGTCGGTGTGTCTCTCGGTCGCTGCTCACAACGGCCTTGGCGCGTCGCACATCTTCATGTTCGGGAACGAGGCACAGAAGCAGAAGTATCTGGTGCCGCTTGCCAGTGGACGCCAACTCGCCGCGTGGGCGTTGACCGAGTCGACCGCTGGCAGCGACGCCGCCTCGATGCGCACGACGGCCGTTCGCGACGGCGACGGCTGGGTGATCAACGGCACGAAGCAGTTCATCACGCACGGGCGCACGGGCGACGTCATGGTCGTCATGGCGGTCACCAGTCGCACGAAGGGGAGCCGTGGCATCTCTGCGTTCATCGTCGAGCGCGGCAACCCGGGTCTGCGTGCGGGCAAGAAGGAAAACAAGCTCGGGATGCGGTCGAGCGAGACGAGCGAGGTCGTCCTCGAACAGTGCCGCGTGCCGGCCGATCACCTGCTCGGCGTCGAGGGGCAGGGTTTCATCAACGCCCTGCAGGTGCTCGATGCCGGGCGCATCGGCATCGCCGCCCTCGCCGTCGGTCTGGCGCAAGGTGCGTACGAAGCGGCACGGCACTACGCCTTTGAGCGACGGCAGTTCGGTCAGCCGATCGGCACGTTCCAAAGCATTCGCGCGAAGCTGGTCGACAGCGCGATGCGCATCGAGGCAGCGCGTCTGCTCACGTTTCGAGCGGCGGCGATGAAGGATGCCGGTGAGCGGACCACGCTCGAAGCGGCGATGGCCAAGCTCTATTCGAGTGAAGTGGCGGTCCGCGTCGCCGAGGATGGCGTGCAGATTCACGGCGGCTACGGTTTCGTGAAGGACTACCCGGCCGAAAAGTACTTCCGCGACGTGAAGCTCACGACGATCGGCGAGGGCACGAGCGAGATCCAGCGCCTCGTCATCGCGCGACAACTGCTGCTGGCGTAATGGGGGACCCCGTTACAGTCCCCGACGGTGTGCTGGCCGGCGATCAGCGCGCGGTGGCGCGGGCCATCTCACTCGTCGAGAACGACGCCGTCGCGGGCGCACAACTGATTGGTCGCCTCTATCCTCATACCGGCAAGGCCTACACGGTTGGCGTGACCGGCGCGCCGGGAGTGGGGAAGAGCACGATCGTCGATCGTCTGACGACCGTCGTTCGTCGCGCCGGGCTGACGGTCGGCGTGATCGCCGTCGATCCGACGAGTCCGTTTACCGGCGGCGCGGTACTCGGCGATCGCGTCCGCATGAGCACGCATGCGGGCGACGCCGGCGTCTTCATCAGGAGCATGGCGACCCGCGGACACCTCGGCGGTCTTGCCAGCGCGACGGCCGACGCGATCGCCGTGCTCGACGCATCCGGCAAAGACGTGATCATCGTCGAGACCGTCGGCGTCGGTCAGGACGAAGTCGACATCGTCAGCACCGCGGATGTGTCGCTCGTCGTGCTGGTTCCGGGCGCCGGCGACGACGTGCAGGCGATGAAAGCGGGGATCATGGAAATCGCTGACGTGTTCGTCGTGAACAAGGCGGACCGGGAGGGGGCCGACCACGTCGTGCACACGATCGCGGCAAGTCTATCGCTCAAGACCTTCGGACCGTCCGACTGGCGGCCGCCGATCGTGAAGACAGAGGCAACGAACGGCGTTGGAATCGAGATGCTGTGGGAAGAGATCGGACGGTTCAGGCAGCGGCCTGGAGCCGAACGCGACGCCCGCCGCCGTGCCCGTGAATCGGCGCGGCTACGGCGGTTGCTCTCGCAGCGGCTGGTTCAGCGCGTCGAGGAGCATTCGCCCGTCGGCGAGATCGATCGGCTCGTCGATGCCGTGGTGGCGCGTGAACTGGACCCGTACGCCGCCGTCGAGCGTCTGGTGAGCGGCATGCTCCCAGTGCACGATTCAAGGTTCAAGGTTCAGAGGTCGTGAAGGCCACGCTCGATCACGTGGGCATCGCCGTTCGCGACGTGCACAGAGTTCTCGCGTTCTATCGCGACGCGCTCGGCTTCGAGGTGGAGGATCCCGAAGACGTCGCGTCACAGCACGTGCGCGCGCGCTTTCTTCCGGCCGGTGGCGCGGCCCTCGAGTTATTGGAAGCGACCTCTCCGGAATCGCCGATTGCGCGATTCATCGACAAACGCGGTCCGGGGATCCACCACATCACGCTGCGCGTCGACGACATTCACGCTGCGCTCGAGCACGTGAAGACGCACGGCGTCCGATTAGTGGACGAGCAGCCGAGACCCGGTGCAGAGGGTGCGCTGGTCGCGTTCATTCATCCCTCGGCGGCCGACGGCGTCCTCGTCGAGTTGAAGCAGCCGGCGCGCCGCGGTCCGACGCTCGTCGTCAAGAGCCACGTGCTCGGCGACCTGCGGCTGACGTCGCTCCACGACGGCGGCTTCCGGCTCGACGGCGGTGCGATGTTCGGCACCGTGCCGCGCCCACTCTGGGAAAGAGTCGCGCCTCCTGACGATCGGAACCGCATTCAACTGGCGATGCGGCCGTTGCTGGTCGAAGCGTCATGGGGGCGACTGATCGTCGACTGCGGAGCGGGCGACAAGATGGGGCCGAAGCTGATCGACATCTACGCACTCGACCGCAGACACCATCTCGAGCATGCGCTCGCGCAGGTTGGCCTCGATTCGAACGCGATCGACGTTGCGCTGGCGACGCATCTGCACTTCGACCACTTCGGCGGCGCCACGACGCGAGTCGGCGACGTGGTGCAGCCGCGCTTCTCACGCGCGCGCTACTTGATTCGCGCCGCGGAGTGGGAGGACGCGACGCATCCGCACGAGCGCAATCGCGCGAGCTATCTGCAAGAGGACTTCGTGCCGCTGAAAGAAGCCGGTGTGGTCGATTTCTATCCAGACGATCGGGTCATCACGCCAGGGGTCCGTGTCGTCCGCACCGGTGGGCATACCGGCCAGCACCAGATCGTCTTCTTGGAATCCGGCGGGAAGACCGCGGTGTTCGTCGCCGATCTCATTCCGACGACGGCCCACCTGTCAGACCCGTGGATCATGGGATACGACCTGTTCCCGGTCGACACCCTGATGTTCAAGAAGCGCTTCATTCGAGAGGCGATCGATCGTCAGTACTTGGTGTTCTTCGAGCACGACCCGCATGTCGCCGCCGGCTACATCAGGGAAGACGCGCAGGGAAGACGCTCGGTCGAACAAGTGCTGTAAACTCCTAAAGCCTGTTCGTAGCGTCCGGCTTGAGCCGGACCGGCACGCATTCAGCCCGGAGCGCAATGGAACACGTTCACATCGGCATCATCGGCGGCAGCGGTCTGTACGACATGGCCGACGTCACCGACCGCAGCGAAGTCACATTCACGACACCATTCGGCGAGCCGAGCGGGCCCTATCTGCTCGGCACGCTGCGCGGCAAGCGCGTGGCGTTCCTCTCCCGACACGGCGCCGGCCATCGGCTGTCGCCGTCGGAGCTCAACTACCGCGCCAATATCTTCGGCATGAAGATGCTCGGCGTCGAGTACCTGCTCTCGGCCAGCGCCGTCGGCAGCTTGAAAGAGGAACTGCCGCCGCTCGACATCGTGATGCCGGACCAGTTCATCGATCGGACGAAGGGACGTATCAGCACGTTCTTCGGCCGCGGGCTGGTCGCGCACGTCGCCTTCGCGCATCCGATTTGCCGCCACCTCAGTGAGATCGCGTACGAGAGCGGCCGCCGCGCCGGCGCCAACGTGCACAAGGGCGGCACCTATGTATGCATGGAGGGGCCGCAGTTCTCGACCCTGGCCGAATCCCGGCTGTACCGCTCGTGGGGCGCCGACATCATCGGCATGACGAACCTGCAGGAGGCGAAGCTCGCGCGCGAAGCGGAGATCTGTTACGCGACCATCGCGCTCGTGACCGACTACGACTGCTGGCATCCCGACCACGACCACGTGACGGTCGAGATGATCATCGCGAACCTGACGCAGAACGCAAAGACGGCGCAGCAGATCATCGCCGGGGCGGTCGAGCGGCTGCCATACGAACGGACGTGTGAGTGTGCGTCGGCACTCAAATACGCGCTGATCACGCGTCCCGACTGCATCCCCGCGCAGGTACGCGAGGAGCTCGCCCCGATCGTCGGCAAGTACCTTGCGCAGGTCTGATCGCGCGACGCCTGCCTCAATTCATTGAAAGGATAGAGACCTCTGATGAACAGCCCACGGTTCGACGTCACTGCGATCGGCAATGCCATTGTCGATGTCCTGGCCAGAGCGGACGATGCGTTGCTCGCTCGGCACAACCTTGCCAAGGGAGCGATGTCGCTCATCGATGGTGAAACCGCCGAACGGCTGTACAGCGTGATGGGGCCTGGCACAGAGAAGTCGGGTGGGTCGGCTGGCAATACTGCTGCGGTCGTCGCCGGGCTCGGCGGTCGTGTCGCCTATATCGGCAAAGTGGCCGACGATCAGCTCGGCCAGGTGTTCACGCACGACATCAGAGCGATCGGAGTCACCTACGACACGCCACCGCTGAAGGGCGGCCTGCCGACGGCGCGCAGCTTGATCTTCGTGACGCCCGATGCGCAGCGGACGATGCAGACCTATCTCGGCGCGACGACACAGCTCGGGCCCGAAGACGTGAACATGGACTACATCACGTCGTCGAAGGTCGTCTATCTCGAGGGGTACCTCTGGGACCAGCCGCGCGCCAAGAAGGCGATGCGCGACGCGGCGATCAAGGCACAGCAGGCCGGCGTGAAGGTTTCGCTCACGCTCTCGGATGCATTCTGCGTGGCACGCTTTCGGGACGAATTCCTCGAGCTCGCCGAGAAGCACGTCGATATCCTGTTCGCGAACGAGAGCGAGATCCTCTCGCTGTACCAGGTGGATCGCTTCGACGACGCGTTGCAGCGCGTGCGGAAGCACTGCGAGATCGCGGCGTTGACCCGGAGCGAGAAGGGCTCCGTGATCGTGAACGGCGACGAGGTGCACATCATCGATGCCGAGAAAGGCGTCAAGGTCGTCGACACGACGGGAGCCGGCGATGCGTACGCGGGCGGCTTCCTGTACGGGTACACGCAGGGCTTGGACCTGGTGACGTGCGGCCGCCTCGGCGGCCTGATGGCGGCCGAGGTGATCAGCCACCTGGGCCCACGCCCCGAGGCCGATCTGAAGAAACTCGCGGCATCGGTGTTGGCGTGATGTGGGGTCCGGCTTCAGCCGGACCTGGCCTCAGCCGGACCTTACCGATCGAACGATTCGCGGCGGCTCGATTCCGTGAGCCGGATCACGTAGCGTTCGGGGTTCTCCCGAAACATCTGTCTCAGCTCGGCGAGGCTGCCGGCCCCGCCGTAGCTGATCGCCGAGCACAGATGCTTCAGCATGTCGCGGAAGACGGGACGAACCGATCCGCGCGCCGGCACGCTAATCTCCATCCCTTCCGCTCCGAGGGCCTCGACGTCGGATGTTTCGGCGTCCTCGACGTCGAGTCGATCGACGATGGCTTGCAGCGATGCCATGCCGCGGAACACCTTGAACGGGACCTTGACGGTCTTATGGGACTCGGGGATCACGACCGGTTTCTGCACCGTGTCGCCCGGCGTTTCGAGCGTGCCTGCCAGCACGCTGCCGAGCATTACCGTGTCGCCGCCGAACAGCAGCGCCTGGGCGAGCGCGCCGTCGCGTTTGACCCCGCCGTCTGCAATCAGCGGCACGTCGCCGGCGGCGCCTCGACACTCGACCAGTGCTTCGACCTGCGGCACGCCGAAGTTCGTGTTGAGGCGCGTCGTGCACCCGCCGCCCGGACCGATCCCGACCTTGATCCCGTTGACGCCGCGTTCGACGAGGAACCGCGCGCCCTCGGCGGTGGCGACGTTGCCGGCAATCAGCTCGGCGTCGCCGAACTGGCGCCGGAACGACTCGATGGCCCGGCCCATCACCGCGGAGTGGCCGTGCGCAATGTCGATGACGATGACGTCGGCGCCGACGCGCAGCAGCTCGGCGGCGCGCTCGAGGTAGTCACCTTTCGCGCCGATCGCAGCGCCGACGCGGAGACGGCCCTGATTGTCGCGCGTCGCAAACGGCAGACGCTTCTGTTGCAGCAGATCCTTCGCCGTGATCAGGCCGGCAAGGTGGTCGTCGCGATCGACCAGCGGCAGTTTCTTGATCTTGTGCGTTCGCATCGCGGCTTCCGCCGCGGTGCTGTCGATCCCGCCTGGACTGACGATCAGGCGATCGCGCGCCGTCATCCGATCGGCGACGGTACCGCCGTTGCCGGCAAACCGAAGATCGCGCGTGGTCAGCAACCCGACCACGCGGTGGCCCTCGTCGACGACCACCAGCGTGCCGACACCCGTCCGGCGCATGATTTCGATGGCTTCGGTCAGCGGCGCGCTCGGCCTGATGGTGTACGGATCGGGGATGACGCCGTGCTGTCGCCGTTTGACGCGCTCGACCTCACGGACCTGTGGCGCGATGTCCCCCGATCGGAAGCCGCGATCGATGATGCCGATCCCGCCTTCCTCCGCGAACGCGATCGCCATGTCGGCGCGCGTCACGGTATCCATGTTGGCGGAGACAATCGGACGCCGCAACGTCAAGTGCTGGGACAGACGGCTCGACAGATCGATCGTGTTCGGATCGCGCCGTTCGATGACGCTGTACTGGGGCGTGAAAAGAAAATCGTCGAACGTGCACCCACGTACGAGTTGTTTCAGGTCGGACACGGATGAACGACACTACTTCCCGAAGAGCGGCTTGTAATCGCGATTGTTCTCACAGAAGAACTCGTCGACGCGGTTGTATTCCGGCAGCAACGGAAACGTTCGCGTGATGAGCCACGGCCCCGCGAAGACGTTCGGATCCTCGATGACCGCTTCGTACTCCAGCGTGCCGAGATTCGGCCGGCGGATACGCTCGACGACGTGCAGGGACTCGGTGGTCTTGTAGCCGTTGATCTCGCTCTCCTTGAACCCGATCGAGTCGACGACCAGCGTGTCGCCTTCCCATTTGCCGGTCGAGTGGCCCATCCAGAACGGATCGGGGTCGGACGGGTGAGGCGATCCGTCGAGTGGAATGGTCCGCGACAGGTGCAGGTACTCGTGCAGGATGATGAGGTATTTCGGCGACTGCACGAACTGGACGTAATACGGCACCATGAAGGTCTGCGGGACGCCGGGTGGGGTGCAGGTGGAATACAGCCCCGTGTCCTCCGGTCCGCGCACGACGCGATATTTCTCGGCGCCTGGTTTCAGCGTCGGTGTCCGCGGCAGCGAGCCGGGGGCAGCCGCTGGTGGAGGCGCGCCACGCGCCGCTCCCTGACCGTATCCATAGACGCCGGTGAGATCGGGCTTGCCGTCCGCCGTTCGCGGCGTCGGCTGTTTTGAGATGTCCGCGGGCTCCGTTTCCCTGGTCGCGACAGCCTTCGTTCCGGCAACAGCGACGGTGACTGTCTTGGTCACGGTGCCGTTGGTTCCCGTCACAGTGAGCGTGTACGTCGTCGTCGCTTTCGGTGTGACCTTCAGTACGCCGCGCGGCGCCGCGCGGCCAACGGTCGGCGAGATCGTGGTCGACCGCGGGTTCTCGACCGCCCACGTCAGCGTGACCGATTCGCCGGGCTTGATCGATGCGGGCTCCGCCTTGAAGTCCAGGATCCGGGCCGGCAACGTGCCGGCTTCTGTGTAACCACCGCGCAGTGGACCCTGCACGCCGGCCGGCGGCTTTGCCGGCTGAACCTGTCCCGCGGCGACGGCCACCAGCGCGACAACGAAGCCGAGCACCGCGTGCGTACGGCGCCACGTGACGATCTGTGCTGACATGGCGACCTCCGCTACGACCGAATCTTCCTGCCGTCAGGCAACTCGACGACGCCGGCGATCATCGACGGAGCGCCGCTCCTGGCAGCGCCGCCGGTCGCCGCGATGACGTCGCCGACCTTGACCGTGTTTCGCACCCATCCGTACGAGCGCAGGTGATTGAGGCTCATCAGCTCGATTTCCCACTCGGCGGTGCCTCCTTTGTCGTCCTTGACCTCGAGGAAGATGAACGCGTGCGGGTTGGTCCACTCGAACCGTTTGACGGTGCCTTTGACGGTGACCGGGTTGGCCATGTCGTACATGGCGGTCGAGTGGTGTGCCTTGGCGATCCCGGCGCTAACCAGTACCCCGAGCCCGGCGGTCAGAAAGGTTCGGCGATCCATCGAAGGCCTCCTCGTTTGCGGCAGTGTACTGCACGCGGGGTGAACGAAGGAACACGGGGACAGCGGGACTCCGCCTTCCCCCGTTGGTCACCGTGTGGAAAGCGTCCCGGCGGCCGCGACATACACGGCCCCGGCCGTTACCAACGCGGTTGAGAAACCCCAGTTCATCGCGATGAAGACGGCGAGCGTGGCACCAATGACGGAGAACGCGCCGTTGAGCCCCCAGCCCCACGGGATGATCTCCGGCCGATGTGCCGCGAGCAGGCGCATGCCGCCCGGCAGCGGCATCCCCAGGAGGAAGCCGAGCGGAAGCAGGATCACCACGGCAGTGATGATGCGCAGCCAGAGCGGCCAGGGAATGGCGACGTCGATGAGCGCGGGAACGAGTGTCGGCGCCAGCAACGAGACCACGGCGACCGCCAGCACTGCCCGCATCGTGATCGCCTTGACCCGCTCTGGTGTGACGTGACGGCTCATGAGCGCACCGAGCCCGGTGCCGAGCAGCAGTGAGAACAGCGTGACGGTCAGCGAGTAGACCGGGTGGCCGAGCAGCAGCACGAACTGCTGGAGCAGCGCGACCTCGAGCAGCATGAATCCCGCGCCCAGCGCGCCGAAGTAGGCGAGCCAGGCCGGCCATCCGGTCCCCGGCTGGCGGACGACGACGAGCAGCGGTCCGATGATGAAGAGCAGCACGAGCGCCGCTGAGATTCCGAAGAGCGTCAGCAGCGCGCTGAGCCCGTTTCCGAACAGCATCGAGCGACCGAACGCGACGTCGAACTGGTCGGCCAGACGCGTGGTGTGGAAGAAGAACGGCCGGTCGTCGGTCGTCGGACGGATGTCGAGCGGATACCGCGCGACGAACTGCTCACGATCCGTGGCCAGAATGAGCTTTCGATAGTCGTCGGCACTGGTCCGTGTCCGCACCATCTCGATCGGGTCGGGCGTCGAAGCCTGCGGGTCGACGCCTGGTGCGTAGAGCACCGTGAATCCCAGCTCGCCGGCGCGCGTGACGAGCATGGCTGATTGGGCGTCGGTGAACGGAGTCTTCTTCAAGAGAAACGTTGCCACCCGATCGAGCCGCACGATCGCGAGATGCCGCGCGGGGTCGAGTCCTCGCTCCGCGCAGGCGGCCTGCGCCAGCGACACCAGACGCAGGCCGTCGAAGACCCATCGCGTAATCGTCAGCACGCCACGATCGCTCAGGTGATCGAGGTATTCGCCGAATGCCTCGACGGTGTAGAGCGAGTTCTCGGTCAGCGTGTAGGCGCCCGCCGCGGTCGCGGCCCACGTGTCGACCAGTGACGCTTGAATGACGTCGTACTTCATGACGCTGCGACGCACGAAGCTGCGGCCGTCGTCGACGTGAATCGTCACGTGCGGGTCGGTGTAGATGCCGCCGGAATAGTCGCGGAAGCGATCGAGCATCACGTCGCGAGCGATGATCGGGTTGATCTCGACGCCGTCGATATGCGTGGCCCCGAACACCAGCGCCGAGAGCAGATCGCGACCGCCGCCCGGCCCGATGACCAGAGCCGAAAACCCCTGAGGCTTCTCGACGAGGTAGTAGCCGATCGCCGTGAGCTCGTGCTTCATCGAGTTCGCGGCCGCCGCGTCGCTCGTGCCCTTCACGATCGGCGTGGACGCAGCCGAGTCGATGTCCATGAAGAGCGAATCGATCTTCGGCCCGGTATAGGCCGGGCTCAGCGACCAGTCGCCGTGCGCTCTGTCGTAGACCGCGACTCGGGAAAACGAATTCCACTTACTGAACAGCACGCGATCGCCCTGATGTCCCTTCGTGTCGGCAACGGCAAAGGGTGCACGCCCGGCCAGCTGTGCACACGACGGTACCGCCAGCATGCCGACCGCGCCGAGTCCGACGCCGACACGAGCGGGGCTGGGGGCAAAGCACAATGCGGCCACCATGGCGAGACCTGCCGCGGTCATCACCACGCCTGGCGCGCCCAGAACATTGAGCAAAGGGATCAGCAGGAGGCATCCGGTGGCCGCCCCAAGGAGATCGGCTGCGTAGAGCAGGTTGATGCGGCTCGACAGTCGCGCGAACGACAACGAGACGACCGCGCCCCCGGTCAGAAAGGGAAGGGCTGAAAGTCCGTAAATCGCAAGCATGAGGAAAAGGTTTTCCGGTGAGTAGTCCAGCCCGACACGAATACGGACGAGGAAAGCCAGCGCCACGAGCGTCGCCGCCCCGTGCAGCAGTGCTGAGGCGGCGAGCAGTGTCGGTGTACCGATCCCGGCCAGTCGATCTCGCAGCACGAACACGAGCACACCGCTCGCGCTCAGGCCGAACAGCGCGATCGAAATCGCGAGGAAAGCGAAGTGGTAGTACATCGTCACCGAGAAGATCCGCGTCAGCGCAAGCTCTGTCATCAACAGCGCCGCAGACACGCATGCGATTCCGACGACCGCCGGTCGATTGACACCGGCCGTGTCGGTCACTAACCGTTTTGTCATCGCTCCGAGTCTACATGCAGCGCCGGCAGACACCGGAGTCGCGCCGCACTCCGCAATTTACTTAACGTTTTCATGTTTGCGATCGCGTTTCCCACTTCGGTCCGCACAGGCACACGCTTTGCACAAACTGGCATCAGCCCGGATGAAGAGGGGCGGGGGGTTGTCGTGAGGCGATCGATTCTGCTGATTGCGTGTGCTCTTGTTGCCATCGATGCGCGTGCGCAGGTTGCCACGCGCGCCGACCAGCAGGTGCCGCAGGTCAGCACCGTCGCCGCGAGCACGACCACCGATCACGAGCAGCCGGCCACGACACGTCGTGGCGCTGACACCGCGACATTTCGGAGCAACGTCGATCTCGTGGCGCTGAACGTCGTCGTCACCGACGCCGACCAGAAGTACGTCGCCGGGCTCAACCCATCCGACTTCGCGGTGTTCGAGGATGGCATCCAACAGGACGTCTCGTTCTTCGGCGCCTCGGAAGTGCCGCTCGACCTTGCGATTCTGCTCGATACGTCTGCGAGCATGACGGGAAAGATGCAGCTCGTGCAGCGGGCCGCCGTCGGCTTCCTGTCGACGCTGCGGCAGGGCGACCGCGCGCTGATCGTCGACATCAAGGATGCGACGAAGGTGTTGTATCCGCTTGGCGACGATTTCGACGCCGCGCGCGCCGCAATCATGAGCACGGTGCCCAAAGGTGGAACCGCCCTCTATAACGGTGCCTACCTGACGCTGAAGGAGCTCGCCAAGCAGCGCCGCGACGTCGCCGAGGTGCGTCGTCAGGCGATCGTCGTGCTCTCGGATGGGGACGACACCGCCAGCCTCATCTCCTACGACGACCTGATGGACGTGGCCAAGCAGTCGGGCATTGGCATCTACACGATCATGCTGCGATCGAAATACCTGGTGACGCAGGCCGCGCAGCGCGGGCACAGCTACTTCTCGCAGTCGGAGTTCGGGATGAAGGCGCTCTCGCAGGAAACAGGGGCGAGGTCGTTCTTCCCGGCAGATGTCACCGAGCTCCCATCGGTCTACTCTGCAATCGCTCAGGAGCTCGCGACGCAGTACGCGCTTGGGTACTCGTCGAAGAACCCGAAGGCCGACGGCGCCTATCGTCGCGTGATCGTCCGCGTCACGGATCGGCCCGGCATCAGAACCCGGACGCGCGCCGGGTATCTGGCGGCCAGAATGAGCCGCATGGCCGGCACCAACTAGACTCTCCACGAATAGAATCTGGCGGGATGCTCCTGGCAATCCCGCTTCTGGCACTCTTGTGGCTCGCCGCGATTGTCGCGGCGCCGCTGCTCCCGCCACTGGTGTCGGCGGTCGTCTATGCCGCTGGATCTCTCGTCTGTCATCAAATCCCTGAGCGGTCGTTCCATCTTGGTGGATCTCAGCTCGCGGTCTGCGCACGCTGTGTCGGCATCTATGCTGGTGCAGCCGGTGGAGCGGTGGCTGCACTGGCGCTGCGCCTTCCGATACATGCGCCGACGCGAACGGTGAGGTGGATACGCCCGATCCTCGCGGTCGCTGTGCTGCCAACGGTGGTGACGGTCGTGCTCGAAATGCTCGGCCTGTGGTTCCCGACGAACGAGCTGCGCGCCCTCGCCGGCGTACCGTTTGGCGTGGCGATCGCGTTCGTGGTCACCGCGTTCGCTAAGGTACACTACGACTCATGCGCGCCACGACGGCGGACCGCGCCCAGCCCGCCACCACCACCTATCTGATCTGCGCCGCGGCGTGGATCGTTCCAGGCCTTGGCCATATCTGGCTCGGCCGGCGGCAGAAGGGCATCACGTTCCTGATCGCGCTCACCGCGATGTTCGTCTTCGGACTGTGGCTGGAAGGACGGCTGTTTCCATTTCAACCATCCGAACCGCTCGTCGCTCTCGCGTTCGTGGCAGACCTCGGCATCGGACTGCCGTACTTCATTGCGAAGAGCATCGGCGCCGGTGCGGGTCGTGTCGTCGCCATCACGTATGAGTACGGCAACGCGTTCGTAATCGTTGCGGGCCTGCTCAACATGCTGGTCGTGCTCGACGCGTTCGACATCGCGAAAGGACGGAAATGACCAGCCATCTTGGTCTGATGGTCGTTTTCGCGCTGTTCGTGTCGACCGTGTTTGCGACGCTGATGCGCGACGAGCCCAGGGAGCAGCTGATGTTCGGCGCGCGCATGTTCGCCGGCTTCGTCGGCGCCGGTGTGGCGATCGGCTGGTTGCTCTATCCACTGCCGTTCTGATCGCGGTGTCGTGAGTCGACGCTTTCTCTTATGGGCGCCGGTCGTTGCCTACATGGCGCTCATCTTCTTTGTGTCGGGTCTCTCGACGCTGCCGCCGCTGCCGACCAAACCGTCGGACAAGACGCTGCATTTCGCCGCGTACCTTGTGTTGGGCGTGCTTGCCGTTCGCGCGGTGCATCGAGGCCTGCCCGCACGCGTCACTCGCCGGGGCGCGACGCTCGCGCTGCTGATCGCCATCGGGTATGGCGCCTTCGATGAAGTGCACCAGTGGTTCGTTCCGGGGCGCAACGCTGACGTGCTCGACCTGCTCGCTGACAGCGGTGGCGCCCTGACCGCGGTCGTCGCGTGCTGGGCGTGGGGTATACTCTGGCTTCGCTCCGATGTGTGAGAACGCGCAGGTCGCCGACGCATGATGGAGCTGCAGGGTGCGTCGACTGCGCCCGGCTTCCGGTTCGCGATCATCGTGTCCCGCTTCAATCCCGAGGTCACCGACGGTTTGTTGCGCGGGGCGCGCACGGCGCTGGCCGAGGCTGGCGTCCGTGACGACGACATCACGCTGGTCCGTGTCCCTGGCGCGTTCGAGATACCCGTCACCGCCGAGCGCCTGGCGAACACGGGCCGGTTCGACGCCATCGTCTGCCTGGGCTGCGTGATCAAAGGCGACACGATGCATTTCGAGTACATCTCGGCCGCAGCCTCACACGGCATCATGGACGTCAGCACTGGTTCAGGAATCCCGATCGCGTTCGGGTTGTTGACGACGCTCGACGAGGAGCAGGCGCGCGTGCGATCGGTCGACGGCCCCGACAACAAAGGCCGTGAGGCGGCGATGGCTGCAGTGGAAATGGCGACACTCTGGCGCCACATTGGCGAGGCTGGCTTTCATGAACGTTGAAGCGGAACGCGCCGCCGAGCGTTCGTCGGGACAGCGGCGCCATCGAGCCCGGCAAGCCGCGCTGCAGATGCTCTATCAATGGGAAGTCGGCCGAGTCCCGATCGCCGAGGTCCGCGAGCGGTTCTGGACCGAGGCCCCCGTTGACGCACCGGCCGAGGACGAAGTCCGCGAGTTTGCGACGCGTCTCGCGGACGGCGTCGCCGCGCATCTCGAGGAGATCGATCCGCTCATCGTCGAGGCAGCCGATCACTGGCGGCTCGAACGCATGCACGTAATGGATCGGCTCATCCTCCGGCTGGCGGTGTACGAGTTTCTCTACGAACCGGAGACACCCGGGAAAGTGGTCATCAACGAGGCACTCGAGCTGGCCCGCGCCTTCAGCGCGGACGACTCGGTGCGTTTCATCAACGGGATTCTCGACGCAATCCGTCGCACACGCGCACGTGAATGAGCACAGGCGAATCTGATCAGGTCATTCAGCGCCGAGCCAATCTCGATGCGCTGAAGCGGCTCGGGGTGGATCCGTACCCGCGACGCTACAACCCCGAAGCCTCGATCGACGCGATTGTCGCCGAGCACGGCGGCCGCAACCACGACGACCTCGAGGCGATGCAGATCCACACGCGGACGGCTGGGCGCATTCTCGCCATTCGCAGCTTCGGCAAGGCCAACTTTCTCCAGCTGTCCGACGGGCACGCGCGCATCCAAGTCTACCTGCGGCAGGACTCGCTGCCCGAACGCGATTTTCAGATCTACAAGCTGCTCGATTTCGGCGATTGGGTCGGCGTTGGCGGGCGTCTCTTCCGCACCAAGACGAACGAGTTCACCATCTGGGCCTCGTCACTCGAGTTCCTCGCCAAGTGCTTGCTGCCGCTGCCGGAGAAGTGGCATGGACTTCAGGACGTCGAGACGCGGTACCGGCAGCGCTATCTCGATCTGGTCGTCAACCCGGACTCGCGACGCGTCTTCGAGGTGCGCAGCCGCATCGTCACCGCCATCCGTGAATTTCTGATCGTGCGCGGCTTCCTCGAAGTCGAGACGCCGATGATGCAGCCGATGGCCGGCGGCGCCCTCGCGCGGCCGTTCGTCACGCATCACAACACGCTCGACATGCGGCTCTACATGCGTGTCGCACCGGAGCTCTATCTCAAACGGCTGACGGTTGGTGGCATCGAACGGGTGTTCGAAATCAACCGGAACTTCAGGAACGAGGGGATCTCGACGCAGCACAATCCTGAGTTCACGATGCTGGAGTTCTATTGGACCTACGCCGACTACAACGATCTGATGGCGCTGACCGAGACGATGCTGCAGGAGGTGTCGCTCAAGGCGACCGGCAGCGATCAGATCACGTTCGGGGAGCATGCGATCTCGTTGACGCCGCCGTTTCGACGACTCTCGCTTCGCGAGGGCGCGCGTGCGGCCGCCTCGCGCCGGCTTGGAACCGAGGTCCGGGAAGACGAGCTCCGCAATCGAGCAGATGCCGCGTCGCTCGCCAGCCGACTGGGCATCGAGATCGCGGCTGAGGATGGCGCCGGCAAGATCGCGGCGGTGATCTTCGAAGCGTTGTGCGAAGACGACCTGATCGCTCCGACCTTCGTGTACGACTTTCCGACCGACGTCTCGCCGTTGTCCAAGCAGAAGCCCGACGATCCCGACACGGTGGAACGATTCGAGCTCTACATCGGCGGCTTCGAGGTGGCCAACGCCTTCAGCGAGCTGAACGATCCGGTCGAGCAGCGGCGTCGGTTCGAACAGCAGCTCGCGCAGCGTGCCAAAGGCGATGAAGAAGCCCACGCGATGGACGAGGACTACGTTCGGGCGCTGGAGTACGGCTTGCCGCCGACGGGCGGCGAAGGGATCGGGATCGATCGGCTGGTGATGCTGCTCACCAACAGTGCCTCGATCCGCGACGTGATTCTATTCCCCTTGATGCGTCCGCGATAGTTGTGGTCCCAGTCCGGCGCGTCTAAAGACGCGCCTCTACAACGCTCGCTTCGTGACGTCGTAGAGGCGGGTCTTCAGACCCGCCGTCACCGTAATTGGATCGTGACGACCTTCTCAGAGACCACCGGGCGGCCGTTCATCGTGGCCGGCTCGTAGACCCAATCCCGAGACGCTTGCAGCACGAGGCGGTCGTACAGGGGATGTGCGGACTGCTCGATCGACGCATCCGTGACGCGTCCATTGGGGCTGATCAGGACGCGCACCGACAGCGTCGGTTTCCCCTGGGTCCCGATCTCCGCGGGAACGGGAGGAATGAACTGCTTCACGACGACCGGCTGCACGATCTCTGGCGGCTCGAGGTTTCGCGGTTTCTCGGTGCCTCGCGCCGCGGTCGCCGCCGCAGTGCCGCTCGGCGATGCCGCATTCAACGCTGCCGTGGTCGTCGCAGTTGTTGCCGAAGGTCTGCCCGCCGCATTCGTCGCCGCTGCGGGTGGTGCTGGCGCAGGCGTGGCCTTCGCCAGCTCGATGAAGCCTGACGCCAGCGTCCGCAGATCCTCGACCTCGGGCGTCTGCACGAAAGACGGATCGGCCGTGAGCGTCATCACCAGCTCGAACTGTTTGAGTGCGGTTTCGCGAGATCCGCTCCGGAACTGATCGCGCCCTTCAGTGAACGCCTTACGAGCGAGCTGGGGGAGCAGCTTGCGCTTGGTTTCGGCGACGAGGGTCACGAACCGAGGGGGCGCATCCTGCGCCGATGCCTCGTACAGCGGCTGCGAGGTGAGCAGGTATTCGACGACCGCTGCGGCGTCCTGGGAACGGCCGAGCGCCAGCAGACAAAGGGCCCGGTACTGCTGCGCTTCCGGGAGATCGACTTTCGCCAGGACGGTCAGCGCATCCTCGTATGCGGCCGAGTCGTAGAGCGCCTTGGCTTTCGTCAATGGCTCCTGCGCGGCGGCGGTTGTCACCAGGCTGAGGGTGCTGAGCACGAGAGCGGCGAGTGTGCGGCCCATACGAATGGCAAGCGTCCGCGTCATCGCGACCTCATGTCCATGGAGATTCGATTCGTCTCCTTGAGCGAGACGAGCGTGGTCATCCGGCGTTCGCCGAATTGTGGGTGCCGGAACACGACTTCGTGAGGACCGGGGGCGATCGACAGGTTGCCCAGCGGTGTTTCTCCGACGCGGTTGCCATCAATCGAGACTTCGGCCCACGGCACGGCGTTGATACTGACCGCCGCATTCGGCAGCTCGAGCGCAAGCTTCGTCGCTTGACCTGCGATCACCCGCACCTTTTGTGTCGCGCGATAGCCGATCTGGTCGGCAACGACCTCGAGCTGGTGCTCGCCACCCGGTAGCATGATGCGTTCGATGTCGCTCGTGCCTATCAGACGCTGGCCCTCGAACAGCTGCACCGCGATCGGCGTCGCAACCGTCACCCAGCCCCACGGCGCGACTCCGCCGGCACTCAACACCAGCGACGCCGTGACGCCGGGTTCGATCTGCACCGTTCGCGTAAAGGTGTTGCCGCCACCCCTGACCACGACCCGGTGTTCACCTGGTGTCAGGTTGCGCACGGTGAGCGGCGCCGCACCGTGGTCGTGACCATCGATGCTGACCTGACCACCAGGTTGATCTGTCGTCACGCTGAGGCTGCCGCTTCCCGCCGCAATCGCCGGCGCATCCGTCCACGTGATGTGATGCACCGTGACTGCGCCGGTCGTGACGGCAACCGGGAGCTGCTTCACACTGGTGCCCTGGTGCACGGTCACGTTGTACTGACCAGTTGGCAGGTTCAAGGACAGCGGCGTCGTCCCCCGGAGGTTGCCGTCGATACGGACCTCGGCGCCTGGTGGATCCGTCTCAATCTTCAAGCTCCCGGAAGGCGTCGGGGCGGTCGCTACCTTGAGCCGATCGGCCCAGTAGACGGCCGCACCCATAGCGGCGACCAGAAGCACCGCGGCGACAACCTGGGTCGTCCTGCGGTTGGGCGCAATAGGGGGTCGTGGCTCGGAATCTCTAACGGCAACGGCAGGCTCTGCGCCGAACTCGAGGGTGGCATCCCCCAACGCGTCGGAGGGAGTTGGCCGCTTGCCGAACGCTGCCACGATTTTGGTCTTGGGTGCAGAAATGGGCACGGAGCGCCGTGTTAGCGTGACCCGTGCCAAGTTGGCACATTGAGTTGGGCCGGATCTTCGCACTGTCGCAAAACAAGTCCGCGCATGGGAAGACTCTTTTCGGTAGAGACCGAGACTCTGGAAAGGCCGGACGAGGACCTCAACTCCTGATATAAGTGGTCGCAACCGTGGCGTTTGAGCTCTTCATCGCGCTCCGTTATCTGCTGGCACAGCGTCAGCACGCATCGATTTCGCGCGTCTCGCTCTTCTCCACCATCGGCGTCGCCGTCGGCGTGGCGGCCCTGGTCGTCGCCCTTGGGCTCATGACCGGTCTGCAAGGGGAGCTTCGCAGCCGCATTCTGGGGTCGACCGCGCACATTTACGTCTGGAAGCCGACCGGGTTCACCGACTATCAACGCGACGTCGAGCGCCTGCTGGCCATGCCCGGCGTCGAGGGCGCGGGCCCGGCGATTGTGGGCAAGGCGATCGTGGAAGCCGGCGGAGAGCAGGAGTTCGTCACGGTGAAGGGCGTCGATCCGGCGCTCGAATCCCATGTCACCGAGATCGACCGGACCATGGTGCAGGGGCGCCTGTCGGCGCTGTCTGGGGCAGAGGACGATCGCCCCGGCATTCTCCTCGGTCGCGATTTGGCGATGAAGCTCAACGTGCACGTCGGCGATCAAGTCGATCTGCTCACGCCGAACGGGACGTTGTCGCCGATGGGGATGCTGCCGCGGAAACGCACACTGAAAGTGGCCGGGATCTTCGCGCTCGGCTTGTACGAGTTCGACTCGCAGTACGGCTTCGTCTCATTGGACTTCGCCAAGCGGCTGTTGAACACGGATACGCCCGGCGTGATCCAGCTGCGCGTGCACGACATCTACGATGCCCATGCGATCTCGCAGCGCATTTCCGATTCGCTTGGCAAGGACTACACCGCCGAGGACTGGTCCGAGCTGAATCGCTCGCTGTTCTCGGCGCTGTGGCTTGAGAAGATGGCCATTTCGACGACGATCGGCCTGATCGTGTTCGTCGGCGCGCTCAATATCATCTCCTCGTTGATTCTGCTCGTCCGTCAGAAGAGCCGCGACATCGCGATCCTCAAGACGATGGGCACTTCGTCGCGGCGGGTGATGGCGATCTTCATGCTGCAGGGACTCGTCATCGGCGTCATCGGAACGGTCATCGGCGGGACGCTCGGGCTCGCGCTGTGCTGGGTGCTCGATACCTACAAGCTGATTCAGATTCCGATGGACGTCTATCAGGTGTCGCACGTGCCGTTCGTCGTGCTGCCACTCGATCTCGCAGTGGTCGCCATCGCGTCCGTGGCGATCTGCTTCCTGGCGACGATCTATCCCTCACGCCAGGCGTCGCGTCTCGATCCGGTCCAGGCGCTGCGGTTCGACTGAGGAGCGATGTCCTACATCGACGTCGCGGGCCTGAACAAGTCATACCAGGTGGGTTCGCAGCGGCTGCACATCCTGCGCGACCTCGACTTGCACGTCGATCACGGCGAGATGGTGGCTATCGTTGGGGCGTCCGGAGTGGGGAAGAGCACACTGCTGCACCTGCTCGGCGGTCTCGATCGCGCCGACTCCGGAAGGATTCACCTGGCGGATACCGACCTCGCGGCTCTGGATGATGGCGCGCTGGTGCAGTTCCGCAATCGCAACGTCGGCTTCGTGTTTCAGTTTCACCATCTGCTGTCGGAGTTCGACGCGACCGAGAACGTCGAGATGCCGATGCGCATCGCCCGGCGCTCGCTTGGCGAGTCGCGGCGGCGCGCCACCGAGCTGCTGACCCGTGTCTCGCTCGCAGATCGACTCGATCATCGGCCGAGCATGATGTCGGGCGGCGAGCAGCAGCGGGTCGCCGTGGCGCGCGCGCTGGCGATGAGCCCGGCGATCCTGTTGGCCGACGAGCCCACCGGCGATCTCGACGAGCGCACGGCCGACTCGCTCCACGATCTGCTGCGAGGCATGCACACCGAGTCAGGCCTCACGTCCGTGATCGCGACGCACAACCCGCGGCTCGCGGCCGCCTGCGATCGCGTGCTGCGGATGGAGCAAGGGCAGCTCCATCCGGCATAGGAACGCTCACTGACGTTGCTTGGAGCGGCTAATTGGTTTGAGTCGCTCCCGTCGCCCAATCCCAATGGCGCGTGGCCCGCTGCATCGTGTTATCGACGTCCTCGTCGAGTAGAAATCGCTGTTTCACGAGATCGACTGCCGCGGCGCGAATGCGCTGCAAGTAGTCCTCACGACCCTTGTAGCGTTCCGCGATCGACGGACGAGGATCATGCTTCAGCTCGCGCTCGGCGCGCGTGCGCGGGAACGGCATATACGAGCCGAGCAGCGCGTAGATCGTCGACGGGTTGCCGATGCGTTCGGCGCGGAAGTTCCAGCCGGTGGTCGTCGCCAACGGGACCGCGACTTCCGGAACACGGATGCCCGCCAGCTCGTTGCCGTCGGGATCGACCTGCGGCACGAGGAAGGGGAGCGCCGCGAACTTTCCGTTCAGCATCTGACCGGGACCCTCGATCGTGCGCGGGTCGCTGATACCGGGAAGCTCGGGGAAGCGCACCGCGTTGACGGCGACCAGCGTCTGATCGCGCAGTCGCGGATGGCGGCTGTCGGGTGGTTTCGTCGCGGCGGTCACCCACTGGTGCGCCGCTCGCAGCAGCGCCCGCATGACGTTGCCTTGCGGCGACGGATTCGGCAGCGCCTGGCCGTTACCGCCCGATGGCGGGAACGCCGCCTCGCCGTGCTGTGTCCCCGTGAGCAGGTAGATGCGCACGTTCTCCGGTACCTCGGCGTCCCGCTTGCCGTCGATCGTCGTGTGCGTCAGTGCGGCCGCGCGGCCCTGGCCCCAGTACTCCACTGACGTGTCGGTGTAGATCACCTTCGGCTGCTGATCGGGTCGGTAGGCGACGAGGATGCCGTCGCGCTGGCCGCTGGCATCGCGCTGCTCGAGGTCAGTGAACGGGAACTGCGTGGCGGGAAACGACGAATAACCCGGAGCTGCGAAGCGTTCGTTGAAGGAGCCGAGGCCGCCGCCGGCGATGTGTGGCCACACGAGATCGAACACGCGACGGTCGCGTTCGTCCACGTTGAAACCGTCGTGCAGGAACTGGCGGAGGAAGCGCCCGCTCTGCGAGGCGCCGAAGATGTAGGCATAGCGGCCTTTCACCGGCAGATCGGTGCGGTGAATGAACGCTGACGCCGCATCTCGCGTGGCGGCAAGACCGACCCCGGCTACGCGGGCGCCGGTCGCAGGGTAGTTGATCTCGTACACGCGACCTGGCTCGAAGCCGCCGTCGAGATGAATCTGGGGCCGGCCGTTGGCGGTGACGACCTGCCACTTGTCGCGCGCGATCGCCGCCGGCGTTCCCCAGAACCGATCGCGAACGGTGAGGGTCGCGGACGGATCGGTGCTGTTGACCGCCAGGTACCCCGGCAGATCGGCCGGCGTGACATCGTTCTGACGCCCGTCGGGAATGAACGAGAAGCGCATGCGGCCCTGCACGTCGGCTGCCGGCGCGTCGACGCGAACCAACGGCGGCGTCACGTCGAACTGCCAGCCGACCCACACGAGGGTGTAGCCCTCGCGCATGAGGAAGCCGTCGCCGAAATCCGCCGGCGCGGTTGGATCCGTACTGCCACCGGCGCGGTTGAAACGCCCGAGCAGCCCCTTGCGGCCACGATTGGCGATCTCGAAGAGCAGGACGCCGTTGCCGCGACCGGCATCGACTGGCTGCAGTACATAGAGATCGGCCGTGAAGTGAACACGACCATCCGCACTGCGTGGCGCCTTGTCGAGATCGGCGATGCGTGTGTTGTGGCGATCGGCTGGATCGAGCGAGAACTCGATCGTGCCGGTGAGCTTCTCGTACGCTCCGGTGCTCCCGAACGTCTGGCCATTTGCCACCGGCGTCCGCGCGACGATCGTGACCTTTGAGACTTCCGCGCGCGCGCCGAGCGGTGCCAGCACGATCACCGTGGCGAGCAGAACCAGGAGCGGGTGACGTGTGAAGGTCATGTTGGTGTCTCCTCGTCAACGAGAACGGCGTTGCCTTTTTCGGATCACTGACGCCGCGCCGTCTTCGTTAGGCTCGGCGGGCGCTCATTTCAACCCAGCCAGTTCGAACACGGTCTTCGCCATGATCGAGTTGTCGTCGTTGCCACGCCCAGCCGCCATCGTGGCGTGCAGAAGCTGTTGGACCACAGCGGTCACCGGCGCCGGCGTCTCGTGCTCCGCGAGCGTCGAGATGACATTACGCATGTCCTTCGCGAACAAGTGCGTGTAGAACCCCGGCTTGTAGGTGTTCTTGAGTGCGCGGTCGCCGTGGATCTCGAGCACACGGCTCTGCGCGAATCCTCCGAGCAACGCCTCACGAACTTTCTCCGCGTCGACGCCGGCCTTGCGCGCCAGTGCCAACGCTTCCGCCACGACCGCGAGCGTACCGCCGATCACCATCTGATTACACAGCTTGCAGAGTTGTCCCGCGCCCGACTCGCCGATGTAAACGACCTTCTCGGGATTCCCCATCACGTCGAGGATCGGCTTGATGCGCGCGAACGCGTCGGCGTCGCCGCCCACCATGATCGACAGCGTGCCATTGATCGCGCCGATCTCACCACCGCTGACCGGCGCGTCGAGCATCGTTGCTCCCAGCTGTGCCGCTTGGGAGGCGAGGCGGCGCGCGACGATCGGCGCGATGCTGCTCATGTCGATGACGATCGTCCCGGGTTGGACCGCCGTGAACACGCCCTGCGGTCCATCGAGCACGAGCTCGACGTCCGGAGAGTCGGGAACCATCGTGATGATGCGAGTCGCGCCACGTGCGACGTCCGCGGGAGTGATCGCCCGTTGGGCTCCTGACGCCACGAGATCATCGACAGGACCCTGACTGCGGCTGTTGACGATCAGTTTGTAACCGGCCTTCAGTAGATTCTTCGCCATCGGGCGGCCCATTAGTCCGAGCCCGATGAATCCAATAGTCTCCATAGACAGCGAAGTATAGTCACCGAAACATGGATCTCGAATCCAGATCTCCGGACGCTGCACGCGCATCCCTGATTCCCGATCGTTGACTCCCGCAGGTCACACCATGCACATCGTCTTGGTCCAGGTGACCGTTCGACCGGACATGCTCGCCGAGTTTGAGCGGGCTTTACTCCACAACGCCCGCGAATCCGTGGCCCATGACGCTGGCTGCCTGCGCTTCGATGTCAGTCAGCACGTCGACGATCCGACACGCTGGGTGCTCTACGAGGTGTACGCCACCCCGGCGGCACACGCGTTGCACCGCGAATCGTCACATTTCCTGGCGTACGACGCCGTGGCGGCGCGTGCGGTGACCGGGAAGACGGTTGCGAAGTGGGTCGGTCGGCACATCACGTAAACGGTCGCATGGTGTGACCGGTAGATGCCGATATGTAAAGTGAGCGTCGAAGTAGCTGGGAGCCCCGGAAGGGAAAACGGCGTCGAAGAGATCAGGGGGTGACGTCGCAGGCATCTGCCCCAAGCAGGCGGCGAAACCTAACTAGACGTGGGACTTAGGCGTGACGAGGCATTGGTGTCACCGAAGCTTTGCCTTATAATGCTATCAATGAGGTGCTGACTCCCTCAGCCCTCTAACCCTAGGCAGGCCGGATGTTCGAACGCTACACGGAACGGGCGCGACGGGTTCTCTTCTTTGCCCGATATGAGGCCAGCCAGCTCGGAAGCATCTCGATTGAGACCGAGCACCTCCTCCTCGGCTTGATCCGCGAGGGTAAAGGGCTTACCAGCCGGATCTTTGCCCGGTCGCATCTCTCGCTCGAGAATATTCGCAAGGAAATCGAAGGACGCACGGTTTTCCGAGAGAAAGTGTCGACTTCGGTCGAGATTCCCTTCAGCGCTGAAACCAAGCGCGTGCTGCAGTGCGCCGCCGAAGAGGCCGACCGCCTGCTCCACAACTACATCGGGACCGAGCACCTGCTGCTCGGCATCCTCCGGGAAGAGCGCAGCGTCGCCGCGTCCATCCTGATGGAAAAGGGGATGCGCCTCCACACCGTGCGTGAGGACATCGTTCAGCTGCTGAATGAAAAGACGACGCTGACGCGGGTGAAGGAGACCCCGCTGCTCGCCGAATTCAGCCGCGACCTGACTGAAGCGGCGATGAAAAACCAGCTCGATCCGCTCGTAGGGCGCGACTACGAGCTGGAGCGTGTCCAGCAGGTGCTCTGCCGCCGCACCAAGAACAACGCCGTCCTCATCGGCGAACCGGGTGTCGGAAAGACGGCGATCGTCGAGGGGCTCGCCCAGAAGATCGTCTACGGCGACGTGCCGCACTTCCTGGCCGACAAGCGCATCCTGGCGCTCGACATCTCGCTGATTGTCGCCGGAACGAAGTACCGCGGGCAGTTCGAAGAGCGCCTCAAGGCGATCATGAAGGAGCTCACCGAGAACCCGAACATCATCGTGTTCATCGACGAGCTGCACACGTTGGTTGGAGCCGGATCGGCCGAGGGTTCGCTCGACGCGGCCAATATCTTGAAGCCGGCGCTCTCCCGCGGCGAGATCCGCTGCATCGGCGCGACCACGCCGGCCGAGTACCGCAAGTACATCGAGAAGGACCGGTCGCTCGAGCGCCGGTTCCAGGCGATCAAGGTCGACCCGCCGGCCGAGAAGGAAACGATCGAGATCCTCATGGGCGTGAAGGACCGCTACGAGCAGTTCCATCACGTCGAGTACACCTCCGAGGCGATCGAGGCCGCGGTCTACCAGTCGAGCCGTTACATCACCGACCGGTTCCTGCCCGACAAGGCGATCGACCTGGTGGACGAGGCGGGCGCCCGCGCCAAGTTGAAGGAAGCGGGCTACAGCGAGGAGTTCGGCGAGATCAACAAGAGCATCCGCGTCGCCGTCGAGCAGATGGAGAACGCGGTCTCGCAGAAGGACTTCGAGAAGGCGCAGTACTACCGCGAGCAGGAAGTCTCCGCCCGCGAGAGTCTGCAGCTCACGCGCGAGCGCTTCGACGTCAAGTCGAGCACCCGCCGCGTCGTCGTCAGCAAGACCGACATCGACGAAGTCGTGTCGAAGTGGACCGGTGTGCCGATCGCGTCGATCAACCAGGACGAAGGCGACCGGTTGCTGCGCATGGAAGCCGACCTGCACCGCCGCGTCATCAGCCAGGAGAAGGCGATCTCCGCGATCTCGCGCGCGATCCGCCGCTCACGCGCCGGCCTGAAGAATCCGAACCGGCCGGTCGGCAGCTTCATCTTCCTCGGCCCGACCGGCGTCGGCAAAACCGAGCTCGCGCGCGCGCTGGCCAACTTCCTGTTCGGCAGCGATCATGCGCTGATTCGCTTCGACATGTCCGAGTACATGGAGAAGCACTCGGTGTCGAAGCTGATTGGCTCGCCGCCGGGATACGTCGGGCACGAAGAAGGCGGTCAGCTCACGGAGAAAGTGAAGCGCAATCCGTACTCCGTGGTGCTGCTCGATGAGATCGAGAAGGCGCATCCCGACATCTTCAACATCCTGCTGCAGGTGTTCGAAGACGGCCATCTCACCGACGGGCTCGGGAATCGTGTGAACTTCAAGAACACGATCATCATCATGACCTCGAACATCGGCGCGCGCTTCATTCAGAAGAAGTCGTCGCTCGGGTTCCAGGCCAGCGATACCGGCATCGTCGACAAGAACGTCAGCGACATGGTGCTCGGCGAGGTGAAGCGCACCTTCAACCCCGAGTTCATCAATCGTATCGACGAGATCATCGTCTTCGACGCGCTCTCCGACGAGGACCTGCGTCGGATCATGGGCCTGCTGATCGATCAGCTGAACGGCAACCTGGTTGATCGGCGCATGAAGATTGGGCTGACCAACGACGTGATTGACTGGATCATCGACGTCACGTGCAAGGACCGCTCGTACGGGGCGCGTCCGCTGCGCCGCGCGATTCAGCGATACGTCGAGGATCCACTCTCGGAAGAGCTGATTCGAGGCAACCTCCGCGACGGCGAGGTCGAGGTCTATCTCGACGGCGGTCAACTCGCCTATCGCCCCGTGGGGGAACTTACTGCCGGACGACGCCTGGCGTAGTCAGCGGACGTGTAGGCCGGGCCTTGTTGTGAGGCCCGGCGTCGCAGCGTTCGAATCAGCTCCGTCCTCCCCCGGCACATCCCCGGCCAATCCCTCGCCTCGCACGTCCTAAATCCAGTAAGCTAAGGTATTTCCGCTGCGTGCATTGATGATGAAGATCCTTTTCCGACTGTTACTTGCGTCGGTACTCGCGGGGGCGGCTCCAGCCGTGGCGATGGCGCAGGCAGCGCCGGCGCCGGCGCCCCAGAATCCGGCCAATCAACCGCAAGCCGCAGAACCGGTCGCCATCGACAAGACGGCGTGCGGCACCGAAGTCGGAGCCCCCAGGGCCCTCCCGCCGGCAGGCTCTCCGCCCTTCGTCTGGATTTGGGAGCCCTGTTTCGCCAGCCAGGGCGGCACGCCAACGATCGAGAGCGACACGTATCTCTACTGGACCAAGATTAAGGATCTCGTCAGCAAGCCGTCCGAAGGCATCTTCGTCAGCTACGACGACAAGGTCGAGGACACGATGCGGGCGGATTTCAAGTCGCTGTGGGCGACCAACTTCCTCGACGACCTCAAGATTGAAAAGACCGAGCACACGTTCCCGAACGGGACCGTCGGCGTGATGATCGTCTACCACATGGAGGAGCGCGAGCGGGTCAAGATCGTCGACTACCGCGATAGCAAAGGCGAGTCGATCAGCATCATCAAGCGCACCGACATCGATCAGAAGCTGCGCGACAAGAACATCGAGATGCGTCTCGACTCGTTCCTCGACGAGGGCGCCATTCGCCGGGTCAAGACGACGCTGAGAGAGCTGATGGCGGAGAAAGGATTCACCAACGCCGAGATCGGCCATAAGGTCACGCCGGTTGCCGGCGGTCCCAAGCTGGTGAACGTGACGTTCTCGGTCGGCGAGGGTCCGAAGATCAAGATCCGCAGTGTCGACTTCGCCGGGAATCAGGCGATCAGCGATGGCAAGCTCCAGAAAAAAATGAAAGAGAACAAGCCGAAAGGCTTGCTGGGCTTCATCACCGGTGGCGGCACCTACAAGGAGGCCGAATTCGAAGAGGACGCGGCGAAGGTCGTCGAGTATTACCAGAACCAGGGTTATCCGCAGGCGCGGGTTGGCAACCCCGAAATCAAGGTGGTGGAGGACTCGAAGGACGGCAAGTCACGGTGGGTGGAGCTGCGCATTCCGGTGACGGAAGGGCATCGCTACAAGATGGGCCAGCTGTCGTTCGAGGGAAACAAGCTGGTCCAAAGTCAGGGTCTGCGGACGCTGTATAAGATCGACCCCGACGAGTGGTACAACCGCAAGAAGCTGCAAGACGGCAACAAGAAGGCGCAGGAAATCTACGGCAGCCGGGGTTACATGGAGTTCACTCCGTTCCCGGTGCTCAAGTTCAGCGACGACCCGAGCAATCCTGAGACGATGCTCGCGGCGCTGGTGCCGGCCGCCCTGGCGACGGCGACGCCTGGCACCGATGCGCCGCGCGCCACGGCGAAGGCCGAGGCCAGCAAGACGCCGAGCGTCGACGTCATGATGCAGATCACCGAGGGGCCTCAGTACTTCGTCAACCGCATCACGTTCACCGGCAACACGACGACGCGCGATAACGTGATCCGACGCGAGATGCGCCTGGTCGAAGGCGGTGTCTTCGACACCGAAGCGCTCAAGTACAGCGTCCGTCGCTTGAATCAGCTCGGTTACTTCAAGGAGCTCAAGGGCAACGACAGCGACATGAAGGTCGACAAGACGCCGAACAAGGACAACAACGTCGACGTCACGCTCAAGTTCGAGGAGCAGAATCGCAATCAGCTGACGTTCGGCGCCGGCGTGTCACAGTACGAGGGCTTGTTCGGTCAGCTGTCGTTCCAGACGTCGAACTTCCTCGGACGCGGCGAGAGCCTGACCGTGTCGATGCAGGCGGGCGACCGCGCGCAGAACTATCAGCTCGCGTTCACCGAGCCGTTCCTGTTCGACCGCAACATCACCGGCGGCTTCGATGTCTATAAGCGGTCGCTGCAGTTCGTCGGCTACTACACGCAGAAATCAACGGGCGGCAACATGGTGGTCGGGTTCCCGGTCGCCGACTTCAGCCGCATGTTCTTCAACTACTCGTACGAGACGATCAAGATCACCGACCTGAGCGAAGCGCTGATCGACACCTCATGTCTGCTGCGCCCGACCGGCTGCTCGGTGCTGTCGTCGGTCAGCAACCTGTCGGAGCTGACGCCGACGCAGCTGGAGGTGCTGCGCCGCAACCCGTTCATCTACGACTCATTGCTGATCGGTCAGGGCGGCTCGCGCACCATCAGCAAGATCACGCCGAGCTTCGTTCACAACACCGTCGACAATCCGATCTTCCCGAACACAGGGCGGCGCTTCACGGCCTCGATGGATCTCGCCGTGCTTGGTGGCAACACCCAGTTCTACAAGCCGTCGGGTGAGGCGATCTTCTTCAAGCGACATCTGCCGCGCACGTCGGTCGGGTTGCGAGCGCAGGTCCAGTACATCGCGCCGCTCGGCAACACCGAGTCGCTGCCGATCTTCGAGCGACTCTTCCTCGGCGGTGAGTACAGCGTTCGCGGCTACGACATCCGCTCGATCGGTCCGACCGTGCCCGGGTCGGTTGTCGTGCTCGGCGGCAACAAGAGCCTGCTGTTCAACGCCGAATACCTCATCTCGATCATGAGCCAGGTGCGTATCGTGCTGTTCTACGACGCCGGTCAGGTGCGTGACGTTGGACAGTCGTTTGGGTGGAAGGAAGATCTGACGGCGCTCGTCAGCCCGCCGCCCCCGGCCATCACCGATCCGTTCGCCGTGTCCTCGCTGGTCGATCCCAACGCACCAGGGGTCACCACGCAGGTCATCGGACAGACGAGCGCGTTCAAGACGTCAACCGGTGTCGAGCTGCGGTTCTTCATGCCGGTCCTGAACGTGCCGTTCCGATTGATCTACGCGTACAACCCGCAGCGCCTCGGCGTGCTCGACAACCGTTATCAGCCGGCGAAGCAGACGACGTTCCGCTTTGCGGTCGGCACCACGTTCTGACGATGTGAAAGGCTTGAGGCTCTGGGCTTTCGGCTCTCGGCTTGAGGGTTCTAGAGCCCGGAGCCGAGAGCCGTTCAGAAGTGCGTGAGTTCGATCGTGAAGACCGTCGGCGCGGTGAGGAAGCCGACGTCGTAGACGCGGGCACAGAACTGTCCGGTCTGCTGGGCGGTGCCGACGACGGAGACGTTCAGCTTTGCCTGGTCATTCGCGATGATGATCTGACACGAGGCACCGTTCCAGGTGCCGATGCTCAGACCGATCGTGATGGTGTCGTCAGGCGCCAACGCGCTCAGTCTGGCGGTCACCGTTCCTGCGCGATTCGCGGTGAACGGAAACGTCCTGGCGCCGTTGACCGTCAGCGTCTCGCTGAGGTTCTCGGTCACGCTCACCGCGGAGGGCGGGGTCGGCGTCTCGACGGGATCACTGCCGCACGCAGCGATCGAAAGGGTGAGAAAGGCAAAAACGGCCCAAGACAGTGTGGATCGCGGCATCAGTCCGGCAGTCTCCTCGCGCAGGCAACGGGCAAGAACCATCTTACTTGGCGTCAGTTGGTCGAGTAAAATCATCGGAGTACGTTCCAGCAGAAAGGACCTAGTGGAATGAGAGTGTTTGCCATCGCTCTGGCGTTCGGCCTGACGGCCGTCGGCGCGTCGTATGCACAGGCGCCCGCGCCGGCCCCGGGAACGCAGAAGCCAGCGGCACCCACACCCGCGCCGGCCACACAGAAGCCGGCGGCACCAGCGCCCGCGCCGGGCACCCAGAAGCCAGCACCGGCCCCTGCGCCCGCGCCTTTAGCGAAGTTCCAGGACGGTTTCAAGTACGCCTACGTGCGTATGGACGTCATCGCCGCCCAATCGGCCGATGGCAGGGCAGCCGCGGACCGGCTCAAGGGTGAGCAGGAGAAGCGGCAACGCGACCTGCAGGACAAGAATAAGAACTTGCAGGCGATGCAGCAGAAGCTCGATCAGGGCGGCAGTGTGCTCAGCGACGCGGCACGCTCGCAGCTGCAGAGCGACATTGAGCGCACGCAGCGAGATCTCCAGCGCGCGAGCGAGGACGCGCAGGAAGAGCTGCAGAAGCTCGCGCAGCAGGTCGAGGACGACTTCACGCGCAAGGTCCTGCCGATGGTCGACAAGGTCGCCAAAGAAAAGCAGGTGCACTTCGTCTTCAACGCCGGACAGAGCGGTCTCGTCTGGGCCGACCCGGGGATGGACCTGACGAGCGACGTAATTGCCGCGATGAATTCGGGTGGCGGCGCCAAACCGGCAGCGCCCGCGCCCGCGCCCGCACCGCCGGCCAAGTAGCGCGATCGGATCATCCAGGCGTCGCGGCGCACGGCCCCGGAGCTGCGGCGCCTGGTCCGATGCACCCCGAACAGGTTGCTGTGGCAGTCGATCTACCGGCGCTTCTCGATCGCGTCTACTACCGTTACCCGTCTTTCCTCATAGACGCTATTGCCGAGCACGAGCCGGGTCACCGGCTCGTGGCCGTCAAGAACGTCACCATCAACGAAGAGTTCTTCCAGGGCCACTTCCCAGGTTCCCCGCTGATGCCGGCGGTGTTGATGATCGAGGCGCTGACGCAAGTGGCGGCGGCATTGCTTCTGGAGCGTGTCGACGCGCCGCTCGCGGCGCGGGTGTGGCTCCGCGGCGTCAACAACGCCAAGTTCAGAACTCCCGTCGTGCCGGGCGACCGGCTGTATCTCGATGTCACCCTTGGGCGCGTGCGCTCGCGTCTTGCGACGGCCCAGGCCTCGGCGGTCGTCAACGGGCAACTGGCGGCCGAGGCCGAGCTGTTACTCGGGATTGAGCCTCCCCAGGCCACGATCGACCCCACGGCCCACGTTCACGCGGGTGCGGTCGTGGGCGAGGGCACGACGATTGGCCCACATGCGGTCATCGGCCCTGATGTCCGTGTCGGCACGCACTGCCAGATCGGCGCCTCGGTCGTGATCGAAGGGTGGACGGAGATCGGCGACGGAACACAGATCTATCCGATGGCCTCGATCGGCCTCGCGCCGCAGGATCTGAAATACCGCGGAGAGCGGACCAAGCTGATCGTCGGCCGCAACAACATCTTCCGCGAGTTCGTCACGATCAACCGCGGAACGATGGGCGGCGGCGGCGAGACGACGATTGGTGACGACAATCTGTTCATGGCGTACGTGCATGTCGCCCACGACTGCCATATCGGCAGCCACACCATCTTTGGCCCCCACGCCACGCTCGGTGGGCACGTGCACGTCGAGGACTTCGCCAACGTGAGCGCCGGATCGGCCGTGCATCAGTTCTGCCGCGTCGGCAAGCACGGGTTCATCGGCGGCTACTCGGTGGTCACGAAGGACGCGTTGCCGTTCGGCCGCACGATCGGCAGCCGGCCCGCGCGCATCTTCGGCGTCAACACGATCGGGTTGTCGCGCCGCGGGTTCACGCCGGCGACCATCAGCCAGCTGCGCTCGGCGTTTAGGTATCTGCTGCAGTCCAAGCTGAACACGACGCGGGCACTGGTGACGATCGAGCAGGACAAGTCGTTGTCGGCGCCGGAGATTCACTATCTGGTCGACTTCATCCGCCACTCGCAGCGCGGGGTCATCCTCCGGCGACCGACACGCCGCGCCGAGGAGCTCGTGGCCGACGAGTAGAGGACCGTGTGAAGCTCGGCATCATTGCCGGTAACGGCCGCTTTCCGTTTCTCGTTCTCGAGGCGGCGTGCGCTCAGAAGCACGATGTCACTATCGTCGCGATCAAGGAAGAGACGTTTCCGGAATTGAACGATGCGGCGAAGCGTCAAGGCGCGGCCATCCACTGGATCTCGCTCGGTCAATTGGGCAGGTGCATCGCTGTCCTCAAAGAGGCCGGTGCGAGCAAGGCGGTGATGGCCGGACAGGTGAAGCACACGAAGATCTTCGCGGGTGTCGTGCCCGACCGGACGTTTCTCGGCGTGCTCATGAGCCTGACCACCAAGAGCACGGACGGCTTGATCGGTGCGGTGGCCAGGGTGATGAAGGATCACGGCATCGACTTGATCGATTCGACGACGCTGCTGTCACCGCTGCTGGCGAGGTCTGGCGTGCTCACGCGCCGCGAGCCGACGGCGGACGAACAGCGCGACTTCGAGTTCGGCTATCGGATCGCCGACGCAATCGCGGGGCTGGACGTTGGACAGACGATTGCGGTGAAGCACTTGGCCGTCGTCGCTGTCGAAGCGATGGAAGGCACCGACGAAGTGATCGGGCGCGCCGGGCATCTAGCCGGGCCGGGGGTTCGGCTCATCAAGGTTGCCAAGCCGAATCAGGACATGCGCTTCGACGTGCCGGTGATCGGCTTCGCCACGATTCAGGCGATGCGGGTCGCGGGGGTGAGCGCGCTCTCGATCGATGCCGGCAAGACGCTGGTGCTCGATGGCGACGCCGTGTTTGCCTCGGCCAACGAAGCCGGGATCACGATCGTGGGACGGCCACGCCCCTCATGACGAAGCTGCGCGTCGCCGTCGTCGGGGTCGGACACCTGGGTCAGCATCACGCGCGGCTGCTGTCGGCGATGGACGACGTCGAGCTCGTCGGCGTGGTCGATACGAAGCCGGGCCGAGCGGAAGAGGTCGCGGTAAAGTACGGCACCCGCGCGTTCAACGCCGCCGATCTCAATGGGACCGTCGACGCGGTCACGATTGCCGTTCCGACGATCTCTCACGTCCACGTGGCGCTCCCGTTCATCGACCAGGGCATCGCTGTCCTCGTCGAGAAGCCGCTCGCGGCATCGATGAAGGAAGCCGATCACCTCGTCGACGCGGCCGCGCGAAAAGGGGTGACGCTGGCCGCCGGACATACCGAGCGTTTCAATCCGGCCGTCGCTGCCGTGCTCCCGCTGGTCACGGATCCGCGGTTCGTCGAGATCCATCGGCTGGGCGCCTTCCCTGAGCGCAGCCTCGACATCGACGTGATCTTCGATCTGATGATTCATGACCTCGATCTGCTGCTCGCCTCCGTCCGCTCCGACGTCGTCGGTGTGGAAGCAATCGGGGTCAACGTGCTGACGCCGCGGACCGACATCGCGAACGCGAGACTGCGATTTGCCTCGGGGTGTGTCGCCAATGTCACTGCCAGCCGGATCAGCCGGGATCGCGTGCGGAAGGTGCGTTTCTTTCAGCACGATTCGTATGTGTCGGTCGACTACGCGACGCAGGAAGTCGAGGTGTATCGGCTGGCGGCCGACGCCGACGGTGCGGGGCGGCCGGTGATTCAAGGCGGCAAGCTCGACATCGCGAACGAGGAGCCGCTCAAACGCGAGCTGGCCGATTTCGTCGACGCGGTACGGACGCGCCGAGAGCCAGGCGTGTCCGGCCGTGCCGGGCGTGATGCGCTCGCGCTGGCGACGCGAGTGGCCGAGGCGATGAGCAGTTCAGTGTAGAGCGGGCCGGGTTCTTTAGGCCCGCCGCGTACCGTGGCGTGAGTGCGTTTGTTTGCACCAGTTCGTTAGTTCGAACATGAACACATCGACGACGTTCGACCGTTACATGGAGCGCATCGAGGCCGGCGAGGCGCTGGCGCCCGCCGAAATCCAGGAGCTGGCAACGACGCCTGACATCCTGCCGCTCGGCATGTTGGCCGATACCTGGCGCCGACGGCGCTCTGGCGCGCGCGCCACCTTTCTGCGTGTTGAAACCGTCCCGATCGATGCGGCGTTCGACGAGCCGCTGCCGCCGATGGCGCGTGAGATCAGGATTACGGGTTCGCCAGTGGACTTGCCATCGGCCGTCACGAGCGTGTCTCGCGCGAAGACGGCGGCAGGGGAGCGCACGGTGTCCGCTTTCTCGTGGAGCGACGTCGAACGCCTCGGCGACGGTGAGTCTGGCGGGGTTGCCGGAGTGTTGACGTCGTTGCGTGCCGCCGGCCTCGATTCGATCGCCGATCTGCCGATGGACCGGATCGCCGATCTCGACGCGGCCGTTCGCGATCTCGTGACGGCGGGGTTCAGTCGTCTGCGTCTGACGATCGACAAGCTGGCCGCGGCCGACCGTACGGGGCTGTTCGTCCGCGCCAGCCACCTGCACGAACGCTACGCCTGTATCCAGTTGATCAGCCCACTGCCGATGACGCTCGCAACGTTTCGCCCTACCACCGGTTACGAGGACGTGAAGACCGTAGCGATCGCGCGGCTTGCCGCGCCTGAGGTGCCGAGCATCCAAGTCGATTGGCAGCGATACGGGCCCAAGTTGGCGCAGGTCGCGCTGACGTTTGGCGCCGACGACATCGACGGGATTTCCGCCTCGGAGGACGCCCCCGCGGGGAGGCGCCGAGCGCCGCTCGAGGAGATTCGTCGCAACATCGAGGCCGCCGGCTACACCCCGGTCGAGCGTGACGGCCGGTTCGCCCCACTCGCCTGATGCCGGCTTCGGTCGAACACACGCGGCGGCCGCTGCGCATTGGTGCGGTCGGCTATCTGAACGCACGACCGTTGACGTGGGCACTCGATCGCGAGCCGTCACGCTGGCGAGTTCGCTACGACGTGCCATCGGTGTGTGCCTCGCTGCTGCACGCCGATGAGGTCGACCTGGGTCTCGTACCGTCCGTGGAGTACCTGCAGTCACCGGACTATCGGATGATTCCGGGTGTCGGCGTCGGCTCGCGCGGGCCGATCGCTTCAGTCGCGCTCTATACGACTCGGCCGGTTGCCGACGTCAGATCGATTGCGCTCGACACGAGCTCGCGAACATCCGTGGCACTCATCCAGGTGCTATGCCACCACCACTTTCGGATTCGCCCGGAATTCGTCTCACACCGGCCCGACCTTGCCGCGATGGTGCGGGCCGCCGACGCGGCGCTGCTGATCGGCGATCCTGCGTTCGATGCCGAGCACGAGGCGCTCGGACTGCAGAAGGTCGATTTGGGCGAGGAATGGACTCGGCTGAGCGGTCTGCCGTTCATCTATGCGGCGTGGACCGGGCGGACCGGTGTTGCAGATGCCGCGGATGTCAGCGCGTTGCAGGAGGCGCAGGCCGAAGGTGTCCGGGCGTCCGAGGCGATCGCCGCCGAATACGGGCGCGGCGATGCGAGGCGCACGGCCAGAGCCGCAGCGTACCTAAGGGATAATGTGAAATACGGTATCGGAGCGGATGAAGCCCGAGGACTGCAGTTGTTCCTGGACTACGCCGCGGATCTCGGCTTGGCTCCGGCACGCCGACGGCTGGAATTCTTCTGACATATAGTTTCCGGCTTTAGCCAGACCTGAAGCTGTAGCGTCCGGCTTCCTGACCGCCGTAGCCGTGGCGGAGGCGGTGAGCCGGACTTGAGCGAACGATGATCGATACGATTGCCAAGAAGGTGCTTGACGGCGGCCGAGTCGACGCCGGTGAGGCGCTGCACCTCTATCGTCACGCGCCGACACACCTGCTCGGTCACCTCGCCGACGCCATCCGCGTCCGCAAGCACCCCGAGGGCATCGTCACCTACATCATCGACCGCAACGTCAACTACACGAATATCTGCGTCGCCAGGTGCAACTTCTGCGCGTTCTATCGCCCGGTCGGCTCCAGCGACGGGTACGTCCTCGGCTTCGACGAGATTTTCCAGAAGATCGACGAGACCATCGCCGTTGGCGGCAACCAACTGCTGCTGCAGGGTGGCCACAACCCCGACCTGCCGATTCAGTGGTACGAGGACTTGTTCCGCGCGGTGAAGGCGCGCTATCCCGAGTTCAAGCTGCACGCGCTGTCGCCACCTGAAGTGCTGCACATCGCCCGTTTGAATCGGGTCGCGGTGCCGACGGTCATCGAACGCCTGGTTGCGGCCGGTCTCGACAGCATCCCGGGAGGCGGCGCGGAGATTCTGGTCGATCGCGTACGCACGCTGTTGAACTGCTACAGCAAGGCGACGTCCGACGAGTGGATCGACGTGATGCGTGAGGCGCACAACGCCGGACTTCGGACGACGGCGACGATGATGTATGGGACGGTCGAGACCGATGAGGAGCGCATTGAGCACATGATGCGTCTGCGCGATCTCCAGGACGAGACCGCTGGCTTCACCGCGTTCATCACCTGGAGCTACCAGCCGGAGCACACCGAGCACGGCGGCTACGAAGCGACCGGCATCGACTACCTTCGCACCCTGGCGCTGTCGCGGATCGTCCTCGACAACTTCGACAACGTGCAAGCGTCGTGGGTCACGCAGGGCGGAAAGGTCGGGCAGCTCAGTCTCGCCTACGGCGCCAACGACATGGGCAGCGTGATGATCGAAGAGAACGTCGTGCGCGCGGCCGGCGCCAGTTACTGCATGGACGAGCTCGAGATCGTCGTCAACATCGAGGACGCCGGCTTCACGCCCAAGCGGCGCAACATGCATTACGAGATCCTCGGAGATCCGATCTTCCGCGACCGCGAGGTCCCGCGCATGCTGTCGCTCGCGACCGCGCGCGCCGACGGTGACACGTCGGTCCCGGAGGAGCTGCGCAACTACCAGGCTCGCAGCCGGGCGGGCAAGACGCTTCGGCTCGCAGAATAGCAACACCGAGATGAGCCGATGTCGGACGCGCCCCCGCTGACAGTCAAGGCGCAGTGGGTCGTACCGATTGCACGAGCGCCGATCCGTAACGGCTTTGTCACCATCGGCGGGAACGACCGCATTCAGTCTGTTGATTCGAGCATCCCCGAACCTGGCGGGGTAGTCGATCTCGGCCGGGTCGTGCTGTTGCCGGCTCTCGTCAACGCGCACACGCATCTGGAGCTGTCGTATCTGCGCGGGAGTGTGCCGCCCAGCGGGAGCTTCAACGAGTGGGTGTCTGATTTGATGTCGCGGCGTCGCGCCTGGCCCGACCCGGCGGCACCAGCGATTCTCGAAGCGGCTCGCCAGGCGATCGACGAAGCACACCGCTCCGGAACCGGTGTCATCGGCGACATCAGCAACACGCTGGTCACCGTCGACCTGCTCAGAGACGCGAGAATGGCGGCGCACGTCTTCTACGAGCAGCTCGGGTTCAACATCCCGGATGCCGCCGCCAAAGTCGCCGGGGCCAGGGACGCGATCGCGATGACAGTCACTGGCGACGACCGGATTCGCCTCAGCCTTGCGCCCCACGCACCGTACTCAGTCTCGCCGGAGCTGTTTCACGCGATTCGAGCCGACGTCGACGCGGCTCCGCATCCCCTCACGACCGTGCATCTGGGTGAATCACCGCAGGAGATCCAACTGTTGCGAGATGGCACGGGAGCCACGCGCGTCATGCTCGAGCGGCTCGGCGTGTGGACGGATGAGTGGAAGCCGCCTGGCGTCTCGCCGGTCACGTACCTCGCCGACCTCGGATTCCTCGATGCGCGCACGCTCGTCGTGCATGGCGTGCAGTTCGACTCGGCTGACCTCGCCAAGCTGCGCACGATCGGCGCGACGCTCGTCTCGTGCCCGAGGAGCAACGTGTATGTCGGCGTCGGATCGCCGCCACTCCAGTCGTTCTATGACGCGGGTGTGCCGGTGGCGTTCGGCACTGACAGCCTCGCGAGTGTTGCCGATCTCAACATGTTCAACGAGCTGGCCGAGGCGCGGCGAATTGCGCCTGGGGTACCGGCGCGGCGGCTGCTGGAAAGCGCGACGCTGACGGGCGCCCGAGCGCTCGGTTTCGCGAGCGATTTCGGCAGTGTGGACGTCGGCAAGCGTGCGGTGTTTTCAGTGGTGAGAATGCCGCGCCGAGCCGTGCGTGATGTGGAAGAATTTCTTGTGAGTGGCATCGCAGCCGATGCCATCAGGCCGTTCGACCTGTCGGCGCGCATGAATTCGGCCGTCGTGGACAGGCCGCAGTGATGAGCACGCTCGCGACATACCTCTCATTCGTTCGTTTCAGCCATTCGGTGTTCGCCTTACCGTTTGCGCTGATCGGCGCGCTGCTGGCGTGGCGTGATCATCCGTTCTCGTGGACGCAGATCGGCTGGATCGTCGTCTGCATGGTCAGCGCCCGCAGCGCGGCGATGGGTTTCAACCGACTCGTCGACGCCCACGACGATGCCCTGAATCCACGTACGGCGATGCGCGAACTGCCACGGGGCGCGATGAGCCGCACGGATGCGATCCTGTTCGTCGTCATCGCGTCGACGATCTTCGTGCTGGCGGCCTCTCGTTTGAGCACGCTGTGCTTGCTGTTGTCGCCCCTGGCGCTCGCGATCGTGTTCTGGTACTCGTTGGCCAAACGCGTGACCGCGTACACGCAGTTGTTCCTCGGTCTTGCCATGGCGGTGGCGCCGGTCGGAGGCTGGCTGGCGGCCGGCGGCAGAGGGGGACTCGAGCCATGGTTGCTGGGTCTCGGGATCGGGTTGTGGGTTGGCGGCTTCGACATCCTCTACGCCTGTCAGGACGTCGACTTCGATCGCGGCCATGGCTTGCGCTCGATCCCCACGCGATTCGGCGTCGCGAGGTCGATCGCACTGTCACGTCTGATGCACGTCGGCGCCGTCGTGACGATGGCCGTGCTGTGGCAGGCCGCGCGCTTGCCGGCACTGTATCTGGCCGGCGTCGCGTGTGTGGCCGTTCTGCTGTTCTACGAGCAGTCGCTCGTCCGCGCCGACGACTTGTCGCAGGTGAAAAAGGCCTTCGATCTCAACGGGTGGGTCGGCATTATCTACTTCGCTGTCACGGCGCTCGCACTCTACATCGGCTAGCCACGGAGAACGTAGCCACGGAGGACACTAAGATCACGAAGCTTTGGCCACTAAGATCACGGAGAACACGAAACGAGATCCTTAGTGCTCTTAGTGTCCTCAGTGGCAATAATCTCCGTGTCCTCCGTGGCTAACCTCACACCGGACAAGACGCCCGAGCGCATCGCGGGGATGTTCGACGCGATCGCCCCGCGCTACGACCTGCTGAATCATCTGCTGAGCGCCGGCATCGATCGGCGGTGGCGGCGAGAGGCGATTGCCTCGCTGCAGCTCTCCGGACGCGAAACGCTGATCGACGTCTGCACCGGGACGGCCGATGTCGCCCTCGAGGCGCGTGGGGCGCGTCGCATCCTGGGCATCGATTTCGCAGGAGAGATGCTGCGGCTGGGACTCGATAAGATCCGTGCGGCGCACCAGGCCCGACGCATCACGCTCGTCCGCGGCGATGCGACCGCGATTCCCGCGCCCGACGCCTGCGCCGAGGCCGCCACGGTCGCCTTCGGCATACGCAATGTAGAGCATCCCGATCGCGCCTGCGTCGAGTTGGCGCGCGTGCTTCGCCCTGGCGGGCGGCTGGCGATTCTGGAGTTTGGCGTGCCGAGGATTCCGGGGATTAGCGCTGTCTACCTCTGGTACTTCAGGAACATCTTGCCCCGAATTGGCCGACTCATTTCGGGGCACATGGGCGCCTACTCGTATCTGCCGGCGTCGGTGACCACGTTTCCCCCTGCAGCTGAGTTTGTGACAATACTGCGTCAATCCGGGTTTCACGACGTTCGCGCCGTCCCGCTGACGTTCGGCGTCGTCTATCTCTATACGGCAGTCAGGAATCAGGAGGCGGGAATCGGGAATCAGTAGGAGGCAGCACGGAGCTCGTAGGAAACAGGCCTACGCTTGAGTCCTTCTGCGCTGATTCCTGCTGATTCCTGATTCCTGCCTCCTGATTCCTCTAACTCCTTGTGCCAGCGGGTTATAATTCCCCTTCAGGCCGTTGATCCATTTCGACATCGAGGAACGGTATCAGGACGAACAGACCGTCGGCCGCGCACTTTCGGCTGGCAACATCGTCGTTCTTTCGCTGCTCCTGCACCTGCTCGTCATCTTCATCATCCAGTTCGCACCTCGCCTGACCCTGTTCCTGCCGTCAGAAGAGGAGCTCAAGGCCCGTCAGGAGGAGCTCCTGAGGCAGCAACGCGAGCGCGAGCGGAACGAGCGCCGCTTCGTCTTCATTCAGCCGCGCCTCGAGCTGGAGACGCCAAAACCAAAGCCCGACGTCGACTTGTCCGATTTGAATCGACGCGCCCAGTCACCTCAGCGGGCGTTGAAACCAGACAACCCGCTGCCGTTTGCCCGCGGGAACACTCCGGAACGCATCGAGCAGGCACAGCCCGAACAGGCGCGTGGCGCTGAGACTCCGGTCAAGCCCGATACGAGCCCGCCACAGCCAAACCCGCAAGAGCAGACGGCGCAGCAGTTGCCGCGCGCCGATCAGGGCATTCGCCGAGCGCCTGAGATCTCACGCCCTGCTCAGGGAGCGCTCGGTGAGGCGTTGCGCAACCTGCAGAAATACGTCCAGAACGAAACGTTTCACAACGAGCAGGGCGGCGCGAACGATCCCGGCGCGACGATCCAGTTCGACAGCAAGGGCATCGACTTTGGACCCTGGCTGCGCCGCTTCGTCTCGCAGGTACGTCGAAACTGGTTCGTGCCCTATGCCGCCATGACCTTCCGTGGTCGTGTCGTGCTGCAGTTCAACATCCACAAGAACGGCGCCATCACGGACGTCCTCGTCGCCTCACCATCCAACATCGAGGCGTTCAATCGCGCCGCCTACAATGCGATACTCGGCTCGAACCCGACTGAACCGCTGCCGCCGGACTATCCGGATCCCGTGGCGTTCTTCACGGTGACGTTCTACTACAACGAGCAGCCGCCGCTCCGTTGAGACCTCGACTGAACATGCCGACCCGGACGCAGCAGCTCGGTCTGATCATCGTGCTTGCCGCTCTCGCGCTGTACGTCATCATCAGCGTGCGTTGAACGAGCGGCCTTCGACTGCGTTCAGGCCCGCCCGATCAGAAGAGGGGCGGCCACTCATCCTCGCCGTGCTCGGTCCGACCGCGACGGGCAAAAGCGCGCTGGGCCTCGCCCTGGCCGAACGATACGGCGGCGAGATCGTCAACTGCGATTCGACCGCGGTGTATCGCGGATTCGACATCGGCACGGACAAAGTGCCGTCCGACGAACGGCGTGGCGTCCCGCATCACCTCATCGACATCGCCGAGCCGACCGATGTCTACACGGCCGCGCAGTACGCTCGCGATGCCGATCGTGCGATTCGCGAGATTCATGCGCGAGGTGGGCTGCCGATTCTCGTCGGGGGCACCGGCTTTTACTATCGCGCGCTCACTCGCGGCCTGTTCCCTGGTCCCGGCGCCGATAGCGGACTGCGTGCGCGGCTCGACCGCGTGGCGGCGCGCAAAGGGCCGGAACGCCTGCATCGCATGCTGCAGCGCGTCGATCCCGAGTCGGCGGCGCGAATCATGCCGCGCGATCGAAAGCGGCTGGTTCGAGCGCTCGAAGTGTTTCTGGCGACGGGGCGGCCGCTCACGTCGCATTTCGCCGACACACAGTCGCCGATCTCGGACTGCGAGATTGTCGCGATGGCCCTCACGATACCGCCGCCGCTGATCGCTGAACGCGTGGCGCGCCGTGTCGACGCACAGTTCGCCGCCGGCATCGTCAACGAGGTGAAAGGACTGCTCGCGCGTGGCGTGCCCGCCGATGCGCGGCCGTTCGGTGGACTCGTCTATCGTCAGGTGATGGAGATGCTGCGAGGGGTCAGAGACGAGGCCGCCACACGCGCGCTCATCGTCCAGGAGAACCGTCGCTATGCTCGCCGCCAGTTGATCTGGTTCCGTAAAGAGCCTAACCTTATCTGGTTCGATGGACCCGGCGAGCGGCCGGAGATCCTTCATCGCGTCGACGGCGCGCTCGCCTCGCGCGGTGTGCGCACGCGAGGAGACGCGCCCTGATGGCCCAGGTATCAGAACCACGCACCTCGTCCCCGGCTCCGCCCAACATTCAAGACGCCTTTCTGAATTACGCGAGGCGCGATCGCCTGGGCGTCACGATTCATCTGGTGAACGGTCGTCAATTCGACGCTCGGATCAAGAATTTCGACAAGTTTGCGCTGGTCGTCGAGGTGGACGGCGCCGACCAACTCGTGTTCAAGCACGCCATCGCGACCATCGAGACCAACACCTAACCTGACTCCCTTCTCTCGCGTCATCCTGATCGTGCTCGACAGCGTCGGTTGCGGCGAATTGCCCGACGCGGCCGCATACGGCGACGAAGGCAGCAACACACTCGGCAACATCGCAAAACACCGCCCGCTCCGCGTACCGCATTTGCGCGCGCTTGGCCTGGGGCGTGTCGTCGATCTGTCTGCGGCACCGGAGTCCACCGCGCCGCAGGCGGCGTACGGCCGCATGGCGGAGGCGTCAGCCGGCAAGGATTCGGTGACCGGCCATTGGGAGATGATGGGAGTGGTGCTCGACCGCCCATTCCCGACGTTTCCGACTGGGTTTCCAGCCGAGGTCATCGCGACATTCGAGCAGCGAATCGGCCGCCCCGTGCTTGGCAACGTGGTGGCGTCAGGGACGGAAATCATCGCCCGTCTCGGCGCCGAGCACGTCCACACCGGCTACCCAATCGTGTATACGTCGGCCGACAGCGTGTTTCAGATTGCCGCGCACGAAGAGGTCATATCGGTGCCCGAGCTGTATCGGATGTGCGAGGTCGCGTTCGAGCTGGTTGGACGCGGTATGGGCGTCGGACGAGTGATCGCCCGGCCGTTCGTCGGCACCCCAGGTGCGTTCATGCGCACGGCGAACAGACACGATTACGCCCTCGATCCGGCCGGGGAAACGCTGCTCGATTTGCTGACTCGGCGCAACATTCCGGTTGTCGCGATCGGCAAAGTGAAAGATCTGTTCGCGGGCCGTGGCATCACGCGTGCGACGCCGACGGCGAGCGATGACGAGGGGGTCACGCGGGTGCTGGAGGCGATGCACACGGAGCAGGAGGGGCTGATCTTCGTCAACCTCGTTGACTTCGATACGGTGTACGGGCATCGCAATGACGTCGACGGCTATGCGATGAACCTCGAGCGATTCGACGAGCGACTCCAGTCGGTACTCGAGGCCCTCGGTGCGTCAGACCTCTTGATCATCACTGCCGATCACGGCAACGACCCGACGACCCCGAGCACCGATCATTCGCGCGAGCACGTGCCGCTGCTGGTGACGGGTTCACGCGTGCGCCGCGGCACCCGTCTGGGTACCCGCCAGACCTTTGCCGATCTCGGCCAAACGCTGGCCGCCAACTTCGGTGTGGGACCGCTGGCGCACGGCACGAGCTTCCTGGAGGACATCGTTGTCGACCATTCGTGAGTCGCTCGAGCAGCGCGAGCGCGAGACGCTTGCCGCGCAGGCGGCCAAGAGCGCGAGCTCGCGCGGCCGGCTCAGGCCCGAGCCCGAAGACGATGTGCGGCCAGCGTTTCAGCACGATCGCGATCGGATCATTCACAGCAAGGCGTTCCGCCGCCTCAAGCACAAGACCCAGGTGTTCTTCGCGCCGGCCGGCGACCACTATCGCACCCGGCTCACGCACAGCCTGGAGGTGTCCCAGATCGCGCGTACTATCGCCAAAGTGCTTCGTCTGCACGAGGAGCTCACCGAGTCGATCGCACTCGGCCACGATCTCGGGCACACACCGTTCGGCCACGCCGGCGAGCGGGTACTCGACTCGCTCGTGCCCGGAGGGTTCCGGCACTACGAGCAGAGCCTGCGCGTGGTCGACGTGCTCGAGAACGATGGCAAAGGGCTGAACCTCACCTGGGAGGTCCGCGACGGGATCGGTCGGCACTCGAAAGGGAAGGACGGGTCGCCCGTCGGTCTCGCTCCCGAGAAACGAGCCGCCACGCTCGAGGGCCAGGTGATGCGCGTCGCCGACCTGATCGCTTATGTGAACCACGACATCGACGACGCGGTGCGGGCGGGCGTGCTGCATCCCGGAGACCTGCCAGACGACGCGGTGCGCGTGCTCGGGGCATCCTCGTCAGCGCGCATTGCCACGATGGTGAAAGACGTGGTGACCGAGACGCAGCGCGGCAACCTGACCGAGATCAGCATGAGCGATGAAGTGCTGTCGGCCACGTTGGCGATGCGGTCGTTCTTGTTCAGCGCCGTCTACGAGAATGACACCGCGACTGCCGAGTTCAAGAAGACGAGCGACATCCTCGGAGGCCTCTGGGAACGCGTTCGCGAGCGCCCTGCCGAGCTGCTCGACGCGCGCATCGTCGAGACGGAGGGCCTCGATGCGGCGGTGAGGGATTTCCTCGCCGGCATGACCGACCGATTCGCCGTCGCTCTCTATGAGCGGCTGTTCATCCCGAAGCCGTGGGTCGGCCCGATGGCTTGGAGCCAACTCTAGACATCTGGGCTGGCCCAGGCTGATTCCTGATTCCCGAATCCTGATTCCTTGGAGGTCGCAGTATAATGACAGGTCCCCTTTCGCACGATTTTCGCGAAGGGGCTTGCCGGCCGTATGCAACTCGACCTGACCCGATATCGCCAAGGGCTCAATCACTTCTCGCGAGTGTTTCAGCCCGACGACGTCGGCCAGGAGGGCGAGGCGTATCGAATCGCCGAGCCGGTCCACGTGGACATGCAGATCCACAAGGACAAGCAGCGATTCCGGCTGGTGGGCACGGTGCGGACGCGGCTGGAACTGTCATGCAGCCGCTGCCTCGAGCCATTCTCGCTGCCGATCGACAGCAGCTTCGACCTGCGTTACCTCCCGGTCGAGGCTGCGGGCGAGGGCAGTGAGACCGACCGCGAGGTCAGCGAAGAGGATCTCGACGCCAGCGTCTATCGGGACGATCAAATCGATCTGAACGAGTTGCTGCGCGAGCAGTTCTATCTCACGCTGCCGATGAAGCCGCTGTGCCGGGAGGACTGCGCGGGCTTGTGCCCGCAGTGCGGCACGAACCGGAATACCGGGACGTGCGTATGTTCGCCGCAATGGGAGGACCCGCGCCTCGCGCCGTTGAAGCGACTGATTTAGACGTTCGATCAGACTATGCCGAATCCAAAACGCCGCCATTCCAAGACGCGCACTGCCAAGCGCCGCACGCACGACGCGCTGCGCGCCGCCACGACGGGCCTGTGCCCACAGTGTCACGAGCCGAAAGCCCCGCATCGCATTTGCCCGCACTGCGGGTACTACAAGACGCGACAGGTCAGGCCCGTCGACGAGGAATAGTGGCGATCGACGCGTGATCGCCTTCATCTTTCCAGGCCAGGGCTCTCAGCAGGTCGGCATGGGTCGCGCGCTCGCCGAGGCGTTCCCCGAGGCGCAGCGTGTCTTCGCGGACGCCGACGCGGCCTTTGCGAGCGAAGCGTCCTCTCCTCGATCGCTGAGCACGTTGTGCTTCGAAGGCCCCGAGGCGGAGCTGATGCTCACCGAGATCACCCAGCCGGCGATCCTCACGGCCAGCATCGCCGCCTGCCGTGTCCTCGAGGCGCGAGGCATCCGACCGTCGTTCGTCGCTGGCCACAGCCTCGGTGAGTATTCAGCCCATGTCGCCGCCGGCACGATCGGCTTCGGCGACGCCGTGCGGCTGGTGCGCCGGCGCGGCCGCTATATGCAGGAGGCGGTGCCCGTCGGCGTCGGGGCGATGGCGGCGATCCTCGGCGCCGAGCTCGACGTCGTTCAGCGCGCATGTGACGAGGCTGCGCAAGGCGAGGTGGTGAGCCCCGCGAACATCAATGCGCCGGGCCAGATCGTGATTGCCGGCCATGCCGCGGCCGTGCAGCGTGCCTCCGAGCGGGCGCGCGCGCTCGGGGCAAAGCGAGCCATCCCGCTGTCGGTGAGCGCTCCATTCCACTGTGCGTTGATGGCGCCTGCCGAAGCGCGACTCGAGCCGGAGCTTCGCGACTTGCTGGCGGCGTCGCCGCTCGTGCCCGTCGTCGCCAACGTCGACGCGCAGCCCAAACGTGAGGCCTGGGCCGCCATCGATGCGCTCGTCCGGCAGGTGTCCGCGCCCGTGCGTTGGGCCGACGTCGTCCAACGCCTTGCGTCCGAGGGCATCACCACGTATGTTGAGGTGGGCCCAGGTGCGGTGCTCAGCGGTCTGGTCCGGAAGATCCACAAAGATGCTCGCGTGGTGCAGTTCGGGTCGCCTGACGACCTCGGCACGATCGTAGCGGCATGCTCGACTTCGGCGGAAAACTAGCGATTGTGACCGGCGCGTCGCGCGGCATCGGCCGCGGCGTTGCCGAGATGCTCGCCGCCCGCGGCGCGCACGTCATCGCCGCCGCCCGCAGCGACAACGCCAAGGCCACGGTCGACGCGATCCAGGCCGCCGGCGGCCGCGCCGAGGTCGTCTCGTTGGACGTGACCGACACGGCGGCCGTCGACGCCATGGTGGCCGGTGTGTTGGAGCGGCACGGCCGCATCGACGTGCTCGTCAACAACGCGGGGATCACGCGCGATCAGCTGATGCTCCGCATGAAGCGTCAGGAGTGGGACGAGGTCATCGCCACCAACCTGACGGCGGCCTTCACGTGCGTGCAGGCGGTGCTGAAGCCGATGATCAAGCAGCGCAACGGACGGATTATCAGCGTCAGCTCGGTCGTCGGGCAGATGGGGAATGCGGGTCAGGCCAACTACGCGGCATCCAAGGCCGGGTTGATCGGGTTCAGCCTGGCGCTCGCGCGCGAAGTCGCGTCGCGGAACATCACGGTGAACGTCGTGGCACCGGGCATGATCGATACCGATATGACCCGCGCCGTCGCGGGGAAAGCGCAGTCCGATTGGGAAGCGCTGATTCCGCTCAAACGCCTCGGCCTGCCGGCGGACATCGCCGCGGCCGTCTGCTTTCTCGCCTCGGATGAGGCGTCGTATATTACGGGTCACGTTCTCGCCGTAAATGGCGGCATGTACATGTAATCAAAGCCACGTGCTCAATGACCGCCCCGGATGACGGCGGGTCTTCAAACCCGCCGACGTGAGGAGTCGAACAATGAGCATTGGGCATTGGGCGTTGATTAGGAGGATTCGATGGCAGTCGCAGACAAGGTGAAGAGCATCATCGTCGAGCAGCTCGGCGTGGATGAAGAGGAAGTGACGCCGGACGCGTCGTTTGTCGACGACCTCGGCGCCGACTCGCTCGACACGGTGGAGCTCGTGATGGCCTTCGAGGAGGAATTCGGGATCGAGATCCCGGATGAGGACGCCGAGAAGATCACCCGCGTCAAGGAAGCGATCGACTACATCGAAGCCCACGGCAAGGGCAAAAAATAGGAGTCGGGGCCGTTTGAGCAGACGCGTCGTCATCACCGGGATCGGACTGGTGTCGTCGCTCGGCATCGGCACCGCCGCGACCTGGCGGGGGCTGCTGGCGGGCACGCCGGGCGTCACCCGTGTCACGAGATTCGATGTGACCGGATTCGCCGCCCAGATCGCCGCCGAGGTCAAGGGGTTCGATCCGCTGCAGTTCATCGAGAAGAAAGACGTCAAGAAGATGGACGTCTTCATCCAGTACGCCGTCGCGGCGTCGCAGTTCGCGATGGACGACTCGGGGCTGCGCATCACGAAAGAGAACGCGCCCGACGTCGGCGTGTTCATCGGGTCGGGCATCGGCGGGTTCCAGACGATCGAGCGCGAGCACAGCGCGCTGCTCGACGGCGGCCCGCGCCGCATTTCACCCTTCTTCATTCCGTCGGCGATCATCAACCTGGCCTCAGGCCAGGTCTCGATTCGATTCGGCGCCAAGGGACCCAACATCGCGACGTGCACCGCGTGCTCGGCATCGGCGCACGCCGTCGGCGAGTCGTTCGAGATCATCAAACGCGGCGACGCCGAGGCGATGATCGCGGGCGGGTCCGAGGCGGCGATCACGCCGATGAGCCTGGGCGGTTTCGGGGCGTTGCGCGCGCTCTCGACGCGCAACGACGAGCCGAGCCGCGCCAGCCGGCCGTTCGACACCGATCGCGACGGGTTCATCATCGGCGAAGGCGCTGGCGTCCTGATCCTGGAGGAGCTGGAATACGCGAAGCGGCGCGGCGCCAAGATCTACGCGGAGGTGGTCGGCTACGGGCTGTCGGGCGATGCGTATCACATCACGGCGCCATCGGAAGACGGCGACGGGGCGATTCGCGTCATGCGGATGGCATTGAAGAAGGCCGGCGTCGCCCCGAGCGAAGTCGACTACATCAACGCCCACGGCACCTCGACTCCGTACAACGACCGGCTCGAGACGATCGCCATCAAGACCTGCTTCGGCGAGCACGCGCGCGCGGTCGCGATCTCCTCGACGAAGTCGATGACCGGCCACCTACTCGGCGGCGCCGGTGGCCTCGAGGCGGGCATTTCCGCGCTGGCGGTGCACGATCAGATCGCGCCCCCGACAATCAACCTCGAGCACCCCGATCCCGAGTGCGACCTCGACTACGTGCCGTGCAAGAGCCGCCCGATGCCGATCCGCTACGCGCTCTCGAACTCCTTCGGCTTCGGCGGCACCAACGCGGCGTTGCTGTTCAAGAAGTACGAAGGCTGACGTTATCGCTCATCGTCATTTGCGATCGCCGCAGAGGCGGGTCTTGAGACCCGCCGTTACTCCACCATGAAGATCGCCGTTTGTATCAAGCAAGTCCCGACCCGCGAGTGGCAGCCTCGTCTCAACGACGCCAAGACCTGGATCCGCGAACAGGACGCTGCGTTCGAGATGAACGAGCCCGATGCGTATGCGCTCGAGGAGTCGTTGCGCCTTCGCGAGAAGCATGGCGGCGAGGTCGTGGTGTGTGCCGCCGGGCCGGCGCGTGTGCAGCAGGTGCTGCGTGAGGCGCTGGCGCGCGGCGCCGACCGCGCCCTGCACGTCGAGGACGATCGGCTGGCGGCCGCGGATGCCGCCCTTGCGGCCGAGGCGCTGGCGGCGGCGATGGCTGACGAGAAATTCGATCTCGTGCTCACCGGCCTCCAATCCGACGACCAGGGGCACGCACAGACCGGCGTCATCCTCGCCGAGCGGCTCGGCATGCCTCACTCGACGATCGTCATGGATGTCCAGATCGACCCTTCGACAGGCTCAGGGGGTGCGCTTCGCATCAAGCGCGAGCTCGAAGGCGGCTGGTTCCAATGGATCGCCATGCCGCTGCCGTCGCTGCTGACGATTCAGAGCGGTATTAATCAGCTCCGCTACGCCACGCTGAAAGGCATCATGGCCGCCAAGAAGAAGGAGATCCGCAAGGTCGCCATGCCGGCAGGTCTCGAGCCGACGCAGGAGATCGTCGGCTTGGCGTTGCCGACGCGGTCCAAGCAGACCCAACTGATCGACGGCCCGAGCGCCCAGGCGGCGCAGGAGCTCGTGCGGCGTCTGCGAGACGAGGCGAGAGTGTTATGAGGGCGGTTCGATGATTCTCGTTCTCGCCGAGCAGCGCGGCGGCACGCTGAATCGCGCGTCATGGGAGGCGGTCGCCGCCGCTCAGGCGCTTGCCGGCGGCATGCCGATTCGAGTCGCCGTGATGGGGGAGTCGACGGCGGCCCAGGCCGGAGAGCTCGCCAAGGCGGATGTCGCTGAAGCGCTGGCGGTCGAGCACGCTGCGCTCGCCCCCTACACGCCCGATGCGTTCACCATGGCTGCCCAGGCGCTCATCGCGGCGTCGAGCCCGACGTTTGTCGTGGCGGCGCATACGTATCAGGCTCGAGACTTCGCGCCGATGCTCGCGGCGCGACTTCGCACGACGCTCGTCAGCGACGTGATCGGCATCAGCGGCACAGGGAGCGAGGCCACGTTCACGCGGCCGATGTTCCAGGGCAAGCTGGTGGCAACCGTTCGTCCGCGGCCGTCCGGTCCGTGTGTCATCACGGTCCAGATCGGCGCCTTCCGCGCGGACGCGGTTCGCATGGGAGGGTCGGCCACGGTCACACGTGTTGCAGCGGAGATCGACGCCGCGGCAATTCGTCAGAAACCCGAGGCGCCGTTTCAGGAGGCCAAGCAGGCGGTCGATCTCGGCCAGGCCGAACGCATCGTCGCCGTGGGCCGCGGTATCAAGTCGCAGGAGCATCTGCCGCTCGTCCAGAAGCTCGCCGCTGCGATGGACGCCGAGGTCGCGGCCTCGCGGCCGATCTGCGACAACGGCTGGCTGCCGATGGACCGGCAGATCGGCAGCTCCGGCCAGACCGTCGCACCCAAGCTGTACATGGCGCTCGGCATCTCGGGCGCCATTCAGCACCTCGTCGGAATGAAAGGCTCGCGCACGATCGTCGCGATCAACAAAGATCGCGATGCGCCGATCTTCGAGGTCGC
>DASRJR010000216.1:0-9510 GCA_035649395.1 Vicinamibacterales bacterium
CGCCCGCTGCCCGCACTGCAAGGAGGTCGTGCGGAGCCTGCGGGTCCTCCGGCTCAGACGCACGCAGGTCAGCTTCACGTCCCCGCTCCCCCGCGGCGGCCGCGCGATCGTCTGCACGTCGTGCCAGACGATCATCTCGGCGGACGTTTCTACGCTGTAGTCCTCGTCAAGATCTTTCAATAAGGTGATTATGCCTTTGACAAGCCAAGGGCAGTCGGAAGGCCAAGCCGAAGGCGCGGAAGCGGAAGGCGGCGAAGCAGCGATGACGGTACAGGGCCAACACGCGTGTGTGATCTGTGAGAAGGGGAAGCCCGATGATGTTGTCGCGGAACTCGATACTTCATGGGTGACGATGGACGAGACAGCGCCGCTCAGGGGTTACGCGTGTCTCGTGTTTCGGCGGCATGCCGTCGAACTGCACGACCTAAACGAGCGCGAAGGCGCGGCGTTCATGCGCGATATTCGGCGCTTGTCGGTGGCGGTGAAGCGCGTTTCTGGAGCGGTAAAGCTGAATTACGAAGTGCACGGCAACACCATCGAGCACCTTCACATGCACTTCTATCCGCGCTACCCGAATGACGCCTTTCAGGGCGGGCCGATCGATCCGAAGGCTGTTACTGAGCCGGTCTATGAAGCCGGCGAAATTGCGGGCTTCCGGATTCGACTACGGCAGGCGTTGGGTTTGTGAACGGCATAATTGCCATCAACAAGGTTCCGTATGCACATCGACATCTGGTCCGACGTCGTCTGCCCGTGGTGCTATCTGGGGAAGCGCCGTCTCGAGCGTGCGCTCGAGGCGTTCGAGCATCGATCGGAGGTGACGATCGCGCATCGCTCGTTTCAGCTCGATCCGTCCCGGCCGCGGCACGAGACGACGAGCCGTCGTCGGATGCTGATGGCGAAGTATCGTCTCAGTGAGGATCAGGTGAAGGCGATGGACCAGCGCATGGAGCAGACGGCGGCCGCCGACGGGTTGTCCTATCACCTGACCGACGCCGGTCAGACAGGAAACACGCTCGATGCCCATCGGCTGCTGCACTTCGCCAAGGCGCAGGGCCGCGAGGACGCCATGCTCGATCGGTTGTATCGAGCCTACTTCAGCGAACAGCAGTCGGTTTTCGACACCGCGTCGTTGGCGACGCTCGCGGTTGACGCGGGCCTCGATGCCGACGAGGCCCGACAGGTGCTCGAGAGCGACGTGTACGCGCAGGAGGTCGCCGCCGATCTCCACGAGGCGCGGATGCTCGGCGTCAGCGGCGTGCCGTTCTTCGTGATCGACGGACGTTACGCCGTCTCCGGCGCGCAGGCCGTCGAGGTGTTCACCCAGGCGCTCGCCCACGCCTGGGCGAATCGCACTACAGCGTCCTGACCTTCACGCTGCGCCATTTCACCGTGCCGGCGCCGTACTGGAGTGCGAACGGACCGCGCGCGTGCTTCTTGTCCTCGACATCCACCGTCTTCATTCCGTTGACCGTCACCGTCATCTTCGGCCCCTTCGCGGTGATGGTCATCGTGTTCCACTTGCCGCCGGTATTGACCTGGGCCGCCGGCTTGGCGACATCCACGATCGCACCGGTGCGATAGGCCTGATCAGGACGCTTGTCGTAGATGTTCACCTCGTACGAATTCATCGCGCTGATCATTTTCGGATCGGAGCAGCGGATGAAGATGCCGCTATTGGCATCGTCGGTGACCCAGAACTCCGCCTGGATTTCGAAGTCGGTGTACGACATCGGCGTGACGAGATACCCGTTGCCCATGTTCGCCTGCACCGCGCCTTCGGCAACCGACCAGTTGGCGTTGCCGACGACGTCCCACCCCTTGAGCGACTTCCCATCGAGCAGTGTCGTCCACGGCCCCTGCGCCGAGACGTGACGACCGGGTTCCGCGGCGAACCCCACGAGCACCAGGACCAGCGTGACGGCGAATCTTCGTGTCATCCCTCGCTCCTCCCCGGCGCATTATAGGCCTGGTCGTCATCGCACTCGTTGATATGATCCCGGCGCTTCAGGAATCGTCCTGAGGGTCGTTTCGGGCGCCGTCAACACAGAGACGAGGGCAGCCACAGCCATGAGCGATTGGCAGTTCGCAGAGACCGATCCATCCGAGGAATTCGCCAAGCTGCATCTGTTCGCGATGCAGAAGAAACAGCCAACGGGCAACGTGGAGTTCGTGATCACGGTTTTCGAGTACGTGAACCGCAATCAGCTCAAGATGAAGTTCTATGCGCGGGCCGACAAGCAGGTCAACCAGAAGACGGCGGCGTTCACGCCGTTCGGCTGGGGTGACTCGATGTTGATGGCGCTGAACGAGTGCAGAAAGATGATTCAGGACTACCCGTACGAACCCTGAGATACCAGCCCCACGTCACGACGAGTCACCATCTTCAGAACTCCGGGACGTTGGTGATCCCGACGCGCGTCATCATCTTCAGCAATCCCTGTCGCGACAACCCCAGCTCGCGGGCGGTCCGCGCCCGACGGCCGCCGGCGCGCGCCAGCGCCGCCTCGATGAACTTCCGCTCGAACTGACGTCGCGCGTCGGCCAGACGCGTCGACGGCGTCGTCGTGACCGCCGCTCCCGTGATCGCGCGCGGCAGCAGCGAAGCGCGGACCTGGCCGCGGGCCGGCGCCGCCACGGCCAACGCCGCCATCACGTTCTGCAGCTCGCGGACGTTGCCGGGCCAGTGGTAGTGCGCCAGCGCCGTCAGCAGGCCATGAATCAAGACCGCCTGCGTGCCGACACGCGGCGCGACCTGCGCCCAGAAGTGATGTGCCAGGGTCGGGATGTCCTCGGGCCGTTCGCGCAGCGGCGGCACGCGGATGCGAATCACGTCGAGGCGATACAGCAGGTCCGCGCGAAAACGGCCGGCGGCAGCTTCGGCCTGAACGTCCCGGTTGGCCGCACTCACGATGCGGACATCGACCGGACGGCTGAACGTCTCGCCAACGCGACGCACCTCCTGCTGCTGCAGCACCCGCAGCAGCTTTGCCTGGGCACGCGGCGAGAGATCGGCGACTTCGTCGAGGAACAGGGTGCCGCCGTCGGCCTCCTCGACGAGGCCGGCTCGATCGGCGACGGCTCCGGTGAACGCGCCGCGCGCGTGCCCGAAGAGCTCCGACTCGAGCAGTTCGTCGGGCAGCGCGGCGCAATTGAGATCGCAGAACCGTCGCTCGCGCCTGGGGCTCAAATGGTGAATCGCGCGCGCGACCAACTCCTTCCCCACTCCGCTCTCGCCCTCGACGAGCACGGCAAACGGCGCGGACGCGGCACGTGCCACGGCACGGCGCACCTCGCTCATCGCGCGGCCAGCGCCGACCAGCTCGGGAATGGCGGCGGCCGCGACGGCTGTATCACGGGCAGCGGCGCGCATCGAATCGATTCGCGCTGCCGCGACCGCAGCGGCAACGTCGAGGAGGTCGCGAACGTGAGCGGGCCGCCGGCGATCGGCCGGCCATCGCGCCACGAGCGCCGCCACCAGCCGCGACCCGAGGCGAATCGGCACGCCGAGCTCTCCGCCACTACGATCCCCGGTGTCGATGAGAATGCCCGCCTCCAGGACGCGCGGTCCCACAGTCGTCGGCAGACCGCTGCCGGCGCTCGACACGATCGTGGACGGACCGGCATCGGCCGACCAGAGATCGAGCCGGCTGCTCTGCACCGATTCGGCAACGAACGCGAGTACGCCCCGCACGGCCTCGCGATCGCTTTCGTTCTCTTGCGCGAGCGTCACCAGCGACACAGCGGCCTGAGTCGCCAGGCCGGCACGTTCCAGGCTGATCGCGGCAGCACCACTCGTCACCCTGCCATCGATGGCGTCACGCAGCAACGGCGGCACAACATCGCGCAATCGCCGCAGCTGTCCGGCCATCGACTCGGCCTGCTGCTGGTGGCCCACCGCACGCAGCATGTGCATCATCAGCAGACGGACACGCGTGAGCCGCAGCGGGGTTCGCGCGTCCTGACTCGCGCGCACCAGGTCGGCGAAACGGGCGCGCACGGCGTCGACGTCACCGCTGGCCATCAGCACTCGGAGATGCGCCGTGAGTGCCAGCACGCGCGGCAACGGGTGCGTCGCGTGATCAGCCCACCGTAACAGCTCGCGGGCGCGTTGTCCGGCCTTGAAATAGGCCCCGCGCGCGAGCAGAACCCGGACGGCCGTGGCCTCCACGAACGCGGACGATTCCTCATCGTCGTGATCGTTCTCGACCGACGTCTGATCACGGGACTGCTCCGTTACCGGTGTGAGCTCGAGTGCCGCTGCCTCGTCGACCCTCCCCTGCCACAGCAGGATCCTCGCCAGTGTCGCCAGCGCTCGATTGCGTTCGCGCGGCGCAAGTGCGCCTGACACGAGAGTCGCTCGGCACAGCCCCTCGGCCGCGGTCAACTGTGCTGCGTCCGTACGGGCGGCCGCCTGCCAGATGCGAGCACTGAGCGATCCCGTCTCCTCTCCACCCACGTGCGCATGGCCGGCGGCCTCGTCGAAGGCTCGTTCGGCGTCGCTGGCGCGCCCGCGCTCGAGCAAGAGACGTCCGAGCGATGTCAGCGTCTGAGCCGCCGCGCCGTACGCACGTCGCCGCACGAGTGCCCCGCTCACGTCGCGGAGCAGGCGTTCGGCCGCCGCGTGCCGGCCCGTTCGCGTGAACTCATCGGCCTTTGCCGCACGCGTCAACTGCCGAATCACGTCATCCGGCATCGGCGCGCGCAGTATGCGGCGAACGACACCCGCTCGGTCCGGCTCGGGACAGGCGGCACCGTAGTGAGCCCGCGCCTCGCGCACGCGATCGATCATCCGCGTGACGCCACGGGCGCGCTCAGGCGAGCCCGGCGCCGGCCGCCCCTGCCCCCGAGGCACGGCGAACGACAGCAGCACGTGCGGCCTTGGTGACCGAACCGAGGCGTCGATCAGCGCGGCGCGGCCCATCTCGATCGAGACGTCGGCACGAACGATCAGCAGGAGCGCGCGATGGGCGAGTTCGGCCGCCAGCAGATCGCGTAAGCGCAGATAGAGATCGACCGCCACCGGAACGAAGCCGCGTGCGCGCCCTGCCTCGGCTGCTCGCACCGTCATGCAAGAGGGGTCGCCATCGAGGACGACCCACCGTGGTTCGCCTTCCCGCCCGTGATCGAGGAGTTCCATCAATGCCGGCGGCACTGGCTCCTCGAGAGCCTCGGCATGATGAACGCTGCTCGAACCGAGATCGGCAACACGATCCGAATCGAGGTCGCCCACGGCGACCGATGCACCAGTGGCGAGGTCCCATGCGTGCGCGTCGGCGTACGCGTAATACCGATCGTGGAGGAGTCGGGTCATGCCCGGACGTATGCAACGAGGGGGGCATCGCGATTCCTCGAATGATTCGCCGTGCGACCGCGTTCGAGTGCGCAGTTTCTTCAGCGTCGACGCGCCCGCGAAGTCGAAGTTTTCTCCACCCTCGTCTCCGGTGGCATCGAGGTCGTTCGTATAAAATGGCCCGAGAATGCTCCGATTTCTGACCGCCGGCGAGTCGCACGGCCAGGCGCTCGTCATCACGGTCGACGGCATGCCCGCCGGCCTCTCGCTCGACATCGACGCGCTCAACGCGCAACTGCGCCGTCGCCAGGGCGGCTATGGCCGCGGCCGGCGTATGCAGATCGAGAGCGATCGCGCGGAGATCCTGGGCGGCGTTCGCCGCGGGCTCACGACTGGGGCGCCGATCGCCCTGCTCATCAAGAATCGTGACTGGACCAACTGGCAGCAGACGATGCACGTCGAGCCCGAGACGCCGGAAGGCGCGACCGGATCGAAAAAGACGCCAGTGACGCGGCCCCGCCCCGGGCACGCCGACCTGGCCGGCGCGATCAAGTACGGCCACACCGACATTCGCGATGTGCTCGAGCGCGCGAGCGCGCGCGAAACGGCCTCACGAGTGGCGGCGGGCTCACTGGCGCGCCAGCTGCTCGGCCGCTTCGGCATCCGCATTGCCAGCCACGTCTCGGCGATCGGCGACGTTGTCATCGCACCGACGAGAGTGGTGAGCTTCGCCGAAGCCGACGCGATACCGGAAGACGCGCCGCTCAGGTGTGTCGATCCAGAGGTGCAGGTTCGGATGATCGCGGCGATCGATGCCGCCCGCGAGGCAGGCGACACCGTCGGCGGCGCGTTCGAGGTGATCGCGACCGGCGTGCCGCCTGGACTCGGGTCGTATGTGCAGTGGGATCGCAAGCTGGACGGCCGCCTCGCGCAGGCGGTGATGTGTATTCACGCGATCAAGGGAGTGGGGATCGGCCTCGGCCCGGAGGTCGCGTTTCGTCCCGGGTCGCGCGTGCACGATGAGATCCTGCCGCCGCAAGCCGACGCGTCGAGCCCGGTGCGTCCCTCGAACAACGCTGGAGGCCTGGAAGGTGGCGTGACGAACGGACAGGACGTTCGCGTCACCGGCTTCATGAAACCGATTGCCACCCTGATGAAACCGTTGCGATCCGTGGACCTGACGACGCTTCAGGACGCTGCCGCCGCGATCGAGCGCAGTGACGTCTGCGCGGTTCCGGCCGCCGCCGTCGTCGGCGAGGCGATGGTCTCCTTCGTCCTGGCCGATGCGCTGCTGGAAAAATGCGGCGGGGATTCGATCGCCGAAATCGAACGGCACCTGGCCGCTTCCATGGACGAGGTGCGCCGCCGATTCGAAGCAGCCCGCGCCTCGGCGCCGCAGGTCCGGTAAGTCCGGCCCGATGATTCGTCCGATCGTCCGATACGGCGCCGACGTCCTCCACCGGCCCGCGGTTCCCGTCACCGACATCACGCCCGAAACACAGCTGCTCATCGACGACATGATCCAGACCATGTACGCGGCACCCGGGATCGGTCTGGCAGCGACGCAAGTGGGCATCGGTCTGCGCATTTTCGTCTGCGACGTGTCGGCGGGACGCAACTCCGCCGACCTCATAACGTTCATCAACCCGGAGTTCGTGGAGCGCGATGGCATGCAGCTCGAGGAAGAGGGCTGCCTCAGCGTGCCGGGCTTCAATGCAACGGTGGCGCGTCCGTCGCGTGCCGTGCTCAAGGGGCTCAACCGCCAGGGTCAGGAGCACGTCGTCGAAGCCACGGGCCTCCTGGCGCGGTGTTTTCAGCACGAGCTCGATCACCTCGACGGCACCGTCTTCATCGATCGACTTCGCGGCCTTCAGAAGGATCTGATCGTCCGGCGGATCAAGAAGCTGTCGCGCGCCGGCAAATGGTGAACGCGCTCAGCATCGTCTTCTTCGGAACGCCTGAATTCGCCGTGCCTTCCCTTCGCGCGCTGATCGCGTCGCGGCATCCGGTTGTCGGTGTCGTGACGCAACCGGATCGGCCGCGCGGCCGCGGCCAGCGCGTCAGCGACTCGCCCGTCAAACAGGCGGCGGCCGAACATCGAATCCCGGTGCTGCAACCCGAGCGCCTTCGCGATCCAGCGTTGGTCAGCACCATTAGCGAGTGGGCGCCGGATCTCGGTGTGGTGGCTGCGTATGGGAAGTTGATCACGGACGATCTGTTACGGCTGCCACGGCACGGCATGATCAACGTCCACGCCTCTCTCTTGCCGAAGTATCGGGGAGCGGCGCCGATTCATCGCGCGATCATCGCCGGCGAGTCGGAGACCGGTGTGACGATCATGCGGGTCGTCAAGGCACTCGATGCCGGTGCGATGTTCGCGAAATCGCGGCGACCGATCGGCCCCGATGAGACGAGCGCCGACGTCGAACGCGACCTGGCGTACCTGGGCGCGCCCCTGCTGATGCGGATCGTCGAACAGATTCTGGCGGGCACGGCTCACGAGGAGCCGCAGGACGAACGACTGTCCACGTACGCGCCACGCATCACCCGCGAAGAGGGACTGATCGATTGGACCCGTCCGGCGCACTCGCTGCACAACCGCGTGCGAGGCCTGTATCCGTGGCCGCACGCGTATACGTTTCTCGAGGGTGGGCGCCTCATCGTTCTGAAGAGCCGCGCGCTTGCCGAACCGACATCGGAGCCGCCGGGCACGATCGTCAGCCTGTCGCGCGACGAGATCGAAGTGGCCACGGGAGAAGGGCGCCTCGCGCTGTTGGAGGTGCAACCCGAGGGTCGGCGTGGCATGCGGGTGCGCGATTTCCTCGCTGGTCGTCCGCTCTCGGCTGGAACGCGTCTGAGCGGACCATGATCTCACCGGCGCGGACGGCGGCGTTCCACGCCTTGACGGCGATCGGATCCGGTCGCGCCGATCTGCCCGCCGCCCTCGCACGCTCACGAGCGCAACTGAAGGACGAGAGGGACCGCGCGCTCGCCGCCTCGATCGTGCACGGCACGCTGCGATGGCAGCGGCGATTCGACCACGTGATCGAGCACATGGCCCGTCGCCCGCTCACGAAGCTCGACCCCGCCATCGTGGTCATCGCGCGATTGAGCCTCTTTCAGCTGCTCTTTCTCGACCGTGTGCCGGCGGCTGCCGTTGTGGACGATGCGGTGGACCTCGCCCGCGCGGCAAAGCTCCCAAGCGCAGCCGGGTTCGTCAACGCGGTACTTCGATCCACGCTGCGCCAGCGCCAGCGCCTCCCGTTGCCGCCGCGGCCTGCCGCTGACGCGGCGCGCGAGGACGTGCTGCGTTATCTCGGCGTGACCTGGTCGCATCCCGACTGGCTCGTCGCCAGGTGGCTCGATCGACACGGCCTGGACGCCACGGAGCGCTGGCTCGAGTTCAACAACGAACCGGCGCCGTTGACACTTCGCGCCAACCGCTTACGCATGACGCGTCAGGACGTGCGTGACGCGCTCGCGCGCGACGACGTCGAGACGGACACGACACGCTATGCGCCGGATGGTTTGATCGTGACGTCCGGCAACCCGTTGCGGCACCCCAATGAGGGCAGGTTCGTCGTGCAGGACGAAGCGAGTCAACTGGTTCCGTTGACAGTGGGTGCACAGCCGGGAGAGCGCGTGCTGGACATGTGTGCGTCCCCGGGAGGAAAGACCGTCGCGATCGCCGCGAGCATGCACGACTCGGGCGTTTTGGTCGCAGGCGATGTGCGCGCGCGGCGTATTGAGCTGATGCGCGAGACGATCAGCGCGTCGGGCGCTTCGAGCGTGCATCTCGTTCATCTTCCTGCGACGGGCCCACTGCCGTTCGGTCAGTCGTTCGATCGGGTGCTGGTCGATGCTCCTTGTTCGGGGCTGGGCACCGTCCGCCGCGACCCCGACATCAAATGGCGGCGCCACGAAAGCGAGCTGGCGGCACTCGCGTCTCGCCAGGTTGATCTGCTGACCCGAGCCGCAACTGTCATCGTACCGGGCGGCCGACTGGTCTACGCGACGTGCTCGAGCGAACCCGAGGAGAACGACGAGGTCGTGCGTGCGTTCCTGGAACGCCACTCGCATTGGCGGCTGCTCGATCTCCGGTCCGAAGCACCCGATGCGCTGCGCCCGTTGCTCGACGAGGCCGGCATGTTCCGCACGCTGCCTTTCGCCCATGGTCTCGAGGCGTTCTTCGCGGCGGCGCTCGTCAACGAGCGGCG
>DASRJR010000217.1:0-4736 GCA_035649395.1 Vicinamibacterales bacterium
GCTCGGCGTAGTCGCGGCGCGGTATTGGCCGTATTCTCCGGGGGCCGGCGCTCGCACCGAATCGTTCGCCCCGTCCGCCGTCAGCGCTCCCGCAGCGGCGGCCGATGACGCCGGAAGCTACAGGATCAGCGCCGCGCTGAACCGCGAGAAGAGTGTCGGCGGCGAAAGCGTGACCATCGGAGCAGGAACGCGGCTCGCGTTGTCCGACATGCTCTCGCTCGACGTCAATGTCTCCGAGCCGGTCTACCTATACGTGGTCAACGAAGACGAGCACGGCGAGTCGTATTTGTTGTTTCCGTTGCCGGGTCTGACGCCGACCAACCCCCTACCCGTGGGACGCCATCGGCTTCCGGGCACCCTCGAGGGCGCCAAGGCGTCTTGGGTCGTGACGTCCACCGGCGGCGGGAAAGAACATTTCCTCCTTATCGCCAGCCGCGGACCGTCTCCCGCATTCGAAAAGATGTTCGCCACGCTCCCCCGCCCGACGCTCAACAAACCGGTCGTACGGCTCTCGAGAGACAACCTCGGTGTGCTGCGCAGTGTCGGAGGGCTGGCGCTGTCGAACCCGGACTCCAGCCTCCAGCTCCATACGACGCCAGGCTTCGCGGCAGAGTTGCCGGCCAGCGAGGAGATCGCGCGCGGCGTGTGGGTGCGCCAGGTGTCGGTGGATAACCCGGACTGATGCTGAATTACGCAGTCATGATTGCAGTCACCGTCGTCCGATACACGACTTCCTCGTACGCCTCCCGCATCCGTTCGATCGGTACGACCGTCGTCGCCAACGCTTTCGCGTCGTACTGACCCTTCTCGAGCATCTCGACGAATCGCGGGATGTCGCGCATCGGGTTGGCGCCGCCGGCCTGACCGGCGTGATGCGTGCGGCCGCCGATGGTAAAGAGCACCGCGGGCAACGTGATATTGCCGCGTGGAAGGCTCGTCGTCACGATGTGCCCGCCTGGCGCGCACATCTCGTACGCCTGACGGAGCGGAAGAATGCCGGTTGGATCCGGCCCTGCCTCCACCTTGGGCGGCGCTTGATCGGCGCCGGCGGCTTCAATCACGAAGTCCGCGCCCGCGCCGCCGAGCAGGCCACCTGAATCGCGGCCTCCGGCCCACAGGCGATTGTTGGGCGTCCGCGACATCTCTCGCACTTTGTCCACCAGCCGGTCGCCTTCGACGTTGGGATCGAGCGTGTGGGTCGCGCCCACGTTCATCGCGACGTCACGGCGCGCGCGAATCGGATCGATCGCGATGATCGTCGAGGCGCCTGAAATGCGGGCACCCTGGATGGCGCTCAACCCGAGCGGGCCGCATCCAACGACCGCAACGATCGAGCCGGGTTCGACGAGCGCGAGCGCTTGCGACGTGGTCGCACCGAGACCGGCAACGCTGACGCAACTGCAGACCATGCCGACGTCGACAGCTGCCGCCTTCGTCACGATCGGCACGACCCACTCCTCGAACGTGATCATCAGCTCGGCGAGCCCACCGATGTGCGAGTTCATGTAGACCGGTGTGCCGTCGCGCATCTCCGCCACTGCCGCGAGATCGTCGGGCCCCTGGCGGCCGAGAAACTGGCACATGTCGGCGCGGCCGCGCAGGCACTGGTAGCACGAGCCGCACTGCGGCGTGCCTGACACGCAGACACGGTCGCCCACCTGCACGCGACGCACATCCGTGCCCACGGCTTCGACGATGCCGACTCCACCATGACCTTGTACGAGCGCCATGCTGTTCAATCGTCCTACGCCGCCGCCCTGAAGGCCGAGGACGACGCCCGTGTTCGAGTAGCAGAGATTCGTCGCCTCGGTGCGCACGACAATCTGGCGACCAGAGATCGGCTTCAGTGTCAGTTCCTGCAGCGTCGTGCGGCCGGGTCCGGTGCCGCGCGACACCCAACCGCGGAATCGTTTAGCAGTGATGGCGGCTGCCGACGTGCGCTGCTGAGCGAGCGCCGAATCGCGCCGGGCGAGCGCGACGGCGCCAGCTGCGGCCAGGCCGGTCTTCAGGAGGCGACGGCGGGAGGAAGCCATTTGTGATTAGCGATTAGTGATTATGCGCGATGGTGTATAGTTCCCGCCGCCAAAACTGATCGATGCAGTTCTTCGAGGCAGGAGTCGTTTTCCGCGCAGGCGAGAGAGAATGACTCTTCACCTTTTCCCGAGGAGTTGAGGCCCATGCGTTTGTTTCCGTCTCGCGTTGCCCGGCTGTCCGTCTGCGCTGCGGCAGCGGTTGCGCTTTCAGCCTGCAACAGCGCACCGCCCGTGGAGGCACCAGGCGCCGATAAAGCGCCGGCCAATGCGCCCGCCGCCGCGCCAGCTCTGTCGCAAGTCGATCGAGGCAAGCAATTGGTCATCGGCGGAGGCTGCCACGACTGCCACACGCCGAAGAAGATTGGCCCGAACGGTCCGGAAGCCGACATGAGCCGCATGCTGTCCGGTCACCCCGAGAGCGAGGGCGTGCCGCCGCCATTCAAGTCGATCAAGGGCAGCCCCTATGTGATTCACATCAACGGGCACCTGACGGCGTGGAGCGGCGACTGGGGCGTGTCGTTTGCCGCGAACCTCACCCCTGACATGAACACGGGGCTCGGCATCTGGACCGAGGACATGTTCGTGAACGCGCTCAAACAGGGCAAACACATGGGGAAGAGCCGGCCGATTCTTCCGCCGATGCCGTGGAATTGGTACGGCCAACTGCCGGAGCCCGAACTGAAGGCGATGTTCGCCTATCTCAAGTCGATTCCTCCGATCGCCAATCGTGTGCCGATCCCGCTCACACCCGACGGCAAGCCGATCGAAGCGCCATAGCCTGTTCCTCACGAGACCATGCATTACTTCGGGCGATTCGACGAGGGCGCGATGGGCCGGCACCCGATCTTCGAGGGGCATGGCGACGGATACACGCACGCGCCGCTCGTCGATCATGCGACCGGCTCGGTGCACACCGGACTGAGCATGAACCAGTTGGCGCCGGGCGGGTCGATTCACCCGCACGTGCACTCGTTCGAGGAAGGCTTCTATGTCCTGAGCGGTGAAGCCGCGTTCACGGTGAACGGCTCGAGCTACCTGCTCGGGCCCGGCGACTTCGCAGCGGTCAAGGTGGGCGCGCCCCACGCGTGGTCCGCGTCCGGCAGCACGGCAGTGCGGTGGCTGCAGATGGCCGCGCCGCAACCACGGCCGGCCGGCGCCGAGCCCGACACATTCTTTCTCCGCGATCGTACCGTGCCCACTCGCGCGGCCCGGCTCGATCTGGCCAACCTTGGTGGCAACCTGCTCGGTCACTTCGACGTCGGGCAGATTCCGCCGCCGAGCGAGCGCAAGGGCGGCTTGCAGGGGCTCGAGGGCGTCTTTCTCAAGTGGATGATCGACGAGAACTTCGGTGCCTGCCACCACCGGATGCTGTTCATCGAGTATCAGCCCGGCGTCAGCATCGCGCCACACGACCACACGTTCGAGGAGGCGTACTTCATTCTCAGCGGCGAGGTCGAAGGCACGCTCGACGGCAAGTGGTATCGCGCCCAGGCCGGCGACGTCCTGTGGACGAGCGTCGGCTGCATCCACACGTTCGTGAACACGAGCCAGGAGCCCGTGCGATGGCTTGAGACGTTCTCGCCCCAGCCGCCGAAGGAAAACGTCTTTCGCTTCTCAGCCGAATGGCAGAAAAAGTCTAAAGAGCTAGAGGGGGATTCATGAGCACCACCCGCACGCGTCCCTACACGGGCGCCGAGTATCTCGAGAGCCTGCGCGACGGGCGCGAGATCTGGATCTACGGCGAGCGCGTCAAGGACGTCACGACCCACCCGGCGTTCCGCAACACCGTGCGCATGATCGCGCGCCTCTACGACGCGCTCCACGATCCCGCCAAGAAGGACGTGCTCACGACGACCACTGACACCGGCAACGACGGTTTCACTCACAAGTTCTACAAGCCGAGCCGATCCGCGGAGGAGCTGGTCGGCGCCCGCGACGCGATCGCCGAGTGGGCGCGGCTCACCTACGGGTGGATCGGACGCAGCCCGGATTACAAGGCGGCGTTTCTCGCGACGCTCGGCGCGAATTCCGCGTTCTACACTCCGTACGAGGAAAACGCCAAGCGCTGGTACAAGCAGGTCGTCGAAGAGGTCTCCTTCGTCAATCACGCGATCGTCAATCCACCGGTCGATCGCGACAAACCGCTGGATGACGTCAAGGACGTCTACATGCACGTTGAGGAGGAGACCGACAAGGGTCTCGTCGTCAGCGGCGCGAAGGTCGTCGCGACCACGTCGAGCCTCACGCATCTGAACTTCATCGCCAACAACGGGGCCCTGCCGATCAAGACCAAGCCGTTCGCGTTCGTCTGCATCGTCCCCACCGGCGCGCCGGGTGTGAAGCTGCTGTGCCGGCCGTCCTACGAGATGACGGCTGCGGCAATGGGTACGCCGTTCGACTATCCGCTCTCGAGCCGGATGGACGAGAACGACTCGATCCTGATCTTCGACAAGGTGCTCGTGCCGTGGGAGAACGTGTTCGCCTACGGTGACATCGAGAAGGTCAACAACTTCTTCCCGCGGTCGGGCTTCCTGCCGCGATTCATGTTCCAGGGCTGCACCCGTCTCGCCGTGAAGATGGACTTCCTCGCGGGTCTGCTGCTCAAGGCGGTCGAAGCCACTGGTGCCAAGGACTTCCGCGGCGTGCAGGCGCAGGTCGGCGAAGTGCTTGCCTGGCGCAATCTCTTTTGGGGGCTCACTGACG
>DASRJR010000218.1:0-4617 GCA_035649395.1 Vicinamibacterales bacterium
CGACAGAGACGAGATTCGAGCGCGTTCATCTCGGTAAGAGCTTCGTCGAGCGCGAGCAGATCGACCATCGCGATGTCCGGTGCCGCGATCGACTCCTCGAGCGCCATCATCGTTGCCGAACCGCCACGCTTTTGGGCTGCCCGACGGCGCGCATGATCGACGAGAATCTCGCGCATCAGCCGTGCGGCCACCGCGAAGAGGTGAGTCCGATTCTGCGGCGTCGCCGTCCGGGACCCGATCAGCCGCAGGTACGCCTCGTGGACGAGCGCCGTCGCTTGCAACGTATGGCCCGGTTGTTCCTGACGCAGTCGTGCCCGGGCCACCCGCCGCAGCTCCTCGTAGACGAGCGGGAGCAGCCGCTCCAGTGCGTCGGCGTTCCCGCTCCGCCACTGCTGTAACAGCTCTGTTACGTCCTGCGGTTCGGTCATCAGGCGCCCGGGAAATCCGTCATGAGGGAAATTCCTGCGTTTTTACGCACATGTACCCGACGGAGAAGGGCGAGTATGACATCAACCACACAACGCCTCTTCGCACTTTTAGGAACGCTCGTCCTGCTGCCGCACATCGTGGCGGCTCAAAGCCTCACAGGTGTGATCATCGGCAGCGTGCGGGACGCTCAGGGCGGTGTTCTGGCCGGCGCGGTCGTTCGGGTCACGTCGCCAGCGCTGATTGGGCGCGAACTGAAGACGGTGACCACTGACAAGGGACAGTTGCGGTTCCCCGCTCTTCCGCCGGGATCGTACAGCCTCGACATCCAGATGACCGGGTTTGCGGCGTATCACGAGGACGACATTCTCATCAGCGCCGGCGCGACCATCGAGAGGAGCGCAGTGCTGCATCTGGCCGGAATCGCCGAATCGGTGACGGTTCAGGGTGCAGGGTCACGCATCGAGGCGCGGAGCAGCGGGCTCGAGACGCGATTCGGGTCGGACGATCTCCGGGCGATTCCGACCGGCCGGTTCAGCATGTTCGACTTGGTCAAGACGGCGCCAGGGATCTCGCCGACGTCCCCGGCGAGCGGAACGACTGCAAACCTGTCGGTCACCAGCGTGTCGGCGCTTGGGTCCGGCGTCAACGAGAACCAGTTCCTGATCGACGGCACCAACTTCACCTGTCCATGCAGCGGCGTCGCGCGCTCGGAGCCGGGAATCGACTTCATTCAGGAAGTCCAGATTCAATCCATCGGCGCCTCCGCAGAGTACGGCAACCTGCAGGGCGCAGTGATCAACGTCATCACGAGACAAGGCAGCGAGACGTTTCAGTACGACGCGTCGTACTACGGACAGTCTTCCGCTCTGACGAGTCAGCCGGTCGTGCTCCCGGTCGCCGCCGGAAGCCAACCGACGAGCGGCTATGTGCGAGGACAGTACCGCGACTTCACGACGAACCTCGGTGGACCGGCCGTGCGCGATCGATTGTGGGTTTTCGGCGGATATCAGTACCTCCGCGATTACGACAGTCAGCCTGGTGTGGATCCGCGATTCCCGAGGACCTACGAGCAGGACAAGGGTTTCGGGAAGCTGACCTGGCGTCTCGCCCCGGGCATGCAACTGATGCAGAGCGTGCACGTAGAAGCGTGGGTCAATCCTCCTCCGCCGACGATCGCCATGCCGTTCGAAGCGACCACGCGCAATCACGCGACCGTGCCGGCAATCACGTTCGGCCATCTCACGCACACCACATCACCCAATACGGTGTGGGACGCACGGGTGGGGCGCTTCGTCGTGGACGAGGAACGCCCGCCGAGCACGGGCGACCTGACGACGGCAAGTCATTTCGATCGAGCCACGGGGGTGACGACCGGCGCTCCACAGACGTTTGGCGAGCGAAACTATTTCCGCACGACCGCGAAGGCGACGATCACCCATTACCAGACAGGGTTGTTCAGTGCCGATCACCAATGGAAGCTCGGCGGCTCGTTCGAGCGCGGCGAGCATCGGCACGGCACGGTCATCCCCACCGGCGTGCGATTCGTCGACAACGGCGGACGGCCGTTCCAGTCGATTGCTCGCGATCCGTTCCCCGATGGCGGTCTGTCGAACACGATCTCGCTGTTTGCGAGCGATGCGGTCACGACAGGCGAGCGCGTGACGATCAATCTCGGTGTGCGCTACGACCACAGTCGTGCCGTCAGTCAGGATCTGCACACGCTCGATTTGCGCGGCCGCGACACCGACGCCATCATCCCCGGTCTGGGGACGCTCTATACCTGGAACACCCTGTCGCCGCGCGTGGGCGTGACCGCGAAGATGAGTAGCGATGGCCGCACGATGTTGCGAGCCAGCTACGGCAGGTTTACCCAGGGTGTGCTGACCGGCGAGTTCGGGTCGTTTCACACCGGTGTGAGCCCGATCACGACGATGGCGTTCGATGTGGCGACCGGCGGATACACGACGCTCGTCTCGGTCGTTGATCCAAAGACGCAACTGCGGCTCGATCCGGACATTCGCGCCCCGCATTCCGACGAATATTCCATCGGCGTGGATCGCGAGCTCGGCCGCGATCTCGCGGTGGCCGTCGCGTACGTGCACAAAGATGGCACCGACTTCATCGGGTGGACGGAGGTCGGCGGGCAGTATCGCGAGGAGACACGAACGCTTCCCGACGGCGGGGCCTTGCCGGTGCTCGTGCTCGCCAACTCGCCGTCCGCGCGTCGCTTTCTGTTGACCAATCCCGAGGGATATTCACTGGCCTACAACGGGCTCGTCGCGACGCTGGAGAAGCGGATCTCAAGCGGCTGGAGGGCGTTCGGTTCGTACAGCTACTCGCGCGCCTCCGGACTGCAGGTCTCCAGCGGGACGAGCGCCGCGGGCGAACAGCTCAGCACCCTGACCTCCAGCGGTGTGTTCGGACAGGACCCCAACGATCTTCACAACGCGCGCGGCCGGCTGGCCAACGATCGCCCGCACATGCTTCGAGTGATGAGCAGCCTCGATCTGCCAGGGACCGGCGTCGTGATCGCCGCGAACTTCCGGTACTTCAGCGGCAAGCCATGGGCTGCATCCACTCAGGGGACACTGCCGCAGGGCGATCGGCGGATCCTGCTCGAGGCGCCCGGATCGCGTCGGCTCTCGTCGCAGTCGCTGCTCGACGTACGTCTCTCACGCGCGCTGCGATTCGGCAGGACCGATCGCATCGAGCTGTTGATGGACGTGCTCAACCTCCTGAACGACACGGCAGAGGAAGCGTTGGCGACCGACAACTTCTTCAGCGCAACCTTCGGACAGCCGACGGTCTTCATGAACCCGCGGCGTGTCATGCTGGCGGCGAGATTGAACGTCGGTCGGTAGCGCGGCGGGCGCGCGTCCGGCTCAGGGCAGTCCAGAGACGCTGCTGTAGCGAGTCTTCGCACGATCGTAGTCGGCACGCAACTCGGCGAGGAACGACTGGAACCCCTGATCGGCGCGAATCGGGTTGAGCAGCGTGTCGCGCTCGACCCATTGAGAGCACTGGAACCCGGTCTCGGCGGCCTTACGCAGCCACTTGATGGCGTTGGCGGGACGTCCGAGCTGCGCTTCGGCGGCACCGAGAGCGTAGGCGACGTGGTGATCCATGTAGCCTGAGTCGACCACGGCGCGAATGGTCTTCTCAGCGTCATTGCGGCGGCCGTTCGCGGCGAGCACGCCCGCGAGCGACGCCTGCGATCGCGTGTCGGGCCGCCCATCGGGACGACGGACGCCGGCGAGAAGATCCTGTGCTCGTCCGCGATCGCCCAGGTAGAACGACGCAAGGCCCAGGTACTGCTGGATGACGGGCGCATTGGTCCGCTTCATAAGCGTCTCAGCCATCTGCTGCGCTTCGTCGAAGTGTCCTGAGAGCAGCCGGTTGTACAGATGGATGCGGCTCACGTCGACGTTCGTTACGTTCGTTCCGCCGCTCGTGTCTTCAGCGCGCTGGGATTCCGCCTCGCTCCAATCGAGCAGACCGACGTGATAGAAGGCGCGGGCCAGCGCGCTGTGCGCGAGATCGAGGTTCGGATTGAGGGTCAACGCGACCTGCGATTCGCGGATCACAGTGGGCCAGTCGAAGTTTCGATAGAGCGTGCCCGCCGCGCTTGCGAGCGCGAGGTGGGCTTCGGCCAGGTTCGCGTCCTGCTTCAATGCGCGCGCCGCGTATTCCTCAGCACGCCGGCCCCAGTCGGCCGCCTGTTGCTCGTAGGCGAATCGAACGCTGAAGGTGCCTGCGGCCATGGCAAGGCCCGCACTGGCGAGCCCGTAATTCTGATCGATCTGCAGGGCGCGCTCGAAGTGATTCATGGCCTCGCGAAGGTTCGAGTCGCTGTAGTTCGCCATCAGCGCGCGGCCTTGCAGGTACTCGCTGTACGCATCGGGGTTCTGTGTCGAGGGCTGGTTCAACCGTGCGCGCGCCGCGCTCGTCATCTGCAGCTGAAGGGCCGCCACGACTTGCGTGGTCACCTGGTCTTCGATCGTGAACAGGCTCTGTTGGCTGACATCTATCTGTCGTCCCCACACCAGCACGTCGTCGGTCGCTCGAATCAGCTGGAGATTGAATCGATAGGCATCGCCGGCGCGACGCACCGTGCCGGTGAGCACGTGATCGACCTGGAGTTGGTGGCCGACGGCGACGGCGTCGATCGTGCGCCCTTCGAGCGAGACG
>DASRJR010000219.1:0-2453 GCA_035649395.1 Vicinamibacterales bacterium
GGAAGCTTGATTTCTTTCGTCGGGTCGAGCAGGAAGTCGTACTCTTTCGCGTTCTCCGCGCACATGTACTCTTCGACCCGCTTGAACTCCGGGTGGTAGGTGTAGCGGCTCGTCCAGCCCCACGGGCCTTCGAAGATCTTCGGGTCCTCGAGGCGCGTTTCGATCTCGATCGTATTGAGATCGATTCGTCGAAGGCGCTCGACCATGTGCAGTTGCTCGGAGTGCCGGTAGGGCTGATGCCGATCGCCGGTGCCGCCGACCGTGCTCTTCAGATTGAATCCGATCGTGTCGATGACGAACGTGTCGCCGTCCCAGCGGCCGATCGAGTCGCCCATCCAGCTCTCGCCTGGTTGATGCACGCCGACGTCGATCGGAACGATGCGGAACAGGTGCATGTACTCGTAGAAGAGCACGATGTACTCGGGTGTCTGGATGATCTGAAACGAGTAGGGGCCGAAGCTTGGAGGGACGGACCCGACGACGCAGTCGCTGACGATGGTGTTCGGATCGTAGACGACGCGGTACGATTCCATCCCCTTCTTGAGTGTCGGCGTTCGAGGGAGCGCGTTCGCGGACGGTGCATTGCCCCGGCCCGGACCGGCTCCGCGAGCGCCGAATGGGCTGAAGACGCCCTGCAGATTGGGCTTGCCATCAGCCATTCTCGGAACGCCCTGCGTCGGAGCGGCTGCCGGAGCAGCCGCCGACACAGGCCCCGCCGAAGCGCTTCGCGCGGAGGCGGGCCCCGCCACTGTGATGGTAATCGTTCTGGTGAGCACCTGGCCGTTGGGACCACCGCCGACCGACAAGGTGTAGGTCGTCGTCGCCGCGGGTGACACGCGCGCCGATCCGCGCGCGATCACCGGGCCGACGCCTGGCGTCACCGTCATCGCACCAGGGTTCTCCGCAACCCATGAGAGGACGACCGATTCACCGGGCGTGATCGCCGTGCGGTCGGCGTCGAAGCTCATGATCCGCGCGTCGGGGCACGGAAACTGCGGCGGCAGATTACATCCACGTGTCGTCTGCGCAAGCGCGCTGGGTGTTATCGACGCGAGCACAGCGAGATGCGATGCGACGACGATGACCGCGAGCCTCATGACAATCATTCCTCGCCTGACGCCGTCCGGCTGAGGCCGGACGCGACGTTACGAACGCAGCATCCGCCCATCGGGCAGCTTGATCGCCTCCGAGTACATCGCTGCCGCCCCGTTCTTCGCCGGCCGGCCGAACGCCGTGATCGTGTCGCCGGCTTTGACCGTGTCGCTCAACCAGCCAATCATCTTCAGCGCTCTGATGCTCATCAGCTCCAGCGCCCACACCCGCGTCTTGCCATCCTCGCTCGTGACCTCGAGGTAGATGAAGGCGTGCGGGTTGGTGAACTCCACTTTCTTGACGACGCCGGTGATGGAAATCGCACCGCTCGCGTCGGTGTACGACGCTTGCGAGTGATGGGCCGAGACGATGGGGCTGCTCGTGGCAATGAGCGCCGCCAGGAGTGCCACGACAACGCGCTTCATACCGTCGCTCCGCGCGCTCACCGGCGCCAGGTCTCGTTCAAGGCCAAGAATGACGGCGGAAACGAACCTGGTCCGCCGCGAAACACGCCGCCCGGAGCCTTCTTGCCGTTGATGATCACGTCGGCGCCGCTCGCCATCACCATCGTGAATGTCATCAGCACGTTGGCGCCCGGCTTGATGTCGACCCACGTCGGCTCGCTGAAGCCGCGCCAGACCAGCTCGATGTTGTGCGTGTCGGACGTGCAGGTCTCCCGGCGCTCGTTCACCGTGTCGCCCGACTGCGCGATCGTGCCGCGCACCGGCGTGTATGGCGGCGTGTTGAAGTTCGTCATCAGACTCGACATCAGCTCCTTCGTCACGTAGTCGAGCACCTTGGGATTGTCGTGAACGGCCACGCGCAAGTCACCGCTGCCTTGCCCCGTCACGGTGACGAAGCACACGGCGCCGGAACCCACCGGACTCCAGTGCACGCGCCAGAAGTTGACGCTCGTCAGCGCGGCGCCGCCTTCTTTGTCGCGCAGCGTGATCGCCGGGTTTTCACCGGCGACGAGGATCTTCTGCGCCGGCGTCTGTGGTGCCGCTGCGGTCTGCTGCACGCGTGTCTCCGCCAGCATCGCGAATGCGCATGCGGCGATGATGCCGATGATGTGAAGTCGTGGTGTCGTCATGAGAGTCGAATCCCGTATCGAGCGCGCAGTCTACTGCAACGTGCACGGCTGCTGTTTCGACCCTCGACGCGGACTCCTGTCCCGCGATCACGGTGTTAATCCCATTTGATCTCTTGGGGCCGCACGCACGCGTACACTCGCGGCGCATGACGATGAAGACGATGGTCGCCGCGCTCGCGCTCGCGGCGCTGACGACAGCACGCGTGCATGGCCATCACTCGTTCGCCGCGGAGTTCAGCAGCACGAACATCCAGACGATCAAGGGCAC
>DASRJR010000220.1:0-2110 GCA_035649395.1 Vicinamibacterales bacterium
TCGACGTCTACGACGCCATCCGGTCGCGCCGGCTGTATCACGCGCCGATGACGAAGGACGAGGCGCTGTCGTTCATCGTCAAGGGCAGGGGCACCCACTTCGATCCCGCCGTCGTCGACGCATTCGTGCGCGTCGCACCGGTGATGAATCACCTGTCGGAAGAAAACCAGGCGGAACAAGCGACGACGGAAACCCGCGCGTCTTAGGCGCCGGCGGCTTGCGTGAGTTCCTGCGGCGCGGGCGCGCGGCGGCGCGCCAGGCGCAGGCGCAGACTCTCGATGACGACGTAGTAGACCGGTGTGATGTAGAGCGTCAGCAGCTGCGAAACGAGCAGGCCGCCGACGACGGCAAGACCCAGCGGGCGCCGCGACTCCGCGCCGGCGCCCCAGCCGAGGGCGATCGGCAGCGTGCCGACGAGCGCGGCCATCGTCGTCATCATGATCGGCCGGAACCGCACGAGACAGGCTTCGTGGATCGCCTCGGCCGGCGTCTTCCCCTGGCGCTGCGCGTCGACGGCGAAGTCGACCAGCATGATGCCGTTCTTCTTCACCAGCCCGACCAGCATGATCACGCCGACGAAGGCATACAGATTGAGCTCGGTCTTGAAGATCGTCAGCGTCAAGAGCGCGCCCAGGCCGGCGGCCGGGAGACCCGAGAGAATCGTGATCGGGTGCGTGAAGCTTTCATACAGCACGCCGAGCACGATGTAGATCACGACGATTGCCATCAGCAGCACGAGACCAAGCCCGCGCAGCGAGTCCTGGAACGCCTGCGCCGTGCCCTGGAAGGCGAGGATGATCGACGCAGGGAGCGTCGAGGTGGCCGTCGATCGGATGTGCTCCACTGCGTCGCCGAGGGCGTAACCGGGGCTGAGGTTGAACGACACGGTCACGGCCGGTAGCTGGCCGAAGTGATTCACCTGGAACGGACCGACCGCCGTACTCAAACGCGCCACCGACTCGAGCGGAATCAGCCGCCCGCTATTCGATCGGACGTAGAGCAACGACATCGCCGCCGGGTCCTCCTGGAATTCCGGTGCCACTCGCAGGATGACCTGATACTGATTGTTCGGCGCGTAGATCTGCGACACCTGCCGTGTGCCGTAGGCGTTGTACAACGCCGTCTCGACCTGTGACGCGGTGAGTCCGAGCATGGACAATTTGTCGCGATCCATCTCCACCGTGACGAGCGGGTTGTTCACCTGCAGATCGCTGCTGACGTCCTCGAACCCGCGGCTCTGACGGATGGTCTGCTCCATCACCGGCGCCCACTTGTACAGCTCGTCGGTGTCGGTGTCCTGCATCGTGAACTGATAGAGCGCGCGATTCTGACCGCCGCCGCCGAGATTGATCGGCGGCTGGTTGATCATGAACGTCCGGATGCCAGGGATCTGGGCGAATCCTGGCCGCAACTCCGCGATGACCTGGTCGACGGTCTTGGTGCGCTCGGTGCGCGGCCTCAGCTCGACGAACATGCGACCCGTATTCGAGCCGCCGGCGCCGTTGTTGCCGAGCAGGCCAACATTCACGCCGGCGCTGGTGACATCGGGGTGCTTGAGCAGCATGTCGGCGACCTGCAGCTGGTGCTTCACCATCTGATCGAAGCTGATCCCTTGCGCCGCCTCGGTGTTGACGTTGAACCGGCCCTGATCCTCGCTCGGGAGAAATCCCTTCGGCGTGGCCTGGAACAAGTACACCGTCGCCACCAGCAGACCGACTGAGACGGCCATCGTCACCATGCGATGGCGAAGCGTGGCGGCCAGCGTGCGCCCGTAGATCCCGCGACACGTGTCGAAGACCCACTCAAATGCGTTGTAGAGTCGGCTGTGCCCTTCGGCGTGTGGCGGCCGCAAGAACCGGCTGCACAGCATCGGCGTCAGGCTGATCGATACGAAGCCGGATATCAGGATCGCCGCCGTGATGGTGACCGCGAACTCGTGCAGCAACCGGCCGACGACCCCGCCCATGAACAGCACGGGAATGAACACGGCCACGAGCGAAATCGTCATCGAGAGAATCGTGAAACCGATCTCCTTCGACGCGTCATAGGCCGCGCGGAGCGACGACTTCCCCATCTCCATGTGGCGCACGATGTTCTCGAGCATCACGAT
>DASRJR010000221.1:0-15565 GCA_035649395.1 Vicinamibacterales bacterium
GCGCCGACGTCGTGGTCATACGGCCGAGCAGCTCGAGGCGCTGCGCCTGGCGGAACTGCGCTTCGAGCGACAGGCGCTCGGTGATGTCGCGGGAATTGATGACGCCGATGGGGCCGGACGGAAAGTCGTGGATGTAGTGTCCGATCGACTCGAACACCCGCCAGCTTCCGTCTTTGAAGCGGAAGCGGTGCTCGATCGCAGATACGGCCTTCCCACCCAGCGCAAGGTCGAATGCCTCTCGCACTCGCGCAAGATCGTCGGGATGGATGAAGTCGAAAACGTTCCGACCAACGAGTTCAGCCTCGCTATACCCGGCTGGATGATCATTCGCTCGGTTCTTGAACAGGATCGTGCCGTCGCTGGAAACGACGGTGATGACGTCGCGTGTCTGTTCGACCAGCGTGCGGTAGAAGCGCTCGCGATCCTCGAGCGAGCCCGCGAACGGAGACGACCAGCCTTCGCTCATGAAAGGCGAGGCAGGCCCGCCAGAAAACCATGCATGTTTGCAGGAACGACAGCAGAATCGGTACCGTCTGGTCGAACACGGGCGAGCGGCGAAGTCCCTGCAGGGAGGTCACTTGCGGGAGCAGCGCCGGCGGCCGCCACGCCCTGACGATGCCCAGTGCCGAACTATCGTCAAATGCCGATCGGCACCCCCGCTCACCTTGACAGTGCTGTCGAGCCGGTTCGAACATGTCGTTCCCCACGGTCATGTCTGCCACCCACGGACGCTGATGCTCGACGATCGACGGTTGCACGCGTACGCGTCGCTGCTCGACGGCGTCGACCGTCTTGACGAGTCCGACGCGGCCGATCAGTTCTTCGATCGCCTGTCCGCTCTCGTAAACGAGAGGGCTCCTCACGACGACGTCTTCGCGTTCTGGCGCTACGACGCTGCCGATCAAATGATCCGCAAGGTGGTGTCGCACGTACCCTTCGAGGTCAACGCCCGATTCCCCTCAGAGGTCCCGGTCGACTTCGGACCTGCCGGCCGGGCCGTGCTCACACAGCAACCGGTGACCGTGACGATGGACCGCCTCCCGGCGCCGCCCGTCGTCGTCATCCTGCGTGAGGCAGGTTTTCGCGTGTTGTCTGTGTTGCCGGCATCGACTGCGAGCGTGCATTGGGGATTGCTTGGCGTCGCCAGTCGTGACGTCGACACCTATTCGTCCGAGACGATTGAGATCCTGAAACGGATCGCCGCAAAGGTCGCCAGAGCCGCTGTTCGCTTGAAAGCCGCAGTGCCCCACGACGTCTCGGCGCCGGGCGACGATCGCTTTCGCATGCAGCTCCTGGTCAGAATCACGAACGCCGTCACGTCGGAACGACATCTGCCCGATCTGTTGTCGACGATCTCGCGCTTGCTGCGCGAGGCGATTCCTCATCACTACGCGAGCCTGTCGATTTGGGACGAGGAGCGGCGGAGTCTGCGGCGTTGGGCCGCGGTGCAGCCGGGAGAGGGCACGCCATTGCCCGAAGGCGTGGCACTCGCTCGCGTGGAACCGCCATGGCTTGCGTTCGAAAGCGGGGACGTCATTCAGATCACCCGAGAGGCGTTGGCTGCCCTCGACACGCCCGCAACGAGCACGCTGGTGGCGCGCGGGCTGGCGTCAGGGGTGTGCCTGCCGCTCAAGACGGCGCGCGGCAAGTACGGTGTGCTCAACGTCGGCAGCCCGCAGGCCGATGCCTTCACGCTCAGCGAGATCATGCTGTTGTGGCAGATCGCGCGCCAGCTCGCGCTGGCAATCGAGAACGCGATCTACTTCGACCGCGCCGAGCAGTACCGGCTCGAAGCGAGCGCCGAGCGCGATCGATTCAAACTGCTGCTCAATGCCAACAACGCCCTGGTGTCACAGCTCGAACCGCATCAACTCTGGCTGTCGGTGCTCGAAACAATCCGCGAGCACCTGCATCACGACTACGCCAGTCTGGTGATTCTGGATGCCGCCACCGACGCCTGGCGACTCGAGGCGGCCACCTTCTACGACGACCGTGGCGTGGTCGAGCCGCACGCCGCGATCCCGCAGCGGTCGCCGGTGATGCGCGTGCTCGAGCGAAAGGAGCCGTACGTCTTCGCCGGACCCGAGCTCGACCTGCTCGACGTCGCCGGTGTTCCGGCGATGCGCAGCGCAGGCGTGCAGAGCGCCTGCTGCATCCGGTTGCTGGCGCGCGGCAAGACCCTCGGCGTCTTGACGGTGGCCAGCCGGCGCGACGCGGCCTTCTCGCCGGCCGACGTGGATCTGTTCCGCGACGTCGCCGGGCAGATCGCGATTGCGGTCGAGAACGGTCTGGCGTTTCGCGAGATCTCGGAGCTGAAGAACCGGCTCGCGGAAGAGAAGCTCTATCTCGAGGGCGAGATCGTCTCGAAGCACGGGTTCAAGGAGATCATCGGCGAGAGCCAGGCCCTGAAGCGCGTGCTGGCGCAGATCCAGACCGTGGCAATGACCGATGCCACGGTGCTGCTGCTCGGCGAAACCGGCACCGGCAAGGAGCTGCTCGCACGGGCGCTGCACGATTCCAGCGGACGGCGAGAGCATCCGTTCATTCGCTTGAGCGGGGCGGCATTACCCGCCGGTCTCATCGAGAGCGAGCTGTTCGGCTACGAGAAAGGGGCGTTCACCGGGGCGGTTCAATCGAAAGTCGGACGGCTGGAGCTCGCCCATCGCGGCACGCTGTTTTTCGACGAAGTCGGCGACATCCCGTTGGAAGTGCAGCCCAAGCTGCTGCGCGTGCTGCAGGAGCGCGAGTTCGAGCGGCTCGGCGCCGCCCAGACGCGTCGCGTCGACGTGCGCCTCGTCGCAGCGACGAACCGGAATCTCGAGGAGATGGTGGCGGTCGGGTCGTTTCGCAGCGATCTGTTCTACCGCCTGAGCGTGTTTCCGATTCAGGTGCCGGCGCTGCGCGACCGCCGCGGTGATATTCCGATCCTGGTGCGCCACTTCGTCCAGAAGGCGTCGCGCACGATGAGTCGTCGCGTCACGACGATCCCGAAGACGACGATGGACGACTTCGAGCGATGGCAGTGGCCCGGCAACATCCGAGAGTTGCAGAACGTCATCGAGCGCGCCGTGATCCTGTCGTCGGGATCCGTACTCGAAGTTCCCGAGGCCGCGATTCCGACGACGCCGCGTCTTGCCGCGACGGCATCGGCCGCGTCGGCCGAAACGCGATACCACTCGGGCGAGCGCGCGATGATCTTGAAAGCCCTCGAGGAAACCAACGGCGTGATTGCCGGCCCGCGCGGCGCCGCCGCACGCCTCGGCCTCAAACGCACGACGCTGCAGTCGAAGATGCAGCGGCTCGGCATCAAGCGACCGGCCTACCGCAGCGTGTGACTGTCCACCGGGCTTGACACCTCACCGGCGTGGTGCTAAGTTTTTGGCATCATGCTAATTTCTCAGCATGACACGTGGGGGCCGCCTTCAGGCGGCCCGGAAAGCTCGCATGACACGCACGGCCCATCACGACCTCAGCCGCCGCGAGCGGCAGATCGTCGACGCGCTCTATAAGCTGGGACGCGCCTCGGCGGCCGAAATCCGCGCCGAAATGCCCGCCGCGCCGAGCTACTCCGCGGTGCGGTCGCTGCTGCGGATCCTCGAAGAGAAGGGCCACGTCCGGCACGAGCAGGACGGCCCTCGATACGTCTACCTCCCCGTGGTCGCTCGCGACAGCGCGAAAAAGTCGGCGATGCGCCACCTCCTGCAAACCTTCTTCGACGGTTCGACGTCACAGGCCATGTCAGCGCTGCTCGACGTGTCGTCGTCGCGCCTCGATGAGGCCGAGCTCGATCGGCTCAGGAAGCTGATCGAGCAGGCGCGCAAACAAGGAGCCTAGCCGTGATCTCCGCCGAATTCCTGCCCGCGCTCGATATCGTCACGAAGGTCACGCTGATCCTCGGCGTCACGGCACTGCTTTCGCGCGTACTCGCGCGGCGGTCGGCCGCCGTCCGTCATCAAGTATGGGCCGTCGGCATCCTGGCGAGCTTGATGCTCCCCGTCGTCTCGAGCGTCGCGCCGCAGTGGACGGTCGCGGTTCTGCCGGCCGCTCCTGAAACCAGCGTCGTCGCGCCGGCGCCGACTCGCGTGAACGAGCCGGCGCCGACACCGGTCAACCTGGCAGACGAGGTGTCGCCGGTCGCACCCACCACAGGCCTCATGCCGGAACCTGCTCGACGCGAGGCGCCCGTCAGCGCATTCTCGATGGTCGGCGCGCTGTGGATCATCGGCGTCGCGCTGGTGCTCGCCCGCTTCGCATTCGGCACCGTGCGCATCTGGTGGATCAGCCGGCACGCCTATCACGACGTGTCCTGGGCCCCATTGGCGCATCGGCTCACGGCCGCGATCGGCGTCGAGCGCCGCGTCGAGTTCCTCGGTGGAAGCGACGACGCGATGCCGATGGCGTGGGGACTGTGGCGTCCGCACGTGCTGCTGCCCGGTGAAGCTGACGACTGGCCCGAGGCGCGTCAGCGCGTCGTCCTGCTGCACGAGCTGGCGCACATCAAACGGCGCGACTGCGTGACGCAGCTCATGGCGCACCTGGCGTGCGCCGCGTACTGGTTCAACCCCCTGGTGTGGATCGCCGCGCATCGCCTTCGCGCGGAACGTGAACGCGCGTGCGACGACCTGGTACTGGCCGCCGGCACTCGCGGCTCCGACTACGCCGATCACCTGCTGGACATCGCGCGCACGCTGCGCTCCGGTGCCTGGCCCACATGGTCCGCGGTGACGATGGCGCACCGCTCTCAGCTCGAGGGAAGACTCATGGCGATACTCGATCCGGCGCTCCCGCGACGCTCACCGAGCCGTCGATCTCTGGCGGTCATCGCGGGGCTCGCTTTCATCACCGTTGTCTCGCTGGCGGGGGCCAGGCCCGTGGCCAAGGTCGTCGAACGGCCCGTCGTCCGCCAGGAAGCGCCGGGGGTCCGTGCGATCGGTGTCGCGGTTCGCAATGAGGCGCAGGGGCGACCCTCGTCGCCGGCGCAACCGACGCCCACGCCGGCTCCAACACCGACACCGACACCGACCCCGACACCTGCGCCCCTTTCCACGCCGAGACCCGCACCGATGCCGGCGCCCAGGATCGGTGTCGCGCCCATCGTCGATGTCGATCTCGATTCGGCCGCGATCGCGCGCGATGTGGCGCTGTCTCTGGGACAAGTCAGAGTCGAGCCGCGGGATCGCCAGTCGTCATCGACGGCCGATCCGAAGATCGTGGCGGCGTTGACCGACGCGTTGAAAGACGAGAACAAGGAGGTTCGCTCACAGGCGCTGCACGCGCTCACGATGATGCGAGCCCCGATTGCCGCCGACACCTACATCAGCCTGATGAAGGATGGCGATCCCGAAGTGCGCGAGCAGGCCGTGTCCGCGCTTGGACGGATGCGCGACCCGAAACACATCGACCTGTTCCTCACCGCCCTCAAGGATCAGAGCAGCGACGTGCGTCAGCAGGCCGTGCACGCCCTCAGTCAGCTCCGAGACGTGCGCGCGCTCGATCCACTCGTCACCGCGCTGAAGGACGGTGACGCCGACGTCCGCCAGCAGGCCGCGTTCGCCCTCGGCCAGCTCCGCGATCGCCGCGCGATCGACCCGCTGATCGCCGCGCTCAAGGACAGCAATCCTGAAGTACGGCAGCAGGCCGCTTTTGCGCTCGGGCAGATACGGTGACCTCGCGTGTCGTTCATGGTTCACAGTTCAGGGTTCACAGTTCGCTGTTCAGAGTTCTGAGTTCAGCGGTTCACCGTTCGTTGACGGCTCGCGTCGCGCAGTGATGCGCGAGCCACCAACGTGAACCGTGAACCACCGAACCCTGAACCCATGAACCCCGGAACCGTGAACCATGAACAGTGAACCATGAACGTCGTGTTCTTTTTTTGGCCCACTGATGCCAATTTCTTAGCACCACAGGAGTCCCGTCATGTTTCCTCCCTGCGTCACCTATCTCGAAGCGACCGTCGACATGCTGTGGTCGATCGTGGGTGTGGCGATGACGATCGTCGCGTCGCTGTTCTATCAACCTTCCGGCTACGAGAACGCCGCGACTGACGGGAGTGAGGTCGTGCTCGTGTCGTATCAGCGTGCGGCGGACGTCGGCGATCTGGTCACGAAGCTGCGCAGCGGCGATCCGCGCGAGCGTGTCGCGGCGGCGTGCCAGCTGCAACAACTCGGATCCGAGGCCCGCAGCGCGATCCCGGCGCTGGTCGAGCGGCTCGCGGACGGGTCGCCGGTCGATCCGATGGCGTGCGGCAGCGATCGGTTCTACTGGTCGAAAGACACCGAGCGCGAGCTCACCGCGGGTGAAGAGGCAGCTGCCGCGCTCGTGGCCATCGGCACCGAATCGCTGCCGCCGCTGGTCACGGCGAGTCGTGCGCCGCAGTGGGTGGCACGACGCAACGCGGTCTGGGCACTCGGAGCATTGGACGATGGACGTGCTGCGGCACCCGTGCTGATGACGCTCGCCGATCGTGAGCCGCCGGTGCGCCGTGTCGCCGCCTGGGCGCTGGGGGCCCTCCAGGCAAGCGACGCGGTGCCGGCGTTGATCGCGGCGCTGAAAGACTCGGATGCGGAGGTCCGCAGCCAGGTGGCGTGGGCGCTCGGAACGATTGGTGATCGGCGTGCCGTAGACGGGCTGATCGCCGCGTTGAAAGACGAGGGCGAGCGCGTACGTTCGCAGGCCGCGTGGGCGCTCGGTGCGCTCGGCGACCGCCGCGCCAGCGACGCACTCGCCGGACTGCTCAAGGACCCGAGCGCGCGCGTCCGCAAGCAGGCCGCCTGGGCACTCGGCACGATCGGACGATGAGACGAGGACCATACGCCGATACTATTGATGCGTGGTGACCAAGCCACGCTACGTGATGGTCGAGACCATCGGCCGGGGCGGCATGGGCGAGGTCTGCCTCGCCGATGATGTCTTGCTCGACCGCCAGGTCGCGCTCAAGTTCTTCACGGCTGCCGACGAGGGCGACGGATTAGACCAGCTGCTCGCCGAGGCGCGCGCCGCCGCCGCGCTCGACCATCCGTTCATCTGCTCCATCTACGAGGTCACGGTGCTCAATGGGCGGCCGTGCATCGCCATGGAGTACATCCGCGGCGCCTCGCTCGAGCGGCGACTGCGTGGTGGACCGCTGTCGCTCGCCGAGGCGCTGCGCGTGGCGGAGGAAATCGCCGAAGCGCTCGACGCCGCCCACCGGCGCCGCGTGGTCCACAGCGATCTGAAACCGGCGAACGTGATGTTGACCGAGGACGGTCACATCAAAGTGATGGACTTCGGCCTGGCGAGACGGCTTCCGCATGCCGACGGATTCGACGCGACGGAAACCGTCCTGGTACCCAAAGACGATCTGTTGCGCGGGACGCCGGCCTACATGTCGCCGGAACAGATCCGCGGCGAGCCGGCCGATCGCCGATCGGACCTGTTTGCGTTCGGCATCCTGCTGTACGAGATGGTCTCGGGGACCAATCCGTTCAAACGCACGGGGCTCGAAGCCACGTTCGCGGCGATTCTTGGTGAGCCGGTCGCGACGCTTCACAACCGGAACCCCGCGATTCCCGCCGCGCTCGACGCACTGCTGGGGCGACTGCTCGCCCGAAATCCGGCGGACCGGCACCAATCCTTCGCCGACGTGCGCACCACGTTGCGCAGCCTGGCGGTGGACGTCTCGTCTTCGTCGACGATCCCGCCGCAGGCCGTTGTCGATCGAACGGCGAGCGACACGAGCCACCCGCTGATCGCGCGCGACGCCGAGAAGGCGCAATTGCTCCAGGGCGTTCAGCGGGCACGGTCCGGTGTCGGCAGCTTCTGGGTGCTGCAGGGAGAAGCGGGGATCGGCAAGACGCGTGTTGCGGAAGAGACGCTGGCCGCGGCACGCCAGATCGGCTGTCAGACGCTGGTGGGGCGATGTTACGAGCAGGACGGCACGCCTGCGCTCATTCCGTACATCGAAATCCTCGAGGAGGCGTCACGGCTGATGCCCGCGGCGCAGTTTCGCCAGGCCGTCGCTGCCAGCGCGCCTGAACTCGCGCGGTTGATGCCCGAACTCCATCGAGTGTTTCCGGGGATGGCGCCGGCGCTGGAACTGCCGCCCGACTTGCGCCAACGGTACCTGTTCACGAACTTTCGCGAGTTCCTGGCGCGCAGCAGCGCGATCGCGCCGCTCGCGATCTTCATCGACGATCTGCAGTGGGCAGACGAGTCGACGCTGCAGCTGACGGTTCATCTGGCACAGCAGCTCGCGAAGCTTCCAATCGTCATCATTGCGGCGTATCGACACGTCGAGGCTGCGCCGACGCCGGCGTCCAAAGGCAAACTGCAGGACTTCCTGGAGCGTGTGCGCGCCTCTGCGCGCGAGGGCGTCACACCGCAGACGGTCAAGACCGCGCTCGATCAGCTGATCGCACAGCGGCATGCTCAGGCGATCGCCTTGCGGCCGTTGTCACGCGCCAACGTCGAGGCGATGCTGGCCGTGCTCGGTCAGGGGCAGCCACCAGCCAGGCTCGTGCAGAAGTTCACGGATCACACCGGCGGCAATCCGTTCTTCGTCGCCGAGCTGTTCCGCCACCTGAACGACGAGAGGCGGCTCTTTGACGCGCGCCAACGGTGGATGCGTGACCTCGACTTCGACGACATCGAGCTGCCGGGCACCGTGCGCGTGATGCTCGAGCGCCGGCTCCAGCGAGTGTCGCCAGAGACGGCGGACGTCCTGAAAGCGGCGGCGGTGATCGGTCGTCACTTCGAGCCCGATGTGCTCGAAGCGGCGGCGGGAATCGACAGCGACCGGCTCATCACCGCACTCGACGAGGCGGAGCGGGCCGGCATCGTCAAAGGACCGTCGGGCCGCCGCGAGGTCACGTGGCGCTTCGAGCATCAGTTGACCTGCCAGGCGCTGACGAGCGCGATCCCGAACCTGCGGCGCCAGCGTCTGCATCTTCTGGTCGCCGACGCGATGCAGCGCCTCGATCGCGAGTCCAGCGTCTACACCGCCGGGATTGCGCACCATTTGTACTGCGCCGGTCGATTGGCCGGCGGCGACCGGACCGCGCGCGCGCTCATCACCGCCGGTGATGCCGCTCGAGTGGTGTATGCCACTGACGACGCGGTGCAGCACTATCGCCGCGCGCTCGAAGTGTTGACGGAATCGAACGGCGACGCCCGGATGACGCTGGCCGTGCAGGAAGCGCTCGCCGACCTGCTGGCGTTGCTGGGCGATCGACCGGCAGCCATGGAGCATTACGACCAGATCAGCGCGGCTTATCGCGCGTCGGACGCCGGGATCGATCAGGCGCGCGTCGCACGCAAGACCGGCACACTCCAGTGGCAGGCCGGCAACCGCGGCGAGGCCATGACCGCCTATTCGCGTGCGTTGGAGACGCTGTCAGACTCGCCCGCCCATCTCGAAGCGGCGCAGCTCTATCAAGAGCTCGGGCTCGCCGCATTTCGCAGCGGCGACAACAGCAAGGCGGTCGAGTGGGCCGAGCGGGCGTTGCAATCCGCGGACCGTGCGCTCGAGGGCGTCGCCCCGAACGCGGCCGAGGTCCGCAAAGCGGCGACTGCGGCCATCGCGCACGCGACCAATACGATCGGCGTGGCGCTTGCGCGCTCGGGACAACTCGACGCCGCCCGCGAACGCATCGAGCGGAGCCTGGCCGCGGCGACGGATCTCGGGCTGCTCGAGGTCGCGTGTCGCGCTTACGCCAACCTTGGCGTGCTCTACAGTTCGATCGAGCCGAAGCGCGCCATCGAGGTGTCGCTGACCGGCCTCGACCTCGCGTCGAAGATCGGCGCTGCCTCGCTCCAGTCGTACATCTACGCGAACCTGGCGGCCGCGTACTGCGCACTCACAGACCATTGCGAAACGGAAGGCCTTCAGGCAGCGCAGGCTGCGGCCGCGCTCGACCGCGAGCTTGGCCAGCTGGACCATCTCGCCGTACCCCTCGTGGTGATGGCGCAGATTTATCAGTGCGGCGGCGATCTCCACAAAGCGGACGAGGCCTATCGAGAGGCGCTCGACGTCGCCGAGAAGATGGGCGAGCCGCAGCTGATCGTTCCGTGTTACGACGGGCTGGCCACGATCTGCCTCGATCGCGGCGACCACGCGCGCGCGGAAGAGTACATGCAGAAAGCCCGGGCGCTGTGTGAACGAACCGGGCTCGATCCTGATACGCTTCTCCTTCTCCCGTTTCTGTCTTGATGCTTTGGGCCACCTGAAGGTGGCCCCTTCGTGGAAGGTCGACCCATGACGCAATCAGCCAAGATGCCAGTCCAGTCCGGAGAACGCGCGCCCGACTTCACGGTGCCAGCGGTGCACGAGGATCGAACGATCTCGTTGGCCGATTACCGCGGCAAGACTCCCGTGCTGCTCGGTCTCTTCCGCGGGCTGTACTGTCCGTTCTGCCGGCGTGCGATGGCGCAGATGGCGACGACGTCGGAACAGCTGAAATCGCTCGGGGTCGATTCACTCGCGATCGTCGGCACCGAACTGGAGAACGCGCGGCTGTATTTCAAATACAGACCGTCGCGCATGGCCATCGGCGCCGATCCGCAGCTGACGACTCACCGCTCGTATCGCGTGCCGCGACCCGAGGTGACGTCCGAGTTGATGGAGATGGTCGGAAACACCCGCATCAACCCCACCGGAGAACTCGCCGAACCGCTCCCGATCCCGGCCGCTGGAGCGGCGCTGGCTGCACTCGACAGCTACAAACCGACGGCCACCGATCAGCGGGAGCAGGAGGCGACGTTCACGCAACTCGCCGGTCAGTTCCTGATCGATCGCGACGGGATCGTGCGCTGGGCCGAGATCGAATGCGGGAAGGAAGGCTTATCCGGGTTCGGCAAACACCCTTCTCGCGCCGAGCTGATCGAGGCTGCGGGGCTCGTGGTCGCGAACACGTAGCTCTTGGTACTTGGGCCTTGGTTCCTGGTCCGTTCTTGGTCCCTGGTCCGTCCTAGGTCCTTAGTGCTTGGTCCTAACGTGAGCCGGACCAAGGACCGAGGACCAAGGACGGACGAAGGACCATTGGACGGACCAAGAACCAAGCGCTAAGGACCAAGGACGATCTCAGAATTTGATTCTGATTCCCACTTGTGTCTGATACGGATTGAACACGTCGCGCGGCGTACCGAAGCCGAGGCTGGCCGGCGGCGGCGTGTTCGGGTAATCCAGACTGCCCCACACCGTGTTGATGTCCTTGATGTTGGTGCGATTGAACAGGTTGAACATGTCGACCATCAACTCGATGCGCGAGCGCTGCACGAACGGGAACTCGCGGCTGACACGGAGATCGACCGTCGCGTAGCCGGGACCCTGATACGCGTTGCGCTCGATGTTCGACGGACGATCGGAGTTCGGATTGCCGTCGCCGTTAGCGTCGCGGCCGACGAAGATGTTGAACGGGCGGCCGCTTTCGAGTGTCACCAGACCGCTGACCCGGACCGCGCCAGGTGCCTGGCCGATCGCGCTGAGCGTGAACCGGTGCCGCACGTCCTGTCGCGATCGGGCCGTCTCGCTCTCGATGTCCAGGCCCTCGGGTATGTCGGCCAGGTTCGCCAGCGAATCGACGTTGTTGCGAACCCTGGCCAGCGTGTAGCTGCCGTGGAAACCCACACGCCCGTCGAAGCGCCGCTCCAGCTCGATCGTCATGCCGTGATAGTTGGAGCGCCCCGTATTGGTTTGCACGAACACGTCGCCGAGCTCGGGGAACCGTCGTCCGCCCACGAACGACGGCTTGCCTGACGGCAGCGTGCCCGTCTGCACGGCATTCAGGTTGCCGGTGTGGCCGATGATGTCGCGCGCGCCGAGGAAGAGATACCCAACCGTCACCGCAAGACCGCGGACCACTTCCTGCGAGATCTGCGCGCTCGCCTGATGGCTGTACGGCGTTTGCACGGCGCCATCGAGGGTATCGGCCAGCGACACGCTGCTGGTCGTTGGCACCTGCCCCGTCAACAGGAACGTCGCCGCCGCCGCCGGTGCCGCGGCCCCTCCGACGGTTCGCTGTTGGAACGGCGGATCGATTGGCGCGACGGTCGGGAACAACACGCGCGAATTGGGCAGAGAGCCGGCGCTCGAGTTGTAGGACGCGTTGAAGAGCTGACCGATGCTGCTGGCGAGCCGATCGTGGAAGATGCCGTACCCGCCGCGGATGACACCGGAATCGCTGTACGCGAACGACGCGCCGACGCGCGGCTGGACGTTGTTCATGTCGCGCTCGGTGATATAGCCGCTCGGGTATCGCTCGAAGTCGTAGCGCAGCCCATACGTGAGCGACAGCCGCGGACCCGCCCTCCATTGATCCTGCGCGTAGAGGCCGTATGAGCTGTAGCTCAACCACTACTGCGTCGCGGTGCGCCACTGCTCGGACGGCATGTCGTTGGTCCACGATGTGTCGATGCCTGGATAGGTCGGCGCGGCTTTCAGGTACGGCCACCAGAACACCGCTGGTGTGAACGTCTGGAATGCGGCCAGCGACGGAAAGATGATCCGCGCTGGAAAAAACGCGTGGAACTCGGACTCCTCCTTCAGGAAGTTGAGATCGACGCCGCCCTTGATTTGGTGCGAACCGGCGGTGCGCGTGAGGCTGTCGGAGAACTGCAGGCGCCGCTCGCTGTAGAAATCGACGTCCGACGTGCTCTTCCCCATGATGATGAAGTTCGAGATGTCGATCGCCGGCTCCTTCAACACGGAGGGGAAATCGAAGCTGCGATACGCGCCCTGAAAGCGCGCCTCGTTGATCAATCCTGGCGACAGCACGGAGACGAGGTTCTCGACCGCGGCGAAGTCGTTGGTGATGTTGTCGCGCGCGGTGCTGGAGGTCGGCGACGCGCGGCCGCCGCCGCCGAGGAAGTTATCGGTGTCGGAGTACAGGAAATTGACGCGCGTCGATGCCGTGTGCATCGCACCGCGTGCGTCCACTTTGACCATCGCCGAGTTGTAGTGATTCAACAGGAGCTGATTGGTCGTCTCGGGACTCAGGTTGAACTGCCGCCTCACCGCGTTGAGGGCGTCGATGTTGTCGAGCACGACGCGGGAGAAGCGATTGGACACCTCTCGTCTCTGCCCCTCCCAATTGGCGAACAGAAAGACCCGGTCTGGCGCGAGTGGCATGCCGAGCGTCACGCCGAACTGATGCTGGTGCAAGCGATCGGCGCCAGGCGTGTTCAGGATCGACCGCGCGTTCATGCTGTCGTGAACACCGAAGTAATAGAGCGATCCGGCGGTCCGGTTGGTTCCCGATCGGGTGACGATGTTGACGAAGCCGCCGAGCGAGCGACCGTACTCGGCGAGATACGCGGAATTGAGGACGCGGAATTCCTGCGCCGCTTCCTGCGACGGTGTCGCGCGCGGCAGGCCGGTGAACGTCTGCACGTTGTCGGCGCCGTCGACCTGCACCATGGTGTGCAGCTCGGGCTGACCGGCGAACGAGAGCCGCGGCGCCGCCGCGGATCCGACGCCGACGTCAGGCTCCTTGAACGCGCCGCCGCCGACGTTCTCGCGCCCCGTGGTGACGCCGCTCGACAGCTTCACGAAGTCGACGAAGTTCCGGCCGCTGATCGGCAGCGCCTGGATCTCCGCCGCCGTGACGACGCGGCTGACGTCCATCTTGTTCGGCTCGATCAGCGGCGCCTGGCTTTCCACGGTCACGACTTCGGAGAGCGTGCCGAGGTTCATCTGGAGATCGACCTGCGTCGTGCCGCCGACGGTCAGGACAATGCCGGTTCGAGCAGCGGCTTTGAAGTTCTGGAGCTCGGCGCGGAGGTCGTAGGTGCCCGGATCGAGCGCTGCGATCCGATAGCGCCCGGCGGCATCGGTCGTCGCCGTGCGCGTCGCTCCGGTCGATGTGCTCTTCAACGCGAGCGACACGCCTGGCAGCGGTCCGCCGGTTTCATCGCGAACGGTACCGTCGAGTGTTGCTGTAGCGATCTGCGCCGCGGATGCGTCAGCGATGCAGCAAACGACGACTAGGGCGAGAGCTCTCCATGACCAGCGGTGTGCACGTGCCCTCATCACAGACCTCAGCCATCGGGGGAGAACGAATCAGCCTTGCACAGAGCTCTACGCGATTCAACCGTGAGTCCGATCTGCTGAATCCCATGCAGTGATGGCGCGGCTTGGGACTAGCGGAGGCGGTCCGACGCTGTGGTTGTACACTCGGCGTGATTCCATGAGCGACGAGTCGCCCATACTCAGGTCCCTCGCGTCGCTGGCGGCGTGTGCGTCGCTCGCGATCGTTGCCGCGCCCGTTCCTCTCGTCGCCGCTGACGGCGATCTGAAAGGCGTGACCATCGACATCGACGAGCATCAGACGATGCCCGTGCCGCATCGCTATCTGCACGGGGTCATTCCCGACGATGCGAAATTTCAGTTGGCGCTGCCGGACAACTGGAACGGCAAGCTCGCCGTGTTCTCCCGCGGCTTTTCCGGCACCGAGCTCACAACCGGCGCCTTCAAGACGACGGCGCTTCAAAAGGGCTACGCCTTCGCCGCGAGCGACGAGGGTTGGAATCGCGTGACAATTGCGAAAGAGCCGGAAGACTCCTACTACGAATCGCGGCAGCGCATCCGGGAGCTGACGCTGTACGCCAGGCAGGCGTTGATGCGTCACTACGGAAAGCCGGTGTCGCAAACGCTCATGATGGGCGGATCGAACGGCGGGCACCACACGAAGTGGATGCTGGAGAGCTATCCCGATCTCTATGACGGCGGCATCGCCGGATACGGCTTCAACTCACAAGTGAGCCAGTGGGGCTCAATCGCGACCGTCCTTCGCCACTATGACGTCATCGCTCCACGCATCGACGACATCATCGCGAAGCGCGCATCCGATCCGTCCTGGGATCCGGCGCGAACGCCGCTCACGCCGCCGCTCAGCCCCGATCAGATTCAGAGCCTGCAACGCATTTACCGCATTCCCGCAACGCTCCAGAAGGGGTTCGCGTTCGACGTCGGGCGATGGCCCGGATCCGAGCCGTTTTGGAAAAGTCAGTACAGCGCGCTGCTTGGCTACCTGCACGACTCGATGCCAAGATTCGACGCCTCATTCAACCCCGGCGGTGGTTCGCTGACCGATGACGAACTGAAACAATGGGACCCAATTCGGAGCCCGAAGCCGATTCAACAAGAGCTTCGTCGTCTCGACCTCTCGGGAAAATTGAAGCGGCCGATCGTCATCATGCACGGAACGGGCGACCCGATCGTGTCGCCCGGCGAAACCGAGGGCTATCAGGCGCTGGTCGAGAAGCGCGTGGGTCGCCAGAACGCCGGGAACGTGCTGGCGGTGTACTACATCCCTGGGATGGGCCACGGCGGCGAGGCATACGACAACCTGCTCGGCGCTCAGATCGATGCGCTCGAACAGTGGATCGACTATCGCGAAAGTGGCGGAAGGCGCGGCGCACCCGCGCCGATTCGATCGGCGGTCACCCACGCACCCTGGGAGCCCGTCAGCGCTAGAGAGCAATTTTCAAATTGCGCTGGCTGGCCTTGGTGCTTGGTTCTTGGTCCGTCCCAGGTCCTTTGTCCATGGTGCGAGTTGGCTCGATTCGCGATGGACTGGGGACCAGGGACCAA
>DASRJR010000222.1:0-4035 GCA_035649395.1 Vicinamibacterales bacterium
CCGTCGGGGGAGATGGCCAGCGATTCCGGCACTTGTGTGCCACCAGCGATCCCACCGGGCGGCGAAGATGACGCGCTGATCTCGAGTCGCGTCTCGGGAGCCGGCGTTACGGCTGGTGACTGAGTCCATAGGCGCACGCTCTGCACGATTGCGAGGAGCAGGGCGACTGCGGTCGCCGACCAGAGCAGCCAACGCCCACGGCTTCCGTCGAGCGCCTGTGGGCTTTCAACGCCAGCCGTGTCGGCCGACTCATCGAGGTCGAGACGTGCGTCGGCGATATCGCGGACTCTGCGAGCGCGATCCTTCTGCAGGCACCGCCGCAACAGGCGACGGACTGATGCGGGTGTCTCGGCGGGCAACCGGCTCCAGTCGGGCTCCGACTTGAGCACCTCGCTGATGACTTCGCTGTTGCTCTCGCCCGCGAACGGCCGCGAGCCGGTCAGCATCTCGTAGAGCACGACGCCAAAGGCCCAGATGTCCGCACGGCGATCGGCGAGCCTGCCTGTCGCCTGCTCCGGCGCCATGTACGCCGCCGTACCCATGATGATGCCGGCACGCGTAACGACCGGGCTCGTCACCGTCGGCGCCAGTGGCGAAGCCGACTCCAGCGCGGCCGCCTCCGGATCCAGCATCTTCGCCAGACCGAAGTCGAGGACCTTCACGGTGTCGTCGGACCGCACTTTGATATTCGCCGGCTTCAGGTCCCGATGCACGATGCCCTGCTCGTGTGCCGCACTCAGCGCATCGGCGATCTGACGCGCGATCGACAACGCTTCGTCGAGCGGCAGCGGGTTCCCGGCGATTCGTTCGTCGAGCGTCGACCCTTCGACCAACTCGAGCACGATCGCACGGATGGACGGCATCGCAGTCGCGCTCGAGTCCTCGAACCCGTAGATCGCCGCGATGTTGGGATGGTTCAACGCGGCGAGCGCTTGTGCCTCACGCTCGAAGCGCGCGCGTCGATCGGGATCGGACGCGAAGACCTCGGGCAGGATCTTCAGCGCGACATCACGATGCAGACGGGTGTCGCGCGCGCGATACACCTCGCCCATTCCACCTGCCCCGAGCGAGCTCACGACTTCGTAGGCCCCTACACGCGTGCCTGCAGCCAGCATCGTCGGCTCTTCCTGGCATATTGTTATCCCATGACTGAGTGGCGTGTGGCTGGTGTCGTGTTCGGTATCGTCGCGATGGGCGCGGCCGCGGCGGCGCAGGACTGGCCGCAGTGGCGCGGCCCGTCGCGCGACGGCACGATCGCGGCGTTCAAGGAGCCGGCGAAATGGCCGGCCACGCTGACGAAGCGCTGGAACGTTGAGGTCGGCTCCGGCTACGCGACGCCGCTCGTCGTTGGCAATCGGCTGTACGTGTTCACGCGTCAGGGTGACAACGAGGTGATGCGTGCGCTCGACGCTGGAACGGGAAAGGAGATCTGGCGCACGAGCTACGCCGCCCCGTTCAAGATGAACCCGGCCACGGCACCCCACGGCCCCGGTCCGAAATCGACGCCGACGTTTGCAAACAATCGTCTGTTCACACTCGGCATCAGCGGCATCGTGACCGCGTTCGATGCCAACACAGGCCGCCAGATCTGGCAGCGACCGGCCGGCCCCGTCGAGCCGCTGTATCACACAGGCATGTCGCCGCTCGTCGTCGGAAACCTGATGATCCTGCACGTCGGCGGCCACGATAACGGCGCGCTCACGGCGTTCGACGCGGCAACGGGTAAAGAGCAATGGCGTTGGACGGGCGACGGTCCCGCCTACGGGTCGCCGCTGCTGTTCAATCTGTCGGGCACGCCGCAGATCGTGACCTTCACGCAGAAGTATTTCGTCGGTGTGTCGCTCGACGGCGGCAAGCTGCTGTGGCAGCGTCCGTTCACGACCCCGAGCACGACCACGGCGCAGACACCCATCCTGTTCAAGGACCTGGTCATCGAGATGGGACGCAACAACGGCGTGACCGCGTTTCGTGCGACGCCGGCAGGCGATCGTTGGACGACGACGGACGCCTGGCACACGGACGACGTCTCGATGCACCTGAGCGACGCGGTCGCGTCCGACGGCGTCCTCTTCGGCCTGTCGCATCTGAACAGCGGACAGTACTTCGCGCTCGATCTCGAGACCGGCCGCGTCCTGTGGAAGAGCGAACCGCGGCAGGCCCAACACGCGGCCATCGCCCGCGCCGGCAACACCGTCTTCTCACTCGAGGACGACAGCGAGCTCGTCGTGATTCGCCTGAACCGCGAACGGTTCGATCCGATCGCCCGCTACAAGGTCGCCGAGGCAGACACGTGGACACAGCCCGTCGTCTCGGCGAATCGCGTTTTCGTGAAGGACGTCTCGACGCTCACCCTCTGGACGACGGACTGACGAAGACTCCGCACGCGCTGAGCCTGAGATTCACAGTATTTCCCGACCCGGCGAGGCAGGTTGTAAGAACAAGCCGGCGTTCCGGTGCAGCGCGACGCTGCTGACGCCAACAGTCGTGCTGACCGCCGGTCACTGCACGAACAATTTCCCGGGCAGCCCGTACACCGGCATCCGCACGGATCGGAAGGACGTGCTGGACTTCGTCAAGAAATACCTGCCTTAGGCGCGTTCACGGTTCAGAGTTCAGGGTTCAAGGTTCAGGGGTTCACGGTTCAAGGTTCAGCGTTCGCGCAACCGTGAACCCCTGACCGTTCTCGTAATCGCGCCCTTCCGAAGTTCGTTGCACCGAGCGGGCCTCCAGCGATAGATTCAGCGATCCCGACTGGCGGCCGCGGGGACGCCATCTGACTCGAGGTGACCCAATGGTGCAGATGACCGTCCGAACGATCGCAATTACGACTGCTGTGGCAGTCTCGCTTTCCGTCGCGCTCATTGCGCGGGCCGCCGGTCCGTTCAAAGGGCATGCGGATCTCACTCCCTATCAGGAAGTGCCGACCCTCTCGACGCCGGCTCGTGGCACGCTCGACGTCGAGATCAGCAAAGACGGCGAATCGGTTCGCTATACGCTGAGCTACCAGGGCCTCGCCACGCCCATCCGGTTCGCGCATATTCACTTGGGTCGACCGGCCGTCAACGGCGGGATCATGGTATTCCTGTGTAACAACCTGACGCCGCCGCCCGCCGGCGTACCCCTCCCGCCAGCATGCCCTCAAGGCTCAGGAACGGTCAGCGGCGAGCTGACGGCCGCCAACGTTGGCGCACTCGCGGCCGCCCAGTTCGTGACGGCAGGTGAATTCGCGGAGTTCGTCGCCGCGCTGCGCGCGGAAGCCGCGTACGGCAATCTGCACACGGACCAGTCGCCCGGCGGTGAGATTCGCGGACAGGTGACGTTCAGTCGCAGCGATTCGATCAACGACGACTAGACACTTGCGAGTTCCGGAGTTCCGGAGTTCCAGAGTTCCAAGTTCGAACTGCGGAACCCTGGAACTGCGGAACTTCGGAACTCGCACTGCTAGCGCAGCAACTTCTCCAACTGCGGTAGCGGTACGCCGCTTTCCTTGAGCGCGCGATCGTGGAAGTCGCGCAGCGAGAACGCGGCGCCCTTGGACTGCTTGTAGCGCTCGCGCGACTGCAGCCAGCCTTTCAGCCCGGCGTAGTACGTCGGCAACTGACACGATGAGAGCTGGGCGCGCTGCAGTTTGGCCGTGGCCTCCTCGCGCTCCTGGAACGTGTCGGTGATCATCAGATCGAGCGCCTGCTGATCCGTCATACCCATCGTCTGCAGGCGGATGTCGAGGATCGCGTTGGCCAGCGCCCGCAGCTTCTGTTTCAGCCACGTCAGGCGTAGCTCCTTGCTGTCGTTCAAATACCCTTCCTCGGACATCAGCTGCTGCGAGTACATGCCCCAGCCTTCGACATAGGGTGTGTTGGCAAACACGCTGCGCAGCACGCGCCTCGAGGTGGGCTGCAGGTCGTTGGCGACCTCCTGCTGCAGCCAATGCCCCGGCATCGCTTCGTGGATGGTCAGCTGCTGAATGCCGTAGTCGTTGTACTCGCGCAGCTTCGAGTCGATTCGTGCCTTCGGCCAGGTCTTCGGAATCGGTGT
>DASRJR010000223.1:0-2254 GCA_035649395.1 Vicinamibacterales bacterium
GCGGAAAGACGAACGGCCGCAGATTGCCCACGTCGCCATGGTCGATCTCGATCGCGACGGGCTGATGGATGTGCTCGTGTGCGATGCTCTGCGCAATCTGCTCGGATGGATACGGCAGTCGCCCAAGGGCACCTTCACCGAGCAGACGATCGCCGGCGTCGCCGCCCCCGCCCACGTCGAGGCGATCGATTTCGATCGCGACGGCGACCTCGATCTGCTCGTGGCCGCGCTTGGATTCCTGTTTCCCAACAACAATCGCGTCGGCTCGGTGATCGTGCTCGAGAACGACGGTCAGCAGCGGTTCAAGTCGCACTACATCGCCGATCGTGTGGCACGGGTGGCCGATGCGCGCGCGGCCGACTTCGACGGTGACGGCGACCTCGACGTCAGCGTCGCCGGATTCGGCTACGACGATGGCGAGACGAGCTGGCTGGAGAACAAAGGCGGGTGGATGTTCGAGCAGCATGTCCTGCAGCGCCTGTCGGGGCCGATCAACGCTCTGCCGATCGATCTCAACGGCGACAAGGCGCTCGACATCGTGGCGCTGGTGAGTCAGGAGTGGGAGGAGATCTGGGGATTCGTGAACGGCGGCAAGGGAACGTTCATGCCGAAGCTGCTGTGGGGCTCGACCAACCCCGATTTCGGATCGAGCTGGATCAGCCTCGTCGACCTCGATCGAGACGGGGATGCCGACATCCTCTACGCCAACGGCGATGCCTTCGAGTACGCGGCGCCGAACAGCCGGCCGTGGCAGGGTGTTCAGTGGTTGGAGAACACCGGCAATCTGAAGTTCGTGCTGCACCGGATGGTCGACCTGCAGGGCGCGACGAGCCCCGAGGCGGCCGACTTCGACGGCGACGGCGACCTCGACGTGCTGCTGGTGACGTCGAACAACGACTGGGACAATCCACAGGCGCCGAGCCTGCTGTGGCTCGAAAACGACGGACGGCTCAACTTCACGGTCCGTCCCCTTGCCACGGCGCCAACGCATCTGCTCGCGCTCGCGGTGGGCGATCTCGATGGCGACAAGATCCCCGATGCTGTTACCGGTGGCATGCACATCAGCCGGCCGTACGATCGGATCGGTCGCGTCACCGCGTGGTTCGCGCAGCGATGAGCGCAGAGGAGGCGGAGAGCGCGGAGTTTTTCAACACGGAGATCACGGAGATCACGGAATGGCCTACCACGGTTGGGACTCTAGGCCGGGTGGGCGCCGGCGCCTTCGGCGCCGGCCGCGCGTCGCGCGGTCTGGATCGCGAGAAAGCCGTGATCACGAGCGCCACACGACTCTCGGGGCGTTCGTGATCGCGGCTTCCTCGCGATCCGGACGTCCACCCGGCCTGCACCGGAGCGGGACAGAGTGCGGTGAGTTTGCTCCGTGATCTCGTAACTCCGTGTTGAAGGACTCAGTTACTCTGCTTCCTCCGCGTCATGGGTGATCCCGGACTGTCCCCTGATACTTTGTAACGAGCCTATGGCGCGTCGCGAGGCTACCTCGAAACGGAAAGACGTCCGGCCCTCGAATCCGGAACCACGCCCCCCGTTGCCACCAGCATCGCCTCCGGCGCGGCGACCACGGGCGCTGATTGCGATCGGTGCTGGCGTAGTCGTTGTGGTCGCACTGGTGCTCGCCGCACGCTACGGCATGCGGCCGCAGCTCGAGCCCCTTCCGGCGCCACCGCCGGCCGGGCTGAGCGCAGCGGTCGCCGGTCACCTGCAGGAGCGATACGCGGCGGCCATGCGCGAGCCCGACGCGATTGCTGCGGTCGGTCCGCTGTGCGTGGCGTATCACGCCGACATGCTCTATGACCTCGCCGAGCGTTGTTATCTTCGCGCCACGGGTCTCGAGCCCGACAACTGGCGATGGGCGTATTCGCGCGCGCTGATCCTGTCGGAGCGGGGCGGCGGTGAGATGCTGTTGCTGCTGCTGCGGCAGCTGGTCACGCAAGCGCCGCGATTTGGTCCGGTATGGCTGCGTCTTGGCGACGCCGAGTTCAAGGCGGCCAATTACGATGCCGCGGCCGAGGCGTGGCGCCGCGCCAGCGAGTTGCCCGACCCATCTGACGAGAGTGGCGGCTCGCCGCCTCACGTGGTTGAAACACCGCTCGCGGCATATGCGAATCTCGGTCTCGCTCGCGTGGCGCTCGAACGCGGTGACGCGGATCGGGCCCGCATGATCCTCGAGAGCGTCACGACGAGCGCGCGCCGCTTTGGACCGTCGTACCGGCTGCTGGCGGAGAGCTACCGGGCGCTG
>DASRJR010000224.1:0-4911 GCA_035649395.1 Vicinamibacterales bacterium
CTGGAAGGGGCGCGCGCAGACGTCGTCCGCGCGCAGACACGCGTTGAGCTCGCCACGACCGACTTCACTCGTGGCGAGTCGCTGTTTGCGCTCCGCGGCATCAGCCAGGAAGAGTTCGACCGCCGGGTGCAGGCGCGGAAGGAGGCCGAAGCCGCATTGGTCGTTGCTCGAGCGGCCGAGCGCGTGGCGGCACTGAACGTGGAATTCACGCGCGTGCGCGCACCGATCGGCGGCCGCATCTCCAAGAAATTCGTCAGCGTGGGCAACTTGATCTCGGGCGGTCAGGCCGGATCGACGTTGTTGACGACGATCGTCGCCATCGATCCGATCCAGTTCGTGTTCGATGCGAGCGAGTCGGACTACCTGAAATACAGCCGGATGAATGCCAGCGGTGAACGGAAGACGTCGCGTGACGCGCCCAATCCGGTGCGCATCCGGCTTCTCGACGAGCCTTCGTTCACGCACCTCGGCAAGATGGACTTCGTCGACAACCGCCTGGACCCGGCAACCGGCACGATCACCGGCCGCGCGCTCGTGCCCAACCCTGGCGGCTTTCTCACCCCTGGGCAGTTCGGAAGGCTTCAGCTCATCGGCTCTGGTGAGTTCGAAGCGCTGCTCGTGCCCGACAGCGCCATCCTGAGCGATCAGACGCGGCGATTCGTGTGGGCCGTGGGCAAGGACGACCTCCCGGAGCAGCGCGTCATCGAACCGGGCAATCTCGAACGAGGCCTGCGGATCGTACGCGCCGGACTGCAGCGCGACGATCGCATCGTGATCAACGGCATGCAGCGCGTTCGGCCCGGCGCCAAAGTCGCTCCGACCGACGGGCGCATCGAGCCCATCGCTGGCAGTTGAGGAGCCGCGGCCATGGCGTTCTCAAAGCTGTTCATCGATCGGCCGATTCTCGCCGCCGTGATCTCGGTGCTGATCATGCTGGTCGGCGCGGTCGCCTACTTCGGGCTGCCCATCTCTCAATATCCGGAGATCGCTCCGCCGAGTATCACGGTGACGGCGTCGTATCCAGGCGCGAACGCCGAGACGGCAGCCGCCACCGTGGCCTCGCCGCTCGAGCAGGAGATCAACGGCGTCGAGCACATGTTGTATCTCTCGTCGCAATCGACGGCCGATGGCCGCACGACGATTACGGTCACCTTTGCGCTCGGTACCGACCTCGATATCGCGCAGGTTCTCGTGCAGAACCGCGTCAACATCGCGCTGCCGCGACTGCCCGAAGAGGTACGGCGGCTCGGCGTCGTCACCAACAAGAACACGCCGGACATCTTGATGGTGGTGCACATCTACTCGCCAAACGGGTCGCGCGATCAGCTGTATCTGTCGAATTACACGCTGCTCAACATCCGCGACCGGCTCGCCAGGCTCGAGGGCATCGGCGATCTCCGCTTGATCGGCGCGCGCGAATACTCGATGCGGGTGTGGCTCGACCCGAATCGGATTTCCGCGCTCGGCCTGACCGCCGGCGAAGTCGTGCAGGCGCTCCGCAGTCAGAACGTGCAGGTCGCCGGCGGCGTGCTGGATCGGCCACCGTCGACGAAACAGGGCGCTTATGAAGTCGGCGTTCAACTTCTCGGCCGTCTCACCGACCCGGCGCAGTTCGGGGACGTGCTGATCAAGAGCGCCGACGAAGGCCGGCTGGTCCGCGTGCGTGACGTCGGCCGCATCGAGCTCGGTGCCGTCGACTACTCGACCAATGCGTATCTCGACGACAAGCCCGCCGTGGCCATACCGATATTCCAACGCCCAGGGTCCAACGCGCTCGAAACGGCCAAAGGCGTGCAAGACCTGATGGCGACTCTCCGCCCGCAGTTTCCGTCCGGGCTCGACTACGACATCGTCTACAACCCGTCGGAATTCATCGGCGAGTCGGTGCGGGAAGTTCAGAAGACCATCTTCGAGGCGTCCATCCTCGTCGTCGTGGTCGTGGTGCTCTTCCTGCAGTCGTGGCGCGCGTCGGTCATTCCACTGGTCGCGATTCCGGTGTCGCTCATCGGCACGTTCGCCGTCCTCCAGGGCTTCGGCTTCTCCCTCAACTCGCTGTCACTCTTCGGGCTCGTCCTCGCAATTGGCATCGTTGTCGATGATGCGATCGTGGTGGTCGAGGATGTCGAGCGGAACCTCCACGAGGGGATGGCGCCGCGTGAGGCCGCGCGGCGCACGATGGACGAAGTCGGCGGCGCGCTGGTGGCGATCGCGCTCGTCTTGTCGGCGGTGTTCGTGCCAACCGCGTTCATTCCCGGTATCTCCGGTCAGTTCTACCGGCAATTCGCACTGACGATTGCCTCAGCCACGCTGATCTCGTGCCTGGTTTCGTTGACACTCTCTCCGGCGCTCGCGGCACTGCTGCTGCGTCCGCGGAGCGCTGGTACGCGATCACTCATCGGCCGCATCGTCGGCGGGTTCTTCGATCGATTCAACACTGGGTTCGATCATCTCTCGACGTTCTATGGGACCAGTGTCAACAAGATTGTGCGGGTGTCCGGGTTGGTGCTCGCGGTCTACGCCGGGCTCCTGGTACTGACGGGCTTCCAGTTCTGGCGCGCACCGGGCGGCTTCATCCCGGCGCAAGACCAGGGGTACTTCATTACGATCGTGCAACTGCCACCGGGCTCGTCGCTGGCGCGCACCGATGCCGTCGTGCAACGGGCGATCAAGGATCTGCACGCCATTCCGGGAGTCGTGCACACGGCCAGTTTCACAGGGCTGGATGGGGCCACATTCACCAACGCCAGCAACAGCGCGACCGTGTTCTTCACGGTGACGCCATTTGCCGAACGCGCGGCGCACGGCATCGACGGCGCCACCGTCTTGAGCACCGCTCGACAGCGCATGGCCGCCATCGCCGAGGCGAACATCTTCGTCATTCGCCCACCGTCGGTCCGCGGTCTCAGCACGACGGGCGGCTTCAAATTCATGGTGCAGGATCAGGCGGCGCGAGGACTGCCGGCGCTGCGCGACGCCGCGTTCCAGGTGATCGGCGGCGCCGCCCGCGAGCCGAGTCTGACGACGGTGTTCTCACAGTTCGAGGTCTCGACGCCTCAGCTCTACGTCGATATCGATCGCGACCGCGCCCAGGCACTCGGCGTCCCGCCGTCGCGCGTATTCGAGGCGCTCGAGGTTTTTCTCGGCTCCGCCTTCGTGAACGATTTCAATTATCTCGGACGCACGTATCGAGTCACCGCCCAGGCGGATTCGCAATTTCGACGAACCGCCCGGAATATTTCCGAGCTTCGCACCCGCAGCGACAGCGGAGGCATGGTGCCGCTCGGATCGGTGGCCACGTTTCGTGACGTCAGCGGTCCGACGCGCGTGACACGCTACAACCTCTTTCCGGCCGTCGAGGTTCTCGGCGACTTGACGCCGGGCACATCGTTTGGCCAGGGCATGAGCACGATGGAGGCGCTGGCGACACGCGTGCTGCCCGAGGGTATTTCCTACGAGTGGACCGAGCTGGCCTTCCAGCAACAGCAGGCCGGCAACACCGCGGCGTTCGTCTTCGTCTTTGCAGTCATCGTCGTCTTTCTCGTGCTGGCCGGACAATACGAGAGCGTGACGTTGCCGCTCGCGGTCGTGCTCATCGTACCCATGTGCCTGCTTGCGGCGATTACCGGCGTGCTGCTTCGCGGGCAAGACAACAACATCCTCACGCAGATCGGTCTCGTCGTGCTCGTCGGCCTGGCGTGCAAGAACGCCATCCTGATCGTCGAATTCGCCAAGCAGGCGGAAGATCAGCTCGGGCTCGATCGATTCGCGGCAGCGGCGCATGCCGCGCGGCTGCGGCTGCGACCAATCCTGATGACGTCGTTTGCCTTCATTCTCGGCGTCGCACCGCTGGTCGTCGCTAGCGGCGCCGGTTCGGAAGCGCGCCAGGCGCTGGGTACCGCCGTCTTCGCGGGAATGATTGGCGTGACACTGTTCGGCTTGCTGCTGACACCGGTGTTCTACGTGGTCTGCCGGCGTCTGGCGCTCTGGCGCCGACCGTTGATCCCACGCCCGGCGATCGACGCAGGGCCATCGATGAGCGCATCTCCCGCCGGTGAGGTCCAGCCATGACGCGTCCCGCATCTCCAGCCATCGGCACCGTTTTGATCAGCACTGCGTTGGTCGCGGTCGCCGCCTGCAGCGTGAGAGGCACGGACATCAGGGCTGTCGAACCGACGCCGCCCGCTGCCTTCGAGGGCGCCACGAATCCTTCGCTCGCGGCAACGGAGCCCGTCGACGCGTGGTGGACGACGTTCCAGGACGCGCGCATGACGTCGCTCGTCGAGCAAGCACTGAGTCGAAGTCCCGACGTCCGCCAAGCAACGGCGCTCGTGCGGTTGGCGCGGGCGCGGATGCGGGAGCAGGAAGGCACGAACTGGCCGGTGGGCGGAGCGCGCGCCAGCGCCGATCGCAGCCGGACACAAGCTGGCATCTCGCCTGTCTCCGACGCCAATCTGTTCGACATCGGCGTCGACGCGAGTTGGGAAGTGGACGTCTTCGGCGCCCGTCGGGCCGCGATTGCAGGGGCGCGCGCCGACTTTGCGCGCGAGCGATCGCTGCGTCGTCTCACCCTGGTGTCGGTCGCGGCCGAAGTCGTGCTCGCGTACGCCGACATTCGCGGCACGCAGACGCGACTCGCCGTTGCTCGCGACAACGTCGCCAATCAGGAGAGCGCAGCGGCGCTGACCGCGCAACTGCTCAACGCTGGCCGGGGGACGCAGCTCGATGTGGACCGAGCCAACGCGCTCCTCGAATCGACCCGCGCGTCGATTCCACCGCTCATCGTCGCGGAGTCGGCAGCGATCTATCGGCTCGGCGTCCTGGTCGGTGCCCACCCGCAAGCGCTGGCTGCCGACCTGCGGGTTCCCGAAGCGCTGCCCGTTCCGCCGGATGCGCTCGGGATCGGCGAGCCGA
>DASRJR010000225.1:0-2979 GCA_035649395.1 Vicinamibacterales bacterium
GATGGCCAAGAGCACGCCGCTCTCGAACCTGATGATCTCGCTGATGGACAAGGCGGGCATCGACACCGAGAAGTTCGGCCAGAGCTCGGGTCGCGTCGAAATCTGAGAGGGTGCCGTGAAAGCGTCCTGCGTGCTGTCATGTCTCGTGGGTCTGGCACTGGTCTTCGGACCAGGCAGGCCGGCGGCTGCGCAAGCCGACCTGCGGCTCGTGACGGCGCTGAAGAATCAGAACGCGGCGGCGGCAAAGACACTCGTTCGGCAGCGCGTTGGAGTGAATGCGGCGGACGTCGATGGATCGACGCCACTGCAATGGGCAGCTCACTGGAACGATGTGGAAACCGTCAAGTCGCTGCTCGCGGCCGGAGCCAAGCCGAATGTGGCGAATCGATACGGCGTCACACCGCTTCACGAGGCGGCCACACTCGGCAGCGGTCCCGTCATCGCCGCGCTGTTGCGCGCGGGCGCACAGGCCGATGCCGCATACGGGGAGGGTGAGACGGCACTGATGCTCGCGGCGCGTGCAGGAAGTCTCGAGAGCGTGAAGCTGCTGATCGAGGCCAATGCCGATGTCAACGCCGCCGAGAAGTTTCGCGGCCAGACGCCGTTGATGCTCGCGGCCGCCGAAAACCACGCCGCCGTCGTCAAGGCGCTGCTCGCAGCCGGGGCGCGCGTCAACACGAGAAGCGTCGAGTACACCTTCCAGGCGCTCACCGGGGGCGCGGGCGGCATCATTCACGATCGGCCGCAAGGCGGGGTCACGGCATTGATGCTGGCGGCACGTCAAGGCGCGCGGGCGGCGGCCGAGGCACTCGTCGCCGGAGGCGCCGACATCAACGCCACCGAGCCGCAGTACGGCTTCACCGCGCTGCAGACCGCAGTCTTCAACGGTCATTACGCCCTCGCGCGCACGCTGATCGAGCAAGGCGCCAACGCGAACGACGGTTCGCTTTACATCGCGACGGAGATGCGCAATCTCGCCAAGTACACCAACCGCCCGAACCCGCCGGACAGCGAGGACGGCGTCAGCCACCTGGATGTGATCAAGCTTCTGCTCGACAAGGGCGCTGATGCCAACGCTCCCTACACGAAGACGATTCCGCCGCGGCAGGCGCAGGGCAACATCAACGTCGCACCAGGATCAACCGCGCTGTACCGTGCCGTCCGCTCGGTCGACCTCGCCACCGTCACGCTCCTGGTCGATGGCGGCGCCGATCCCTCCAAGCCGATCGGCGATGGCTCGACGCCGCTCATGGCGGCGGCCGGGCTCGGCGCACCGCGCGGCGGCGACGAAGAAGTCACTGAAGCCGGCGACCGGAGCGATCCGGTCGACGTCATCAAGGTCCTGATCGACAAGGGCGCCAATGTCAATGCCGCCAACACTGCCGGAATGACGGCGATGCACTATGCCGTTCAGCGCGGCTCCGATCGCATCATCGAGTTCCTCGCAAGCAAGGGCGCGCGGTTCGATGTGAAGAACAAACAGGGGAAGACGGCAGCGGAGCTCGCGCGTGGGAGGACGGCCGCGCTCGTCAGCAAGCTCGCGGGGCAGTAAGGGCTGACGTGCGCGCTTGACCCTCGTCCGAGTTCATAGATAAGATCGCGCCTCAATCCGGGATCTCATCCCTACCACAACTTCTTTTGGGGGCGCGACGGTGAGTCATCAGAGTCCCATCGCAGACTCGTGGCCTGTGCACCGACTTTCCGGCGCTCGGGAGTCCTAGGCATTGAGCCAGATTTTCCCTCCCTGGTGGAACAAGCTCCCCATCGTCGGCGCCATCGCGGGCATCCTCGTTCCGACGCTTGCGGTCGCGGGCGTCTGGTACTACGGCTCCCCGTGGTACACAGACGTGGGCTACAGTCCGCGTCAGCCCGTGCCGTACAGCCACAGGCTCCATGTCGGCGAGCTTGGTCTCGATTGCCGGTACTGTCACGCCTCGGTCGAGACATCTAACGTCGCCAACATTCCGCCGACGCAGACGTGCATGAACTGCCATCAGACCGTGAAGAGGGACAGCGCGCTGCTCGCACCGATTCGGGACAGCGCCCAAAGCGGCAGGCCGATGCACTGGATTCGCGTCCACAAGCTGCCCGACTACGCGTATTTCACGCACCGGGCACACGTAGCGGCGGGGATCGGCTGTGTCAGCTGCCACGGCCGCATCGACGAGATGGAAACGGTCACACAGATGATGCCCCTCAGCATGAGCTGGTGCCTCGAGTGCCACCGCAACCCCGGTCCCAACAGACGCCCCGTCTCGGAGGTCACCAATATGAAGTGGACCCCGCCTCGGGACGCTCAGCTGCTCGCGAAGCAGCTCGGCGGACGGTCGGTCAATCCGCCGACTGAGTGTTCGGGGTGCCACCGGTGAGCCGCACCTACTGGCGAAGCCTCGCGCAGATCGAGGATCTCCCGGAATACCGCGCCGCTCTCGAGCGCGAGTTTCCGGAGGGCGCCTCGGAGCTCCCCGACGGGATCACCCGACGCGAGATGATGACGCTCGTCGGCGCGTCGCTGTCGCTCGCCGGGCTCGCGGGGTGCCGGCGACCTGTCGAAGAGATCGTCCCATATGTCGCTGCTCCCGAGGAGTTCGTCCCCGGGATCCCGCGCTATTACGCCACGACGATGCCGTTCCGCCGAAGCGCCTACGGCCTGATCGTCGAGAGCCATGAAGGGCGGCCAACCAAGATCGAAGGAAACCCGGCGCACCCGTCGACGCTTGGGGCCTCGAGCGTGCGCGTCCAGGCGTCGGTGCTCGGTCTCTACGATCCCGATCGCTCGCAATCGATCACGCTGAAAGGCGCGCGAAAGTCGTGGAACGATTTCGTGACGGCCTGGGGAGAACTGTCGAAAACGCATGCCGCGGATGGGGGCGCCCGCCTCGCAGTCCTGTCCGAGTCCTTCTCCTCGCCGACGCTGGCGCGCCTCGTCTCCATGCTCCGGACGCGCTTCCCCAAGTTGCAATGGGCGACGTACGACGC
>DASRJR010000226.1:0-6694 GCA_035649395.1 Vicinamibacterales bacterium
GTGGCTTGTTCTGCGGCGGCGCGCAGCGTACCGCCATCGCAATGTATGTGTCGCTGAGGATGAGACCGTCGTCAGACCGGCGTGAGGTCGGGATGTTCGCAAACCCGTTGGCGTGCAACGCACGCATCAGGAAGTCGCCAGAGCCGCCGTCGCCGTCGCCGGTGAACACACGGCCGGTGCGATTGGCGCCGTGCGCCGCTGGCGCCAGCCCGATGATCAACAGACGTGCGGCGGGATCACCGAAGCCCGGAACGGGACGTCCCCAGTACGTGTCATCGATGTAAGCGCGACGTTTCTGTAGTGCCACGGCACGGCAGTAGGTGCGAAGCCGGGGACACCGTTCACATGACACGATCGCATGATGAACATCAGCTAGACGGGCGCTCATCAACACCATGTACGCGATGAACCTCCACGGGCCGATACGTGTGTCATAAGCAATGGGGCAGACTAGAATAGGGAGTTGACACGGCGGGCCACTGCCGTGTCAATGGCCCCGACCGCGAGAGGATTCATGCGTAACACCGCACCAAAAAACGCCGCGGAGATCGAAGCGCTCGAAACGCGAGAGTGGCTCGAGTCGCTCGACTACGTCTTGCAGGCAGGTGGACCGGCTCGCGTCGGGCGCCTGCTGCGCGAGCTCGGCGACTACGCGCGTCAGAAGGGTGTGTCCCAGCCGTTCACGGCGAATACCCCCTACATCAACACGATTCCAGCGGCGGACCAGCCGCCGTTCCCGGGCAGCCGCGAGATCGAGCGGCGGATCAAGAGCCTCGTCCGATGGAACGCGTTGGCGATGGTCGTCAAAGCCAACAAGCTCGAGGACGGAATCGGCGGTCACATCTCGACCTATGCGTCTGCCGCGACGCTCTACGAAGTCGGCTTCAATCACTTCTTCAAGGGCAAGGGCGACAACCACGACGGCGACATCATTTACTTCCAGGGCCACGCGGCGCCTGGCATTTACGCCCGCGCGTTCCTCGAAGGCCGGCTTCCCGCTGAGCGCCTCGAGAATTTCCGTCGCGAGCTGAAGCCTGGCGGTGGGCTCTCCTCGTACCCGCATCCCTGGCTGATGCCCGATTTCTGGGAGTTCCCCACGGTCTCGATGGGCCTCGGCCCGATCAAGTCGATCTATCAGGCGCGCTTCATGCGCTACCTCGAGGATCGCGGACTGAAGAAGCGTTCCAACTGCAAGGTCTGGGCGTTCGTCGGCGACGGCGAAACCGACGAGCCCGAGTCGCTCGGCGCGATCACGCTGGCCTCGCGCGAGAAGCTCGACAACCTGATCTTCGTGATCAACTGCAACCTGCAGCGGCTCGACGGCCCGGTCCGCGGCAATGGGCAGATCATCCAGGAGCTGGAAGCGATCTTCCGAGGCGCCGGCTGGAACGTCATCAAAGTGCTCTGGGGCGCCGAGTGGGACGCGCTGCTCGAGAAGGATCACGATGGCCTGCTGATGAAGCGGATGGGCGAGGTCGTCGATGGCGAGTATCAGAAGTACGCGGTCGAGTCGGGCGAGTACGTGCGGAAGCACTTCTGGGGTGCCGACCCACGGCTGCTCGACATGGTCAAGCACCTCTCCGACGAGCAGTTGAAGAAGTTGACGCTCGGCGGCCACGACCCGATCAAGGTCTACTCGGCCTACAAGGCCGCCGTCGAACACACCGGCCAGCCGACGGTCATCCTGGCCCGCACCATCAAGGGCTACGGGATTGGCGAAGCGGGCGAAGGCAAGAACATCACGCACCAGCAGAAAAAGCTGAACGAAGACGAGCTGAAAGCCTTCCGCACCCGATTTGGCATCCCGATCGGGGACGAAGACGTCGCCAAGGCACCGTTCTACAGGCCGCCCGACAACAGTCCAGAAGTCACCTACATGTTGGAGCGGCGCAAGCAACTCGGTGGCTTCGTTCCATCCCGGAAAGTCCAGCTCGAACCGCTCAAGACAGCCACCCTCCCCGAACTCTTCTCCGAATTCCATCAGGGCAGTGAAGGCCGCAAGGCGTCGACGACGATGGCGTTCGTGCGGATGCTGGCGAAGCTGCTCCGCGACAAGGAGGTGGGCGAGCTGATCGTGCCGATCGTGCCCGACGAAGCGCGCACGTTCGGCATGGAGGCGCTGTTCCGCCAGGTCGGCATCTACTCCCATGTCGGTCAGCTCTATGAGCCGGTCGACATGGACACGCTGCTGTACTACAAGGAGGCGACCGAGGGGCAGATTCTGGAGGAAGGGATTACCGAGGCCGGCTCGATCTCGTCGTTCATCGCTGCGGGCACCGCCTACGCGACGCACGGCATCAACGCGATCCCGTTCTTCATCTATTACTCGATGTTCGGCATGCAGCGCGTCGGCGACCTCGTGTGGGCGGCGGCCGACACGCGCACGCGAGGATTCCTGCTCGGTGGAACCGCAGGCCGCACGACGCTGTCGGGAGAAGGGCTGCAGCACCAGGACGGCCACAGCCATCTGCTGTCGCTCGCTGTGCCGAACTTAATCTCCTACGACCCGGCGTATGCGTACGAGATCGCGGTGATCATCGAGGACGGCATTCGGCGGATGTACGTCGACGGTGAGAGCATCTTCTACTACATCACCGTGATGAACGAGCAGTACGAGATGCCGCCGATGCCGAAGGACGCGCGCGAGGGCATCCTCCGCGGCATGTACCGGCTGCGCGCGTCTGCCAAGAAAGGGGCCAAGGCGAAGGCGCAGCTGCTCGGCAGCGGCGCGATCCTCAACGAGGTGGTCAAGGCGCAGCAGATACTCGAAGAGCAATACAACGTGGCGGCCGATGTGTGGAGTGTCACCTCCTACCAGGAGCTCTATCGCGACGGGCATGCCGTGGAGCGTTGGAACCGGATGCACCCGGGCGAGAAGCCGCGCGTCCCGTTTGTGACGCAATGTCTGGGTTCGGCCGAGGGCGTGTTCGTGGCAGCCTCCGATTACGTCAAGGTATTGCCGGACGGCATCGATCGATGGCTGCCGCGGCGTCTGGCGGCGCTCGGCACCGACGGCTTCGGCCGCAGCGAGGGACGCGGGTCGCTGCGCGACTTCTTCGAGGTTGACGCCAAGCACATCGTGCTGACGACGCTCGTCGAGCTCGCGCGCGCGGGCTCGGTTGACGCGTCGGTGCCGCAGAAGGCGATCGCGGCGCTCGGGATCAACGCGGAGAAGCCAAACCCCGCGATCTCATAACGTGGCGTCCGGCTTTGACCGGACCGGCGATTCTATGTAGTGTCCGGCTTTAGCCGGACCCTGCGAAGGCGGGTCTGAAGAACAAGACCCGCCCTACACTGATGACGGAATTCAAAGTTCCAGAATTGGGCGAGAACGTCGCCTCAGGCGACGTCACCCGCGTGCTCGTCAACGTCGGGGACACGATCAACAAGGAACAGCCGGTCCTCGAGCTCGAGACCGACAAGGCGACGATCGAAGTACCGTCATCAGTCGCCGGGGTCGTCAAGGAAATCAAGGTCAAGAAAGGCGACAAGGTCACGGTCGGCGCCGTCGTCCTGACGGTCGATGCGCCCTCGTCGAATGGCGGCGGTGCGGCCGTGCCACAGGAGACGGCGTCCGCCAAGACGGAGGAGGCTCCTGCCCAGCCGCCGGCAGAACCACCCGCACCCGACGAAGTCAAGCCCGCGGCGGAATCCAAACCCGCACCGGAAGCGGCCCCGAGTTCGGCCCCGAGTTCGGCCGGGTCATCATCGAGAGTGGTGCCGATGCCGCTGCGTCAGGCGCCGGAGCCCTTCGACTCCGCTCAGGGCAAGGCGACTGTCGGTCAGCCGCCGCCACCGCGTCCAGACGGCCGCCCGGCACCGGCATCTCCGGGTGTGCGCCGCCTCGCCCGCGAGATCGGCGTCAACATCAACGAGGTCGAAGGCACGGGACCAGGCGGCCGCATCAGCCAGGAAGATGTCAAAGAGCACGCGCGACGGATCCTGAGCAGCGTCGGCGCCGCCGGTGCTGGAGCCGCCCTCGTGCGTCCCGCGCGGCAGCTGCCCGATTTCCAGAAGTGGGGCGCGGTCGAGCGGCAGCCCTGGTCGAACATCCGCCGCGCCACCTCAGAGCACCTGAGTCACGCCTGGACGACGATTCCGCACGTCACGCAGTTCGACAAGGCTGATGTCACCTCGCTCGAAGAGCTTCGGCAGCGGCACAAGGAGCGCGTCGCGCAGGCCGGCGGTCAGCTGACGATCACCGCGATGCTCGTCAAGATCCTCGCCACCGCGGTCGGCAAGTTCCCGCAGTTCAACGCGTCGATCGACACCGAGCGCGGCGAGATCATTTACAAGAAGTACGTGAACATCGGCGTGGCCGTCGACACCGACCGCGGGCTGCTGGTGCCGGTCATTCGCGATGCCGATCGCAAGAACATCAACCAGATTGCGATCGAGGTGAAGCAGACCGCCGAGAAGGCGCGTGACCGCAAGCTCTCGCTCGACGAGATGAGCGGCGGCGGCATCAGCATCTCGAATCTCGGCGGCATCGGCGGCACCTACTTCACGCCAATCGTCAACTGGCCTGAGGTCGCGATTCTCGGCGTGTCGCGCGGCACGACCGAACCGGTCTGGAAACCGTCGACGGGCGCGGGCCAGGGGGAGTTCCTGCCCCGCCAGATGCTGCCGCTCTCGCTCTCCTACGATCATCGCGTCATCGACGGCGCGGATGCGATGCGATTCCTTCGCTGGGTCGTCGACGCGATCGAGCAACCCTTCCTTCTTTCTCTAATCGGCTGATGGCAGATTCCGTACAACTAGTCGTGCTCGGCGCGGGTCCGGGCGGGTATGCGGCGGCCTTTTACGCGGCTGACCTTGGCATGCAGGTGGCGCTCGTCGACGAGGAGAAGAACCCTGGCGGCGTGTGTCTGTATCGCGGCTGCATTCCGTCGAAGGCGTTGCTCCACGTGGCGAAGGTGATCGACGAGGCGAAGCACGCCGGCAACTGGGGCGTCTCGTTCAATGAGCCCAAGGTCGATGTCGACAAACTGCGCGCCTACAAGCAGGGCGTCGTCGACAAGCTGACCGCGGGCGTCGGCAGCGTGGGCAAGCTGCGCAAGGTCCGCTTCGTGCAAGGCCGCGGCACGCTCACGGGACCGAATTCGATGACGGTCGCGGGGCCCGCCGGCAGCACCGACCTCGAATTCCAGCATTTGATCCTCGCCACCGGCTCACATCCGACGAAGATCCCGACGCTGTCGCTCGACAGCCCGCGGATGATGGACTCGACCTCCGGCCTCGAGCTGCCCGACGTCCCCAAGTCGCTCCTCGTGATCGGCGGCGGCTACATCGGACTCGAGCTCGGCACCGTGTACGCGACGCTCGGCAGCAAGGTGTCGGTGGTCGAGATGACGCCGGGACTCCTGCCCGGCGCCGATCGCGACCTCGTGAACGTGCTCGAGAAGCGGCTGAAGAAGCTCTTTGCCGCGATCATGCTCAACACGAAGGTCGTCAAGGTGGCGGATCAGGGTGAAGGCATCCGCGTGACCTTCGAGGGCGACGTCACGGAGAAGGAGCAGGTGTTCGATCGCGTGCTGGTCGCTGTGGGCCGTCGGCCCAACTCGAAGATTCCCGGGCTCGAGACGACCAGAGTGAAGATCGACCAGAAAGGCTTCGTCGAGACTGACGGCCAGCGCCGGACTGCCGAGCCCTCGATTTTCGCGATCGGCGACGTCGCCGGTGAGCCGATGCTGGCGCACAAGGCCTCACACGAAGCACGCGTGGCGGTCGAGGCGATTCAGGGCCACAAGTCGGTGTTCGAGCCGCAGGCGATTCCGGCGGTCGTGTTCACCGATCCGGAGATCGCGTGGTGCGGCTTGACCGAGGCGCAGGCGCAGGCGGAGGGTATCGAGATCGAGGTCGCAAAGTTCCCGTGGGGCGCGTTGAGCCGCGCGATCACCGTGGATCGGCCGGAAGGCCTGACGAAGCTGATACTCGAAGCGAAGACCGGCCGCATTCTCGGCGTCGGCATCGCCGGTTCCGGCGCGGGGGAGTTGATTGCCGAAGGCGCGCTGGCGATCGAGATGGGCGCGACCGCGGAGGACCTGAAGCTCGTGATCCACCCGCACCCGACGTTGTCGGAGTCGGTGATGGAGAGCGCGGAAGTGTTCTTCGGACAGAGCACGCACGTCTACAAACCGAAGCGCAAGTAAGGAGGACCCGTGAAGCCCTCGTTCACACGCGGTATGCCGGCGCTCGTACTGGCGTTGCTCATCGGCGCAGCTGCGGCCGCGCAAACGCCTGTCACCCCCAAGCCCGGAGGCGACGGTGGAATTCCCCTGGAGGCGCAGACGCACATCGATGCGGCGCGCGCCGCCGCGGGTACCGATCACGTGGGGCTGTTCCAGCCGCTCTGTGACGGTGCGCTCGCGCTCGCCAAGCCGGCGGCCCCGAGGGGTGGCGGCGCGGGACGGGGGCAGGGACGCCAGGGCGGACCACCGCCGCCACCGGCCCGGGAGACGTGGCACGCCGAGCCGGTGAAGGTGTTCGACAACATGTACTACGTCGGGATGACCGAGTACTCCGCGTGGGCCATCACGACGTCGCAGGGCATCATCCTGCTCGACGCGATCTACGACTACTCGATCGAGGATGAGGTCGTCGGTGGGCTGAAGAAGCTCGGATTGAACCCGGCAGACATCAAGTACGTCGTCGTCGCACATGGCCATCTCGATCATGCGGGCGGTGCGAAGTA
>DASRJR010000227.1:0-23233 GCA_035649395.1 Vicinamibacterales bacterium
TCGTCGCAGTCGGGCGGCATCGGGATGGCGATTATCGGCTTCTCCCGCTCGGCCAAGATGGGCGTCTCGGCCATCGTCGGCTTGGGGAACAAGTCGGATATCGATGAAGACGACCTGCTGACGTTCTTCGAGCAGGACGACAACACGCACATCATCGTGCAGCACTGCGAGGACCTGAAGGACGGCCGCGCGTTCGCCGAAGTGGCGAAGCGCGTGTCGAAGAAAAAGCCCGTCGTCGTGCTGAAGGCCGGACGCACCGCCCTGGGATCCAAGGCCGCCAGTTCACACACGGGCGCACTCGCGGGCAACGACAAAATCTATGATGACGTGCTCAGGCAGTCCGGCGTGATTCGCGCGCGCTCGTTGCGCGAGATGCTCGAATTTGCCCGGGCGCTTCCGATCCTGCCGACACCGAAGGGCGACAACATCGTGATCATCACCGGTGCCGGCGGCTCCGGCGTCCTGTTGTCGGATGCGGTCGTGGACAACGGCCTGTCGCTCATGACGTTTCCGCCGGACCTCGACGCGGCGTTCAAGAAGTTCATTCCTCCGTTCGGCGCATCCGGCAACCCGGTCGACATCACCGGCGGCGAGCCGCCGAAGACCTACCAGAACACCGTCCGTTTCGGGTTGGAGGATCCGCGGATCCATGCGCTCATCCTCGGCTACTGGCACACGATCGTCACGCCGCCGATGGTCTTTGCAAAGCTGCTGGCCGAGATCGTCGAGGAGATGCGAGGCAAGGGCATCGACAAACCGATCGTCGTCTCGCTCGCGGGCGACGTGGAGGTCGAAGAGGCATCGGAGTACCTCTTCGATCACAAGATTCCGGCCTATCCCTATTCGACGGAGATCCCGGTGGACGTGCTCGGCGCCAAGTACAAGTGGGCGCGCGGTGCCGGATTGCTCTGACGCCGCCACGAACCGAACCGTTCAGAGCACCGTCATCGCGACGGTCCCGCGCTGCTCACGCTGTTGCGAGTCGACGAAGACCACACCAACCGTCAACGTCCCAGGGAATGCGAGGGTGCACGCGACGGGGAACTCCAACGGGAAGGTTCGCGACCCTGCCGCCACGATGTGCGTCGACCCTAATTGGTCGGCCAGATTTGCATGTGTGACCGTCAACTCGGGGCTGGTGAGGCCGGATCGATCGACGAACCGCATCTGCATCTGCGTCAGAAACAAATCCGAGTGTGGGGTCGCGGTGACGACGAGATGGAATGGCACGACCGACAGCGAGTTGACGCACGCGTGACGAGGGACGATGACCCCCTGCACGCTGGGTGACAGCCCGAACGACGAGGAATTGTGACGTACGGTGTCGACGCCTCCGATGTTGTTGTCATCGCAGGCGGGCAAGACGGCGATCCCCAGGATGAGGATTAGACGAGACAAAGTGTGACCGATGGACATGACGGGCCTCCTCTCTGAGGCGCATGCTTCGCTCGCAGGCGTGTGGAAGCGATTGAGTCCTGCGGCTGTCGAGGAATCCTGCTCTCGATTCACGGCCCGAAACCACTCAGTCGGGCTGCGCGACTCGCTGCCACGACGGATCGGGGTCGTAGCGTGTCATCGACTTGGCGACGCTCTCGGTCTCGATTCCCAGATCCCTCTGATAGACGATGCCATCGCGATTGACGATGAACGTCATCACACCGGTGACGTCGTACTGCGCGGGCCATGCGACGAGCGCAAAGCCGCCAGACATCTCACCGTTCACGATGTAGCTCTTTGCTCCGCCCGGGGCAGCTGACCCTTGCTCGGTCAGGATCTTGAAGTAGTAGCCCTGAAACGTGGACGGTTCCCCGGCGTTGGCCCCGGTTGGCCGCTCTTGCGCGGCCGCCTGCGCCACCAGGTCGCCGAGCGGACTCCGTTTCTGACCTCGCATCACCGGCCAATACAGCCCGTTCTGCTTGCCGGGCTCGCTACGAACGCTCTTCGCGTAGAGGCCCGCAGATTTGCCGTCGTGTCCCTGTTGAGCGTAGCGCAGCTGCGCAGCGACATACGTTCGACAGGTCTCGATCACCGCGAGCTCATTGCGTCCGATCCGGCGCGCAGTGACTTCTTCCTTTCCCGTAACCGTGTCGAAGCGCCATGCGGTTCCGTCCTTCACGATGGGGATTGGAAACGGCCATCCTTCGTTCCCCACAACGAGCGTCTTGCGAGTGCTCCCCTCATCGACCAGCCGCCATCCTTCGGCAGCGGCAACGGTGAACACCTCACGGTTTTTCCGGGCGGTGGCTGGATCCGATCCGGCGGCCAGCTCCTGTCCGTCGCGGCCGAAGAGCGCGATGAGTTCCTCGAGCTTGCCCGCTTTGGCGATGCGTATCAGTTCTCGCGCGGCATCGTCGGGCGTCTGGAACGTTCGTGGAGAATCCTGGGCTGCCGCCGTCGAGCAGGGGAGCGTCAGATATCCGATCGTCAACGCCACGGCGAGGAGGCAGCGAGCCACCCTGGGACGAGAGCGGTTCGAACGCATGGTGATCACGGTGTCAGTCCTCGTGTTGTTCGTCGCGATCCCTCAACGACGCCGGCCGCCGCCGCCTCGCGAGCGGCCGCCGCCGCCGCGGCTGGCGCCGCCACGCTGAGTCGCCGACCGCGTCGATCGACTGTTGGAGTACCCCCCGAACGCGTCCGAACTGCGGGCGCTCGGCTCTCTGGCCTGCTGATTCTGGCGCTGGCTGTAACCGCGCGATTCGGCGCTCGGAGTGCGCGAGCCAGTCCTCTGTGAGGCGGCCGTATCCGTGCCCCGCTGCTGCTGGCGTTGCGCCTGCGCATCCGTGCTCCGCTCTTGGCGCTGTGCCTGCGACTCGGGTCGGTTCTCCTGCCGGTTGTTCTGGCGTTCGGTTCGCTGTTCCTGATTGTTCTTGGCGCGATCGCCGCGCGCCTCAGAACGATCCTCGACGCGATCGCCACGCTCGTCGGCGATGTCTTCCCGATGGTCCGCCCAGTCTTCGCGCGCGTCCTCGCGAGCGTCGTAGTAGTCGTCCCAGGCATCGTTGTACATGTACGCACCGCCGTACCAGCCGTACGGACCGTAGTAATAGGGGTTGCTCCACGCGCTCATGGCGATGCCGGCGGTGAATCCGATCATGCCCGCCGCGATCACTTCATCGGTGTTGTCGGATTCCACGACGATCGTGGTCGATGTGGGCGCCTGGGTGTAGACCGTCGTCGTGTTGTACTGCGGGACGTAGACGACCTGCGGGTTGGCCGGCTCGATCACGATCACTTCCTGACCGCTGGAGGTGGTCCGCGTCTCGACCTCCTGTTGCGGCGTGTCCTTCAGCGTCCCGACATCATGGGCTTGCTTCCTCAGTCGCTGAATGCTCGCGAACACGGCCGGGCGATCCGCGGTGAACGCCACGCCGAGATTCGTGGTCCAGTCCAGCTGATCGGCCATCTTCTTCACCACCTGCGGAAACAGCGCCAGCGTGACGAAGCTCGGCTCGAATCCCTGCTTGGTCAGGGCATCCTGAAGCTCGCTGCCTTTGAGGGATTGATTCTTTCCCAGCCACAGCTGGAGCGCATCCACGTTGCCGGGGTTCTGCGCGCATATCAGAATCTGCGCGAGGAGCTGGTCCGGATAGAGCGCGACCGGAGCCAACAGACGATCGAGCGCTTCGGGCGTGGCAGCCGTCTGGGTCTGTGACTGCTCCCCGGCGCGTGCCACGTGCCGTTCCGGACGGACCAGCCTGACCAGCACCACGAGCGCGAGGATCGCGCTGACGACGATCACAACCTTCTTGATCATGGCTGCACCGTCAGCGCGGCGGTCAACGTGAACTGAAGTCGCGTTTCAGCGGGAAGCTTCAGGTGCTCGGTGCCGGACGCGGCGACGGCCGCTCCGACTCCCGCACCGGCGAGCGCGCCGATGGCCGCACCAGAGCCGCCGCCCGCGATGCCGCCGACGGCCGCGCCCAGGCCGGCCCCGCCGGCGACTTTCCGCGTCGTCTTCTTGCCCTCGCCCTGACCCTTCTGCTCGATGTGCGCCGTGACGATGTCGTACTTCCGTCCGCCGAAGCTGAGCGTGTTTGCCTTCAGCGAGATCTTGTCCGCGCCTTTGAAGTTGCCGGCCTGTTCCACTTTGGCCACCTGCACCACGACTGCCGCATTGCGTGGAACGACGACCTTTCCTCCCAGCATCACGGGATCGTCGATCAACGCCCTGAAGGTCATCCCGGCCTTGGTCGCGTCAACGTCAATCGCCTGCGTCAGCAGAACGTTCAGTACTGTGCCGGACGGTACCGTGATCGGTGATGGCGCTCGCGCAGGGTCCGGGGCCGCCTGGGGCGGTGTCCTGCGCGGCGAGAACTCCACGGCAGTGATGTCTTCAAGTGGAAACTCAGCGATCTGCCCGCTGGGGAGCAGCATGCGCACGATCTTGACGTCTGCGCTCATGAAGTTGCCGTCGACACTCTGACCCGACCGGAGCCTGACCCGGTCGGCCGACAGGCTGACGCTCGCCCCTATCAGCAGCGCGGTAATGGTCAGGAAGGTCAGAGGACGTCTTGGCATGGCTGCTCCCTCACGAACGAGGTCATTGGACGATGGGCAGAGACGCCGCAATCTGGAGGTCGAGAATCAGCAGCATCTGGTTCTCGACTTGAAGAAATCGCGCTGCCGCCTTCGGTGACAGCGCGGACTTGAACCGGTCGTAGTAACGCGCCTTGAGCCCGTTCCGCCGGCCTTCGACATCGAGCGCGCCGCGGGCGAGCCGGTCGGCGACCTCGTCGGTCAGCTTCTCGTAGTTCGCGGCGTATTCCTTGATGAGCGCAATCCGTTCGTCGTTCACCTTTGCCAGCTCGGCTTCGTATTCGCGGTAGACCGGCCAGAACTTCGCATCTTCGGCTTCGGTGAACTGCATCAGCTCGGTGATGATGGCAATCCTCTGCGAGCGAAGGTCCGACCGCAGGAGCTCGACATACGCGCGAAGATTGGCCTCGCGAGTGTCGTCGGGAGTCGCCACTCTGGTTGCTTGTGCCAGGACGGGCCGAGGGCTGAGACACAGGGCGAGCGTCATCGCGATCCCGGCCTTCAATAGCGCGGTTCGAATCATGGCGGTTGCTCCGTTTTCAGCGCAGTTCCAGTTCTTGGTGCAACGGGCCTGCCAGCGCGGAAAACCCTTCAGCAACGGCCATCATTCACGAGGGCGTGGGCCAGCCTCCGACATGCCGGAGCGACTCCGGGTTCGTCGGGATCGCGCGCCACACGTGCTGGATCCTCGGGCTCGGCGCTTGTTCTGTGACCGGCCTAGCGTGGGCAAGGTGCTCGGCGCGATCGGCAACGGCATGGGAATCGGCCGCGGCCAGTTCATCGAGGCGAGCTATTGGGCGATGGACATCGACAACCGATCGTCGTCTCGCTCGCGGGCGACGTGGAGGTCGAAGAGGCATCGGAGTACCTCTTCGATCACAAGATTCCGGCCTATCGCCGGCCTCGCTCTAAAACAACAGCTTCACCGCGAACTGCATCTGCCTCGGCGTGCCGATCGTGTTCGTGATCGTGCCGAACGCCGCGTTTCCAAGCTGACCATTCGGGTTGGCGAAGCTCGGCGTGTTCGTTACGTTGTACACCTCCATGCGCAACTGCAGCCTTGCCATGCCCTGCAGCGGCACGTCCTTGAAGAGCGACATATCGAGCCGCTTCTGTGACGGGCCGTGCAGCAGGTTGCGCGACACGATCTGATCGCCGATGGTGTTGACCGGCTGCGCCTGGAAGGCGTTGGTGTCGAAGAAGCGCGTAATGGTCGGGTTATCGAGCTCGGGGTTGCCGATGAGATTCGGGCGATCAGCCCCGCCGGTGTTGGCGCGAGCGGCGGCGTTGGTGATGTTGAACGGAAGGCCGGTCTGCCATCCGGCCAGCGCATTCACCTGCCATCCCGTCAGGAAGTGCTTGGCCGCGCCCGTGAGCGTTCGCCCCCATGGCAGCTCGTAGTTGACGAGGAGCCCCAGCCGGTGGCGCACGTCGTTGTCCGCGTCATACCGCTCGATCACCGACGCATTCCACGGTGCGGACCCCGTCCACACGTTGTGGGCGAGCGTGTAGTTGGAGTTGATCGAGAAGCCGGCATGATAGCGGCGCTGGAACACGAGCTGCAGCGCGTTGTACGACGATTCGTACATACTGCGGAGGATGTTGACGCTCGTAATGTTGGGCGCGAGCGACGCAAGCGCGCGACGCCCCTGCACGGCCCCTGGCCCCACCGGCGCCAGGTTGATGTCCGGTCCGGCCGCGCCACCGTTCTGGAGCACCCGGTCGCCGCGGGAACCCACGTACCCCGCACCGAGCACGCTTCCGGCGAACTCCCTCTCGACGATCAGGTTGAACTGCTGCACGCGCGTCGATTTGAAGTTCTGATCGACGGCGATAATCGCGCCGCTCGGGTTCGCGGGATCGATCGCGACCGGTGTCGGGAGGCCGTTCGACAGGAAGACCGATGGCGGTTGGCCACCAGCCACGGTGCCGTTGCTGATCGCGGGTCCGTATGACGCAACCCACGGCGCGTTCTTCATGAACGCCCCCGACTGCATGTTCCCGGGGAAGTACGACAATCCGTAGCCGCCGCGGACGACGACGCTCGACGGCAGCGTGGCGGAGAAGCCGAGTCGCGGCGCGATGTTGGAGTAGTCGGTCTTGACGTTCGCGCTCTCACTCACGCCGTTCTGTCCAGCGACCAGAATCTTCCCCGTCGCCGGATCGAAGTTCGCCAGCTGATTGGCCTCTTCGGTCAACGGCGTGAAGATGTCGTAGCGGACGCCGAGGTTGAGCGTCAGCCAGGACGCCGCACGCCAATCGTCCTGAATGAAGAAGTTCGGCTCGTTGGTGTGGTAATGCGGGTAGATCAACGAGTGCGATCGCGCCACCTGCGACGGATAGCCGAGCAGGAACGAGGCGATGGTGTTGCCGCCCGAGCCCGCGCCGTTATCGGTGAGCTGGGTGTTGAACGTGAAGTTGCCGACCGGGGACGCGCTCTGGAAGACCGTGAACTTCCGCGCGACGTAGCCGGCTCCCATCCGGACGTTGTGCTCATTGAGCGTCTTCGTGACGATGACGTTGGTCTGCCACGTGTCGTCGACCTGGATCAGCGGGATGAACGTCGAGTCGCCCAGCGCCGAGTAGCCGGTCAAGGTCATCAGCGCCAGACCTGACGTCACGTCGTCGAAATTGACGCCGGGAATGCCGAACGCCGTGCTCAGATTCGAGCCGTAGTTCAGCGGCAACGATCGAATGTCGGCCCTCAGGTATCCGCCCTTGATTTCCGAGATCATCGTCGGGTTGAAGATCCGCAGGTAATTCACCTGCATTCCGTGCGCCTTCGTGTTGTTCGTGCCTGGGAACGCCGGTCCGCCACCGCATCCCGGCTGGATGCCGTCGGCGGTCGCGTCGCATGCCGACGGCGTGAACGTGTCGACGTCGTTGTACGAGTACCGCACGAACATGCCCTGGTTGCTGTCGAAGCGATAGTCGATGCGAAAGTCGGCGGTGGAGCTGTCCTGCGTGCGCAGCGTCGTGCTCGCGTAGTTGTTGGCGAGGTTGCCGTTGGTCGTGGGGGGCAGGAGCGCCAGGTACCTCTGCGCGATCGGATTCAGCCGGTTGGCGGGAATTTGGTTGCCCGTGAAGGGCGTCCGCGGCGTGGTCAGCGGATCGTAAATCGGCACCGACAACTCGGAAAAGTCGCCGGCGCGCATCCTGGCGGTGGGCAGCGTCACCAGATTGGTCACGCCCTGGTCCTGCTTGAAGCCCTCGTAGTCCCCGAAGAAGAACATGCGGTCCGTCTTCAGCGGCCCGCCGAGACTTCCGCCGTACTGATGCTGGTGGAGCAGTGGCTTGGTGGCCGAGAAGAAGTTGCGCGCGTCGAACCGATCGTTGCGATAGAACTCGAAGGCCGACCCTGACAACGAATTGGTGCCCGACTTGGTGATGATGTTCACGACGCCGCCTGCCGTGCGGCCGGCCTCCGCCGTGTAGTTGCTCGTCTGCACCTTGATTTCCGCGATCGCGTCGATGGACGGCTTCACGCCGATCGTGCCGATGGCGCGCTCGTTGTTGTCCATGCCGTCGATCAGCTGATTGTTCTGATTGTCGGCGGCGCCGTTGATCGAGATCGCGGAGGTCTGCCGTCGATCGTCTGGCCGCGTGCCGCTGGCGAGCGAGTTCGGCAGCCCCTCGTTGGCCCCCGGCAGCCCCTGAATCAGCCGGATGAAGTTGCGCCCGTTCACCGGCAGGTCCTGAACCTCTTTCAAGTTGATCAGCGACCCGACCGTCGACGTGTCCGTCTGGAGAAGAGAGACTTGTGCGGTGACCGTGATGTTCTCTGCCACCTGTCCCGGCGAGAGCTTGGGATCGAATCGCGCGCGGTCGCCGGCCGAGAGTGTCAGCCGCGTATTCTGGGTGCCGAACCCCTGCAACTCCACTTTGATCGCGTAGCTGCCGATGGGCAGGAGGTTGAACGCGTAGTCGCCCGACTCGTTGGTCGGCGCGCTGCGAACATCACCGGTCCCCTCGTTGGTGATGGTGACGGTTGCACCGGGGAGCAGCGCTCCAGTGGCATCGGTGACGCGACCGACGATATCAGCCGTGGTGACCTGCGCAACAGCCACAGACTGCAGCAGGAGACAGAAAGCGCCCAGGCGGACGATCCATCTGACAGCGGTCATACGTCTCTCCTTCCCCGCCGTGGTGTGACTCACCACGAAAACCGTGTGCAGAGAGCGATGTAAACGGTTGCAGAGCCTAGCAGAAGACGTCAGTCGTGACAAGACGAAACGACGGTGACGACGGCGTTTCGAGCCGACCGGGTACGAGTGCCGCCTTACGCGAGCGCCTGTCGACAGAACGCCAGGCACCTCGCGACTTCCTTCACGGCATCCGACGTCGGCGGCACGTCGTATTCGAGTTCGATGCTGGCCGGGAAGGCGTACTTCTCGCGCTTCATCACCTGCAGGATGTCCTTCAGCGGCGTATCGCCGGTCCCCCACGGCAGGTTCTTCGCGCCATGTGCCGGCGTCGTCCGATCCTTCAAGTGAACGCTCGCGATGCGATCGTGATACTTGCGCAGAAACGGAATCGGGCTTTCACCGGTCCCGGCCACGTAGTGCCCGAGATCGATGTTCGACATGTTGGCCTTGGACAGCGCAAACGCCTCGTCGAATGACGCCATCGTCGCTTGGGTGTGTGTGTGATAGGCAGCGTAGATCTTCCGCTTCTCTGCGAACTGCCCGATCCGCTTCAGCTGCGCGCCGTCAGTCGGCAGCTCGAGCGTCGTGTGCGTGCACCCGAGCGCTTCGGCCACGTCGAACACGTACTCGAACTCTTCGTCCGACATCTCCGGCGTGAGCACCTTCCATGCGTAGATCGATACACCGGCATCGTTGTACATCCGGCGCAGCGCCTTGAAACGATCCATCGACACCGAGGTGCGCCACTGCTTCAACTGGTCGGCTGCTGCACGTTGTGCCGCCTGCAGCTCGGGCGTGAGCGCCTGCCCACGCCCTCCCCCTCCCCCGCGTCGTCCCGATGACGGCGCGCCGGCGAAACTTTCCGCGGGACCGTTCATCAGCTCGATCGCGCTGATGCCGGAGTCGACGATGTAGCGAAGCGTGGCCTCGGCACTCTGGTCCGGCATGCTGCGGTAGCTGTAGGTAATGGTGCCGAGCTGCACGCCGTTGATGAGAGAGTTCGGCTTGTGTCCTTGCGCGAACACATCGAAGGGATTCGCCACCTGCGATGCCGCAGGGAATGCCGTGAGGGCCAGTTTCCCGAAGTCGCGCCTCGTCAGCGTCATCGTCGTCTCCCTTTCTCCCGGCACGTCCACGGGACGTGCCCTACGAATGCAGGGAGTGTCCGGCTCGAGCCGGACACTCCCTCAATACAACGAGAATGCGAAGAGCGTGTCGCCCGCCGAGGGGACGACGACTGTAAACGGTTGCAGGCTAACAGAAATCAACGAACCCCGGCAAGGAAGACGTATGATGGTCATTCAACGTGGCGAACATCTACGATGTAGCCAAACGCGCCGGGGTCTCCACCGCCACCATCTCTCGGGTGTTGAGCCGGCCGGGAGTTGTCGCACCGGACACCCGACTCAAAGTGCTGGCGGCGATCGATTCGCTCGGGTTCACGCCAAACGCCGCGGGCAAGAACCTGCGCACGCTGCGAACCGCGAAGCTCCTCGTCACGGTCCCTGATATTTCCAATCCGTTCTTCTCGCTGATCCTGCAGGGGATCGAGGACGCCGCACTGCGCGAAGGGTACTCGGTGCTGGTCGGCGACACCCAGCACGACGAAGGCCGCGAAGAGAAGTACGCGCTGATGCTGCGGCGCAAGGAAGCCGACGGTCTGATCTTCCTGGGACACCGGCTGCCCAAAGAAGCCGCGACGCTCGTTCGTTCCATGCAGCCTCGCCAGGCGCCCGTCGTCAACGGCTGCGAGTTCAGTCCGAACCTTGGCATCCCGAGCGTACACATCGACAACGCGACCGCGGCGTCCGATGCGATGGAGCATCTCTATCGGCTCGATCACCACCGCATCGGCGTCATCACGGGACCGCTCGTCAGCCCACTGAGTCGCGATCGCCTCGCCGGCGCCACCGCCCGCGCGAAAAAGGCACGCGCCGAACGCGAGATGATCGTGATGAACGGTGATTTCTCGATCGAGTCAGGCAGCGTCGCCGCCGAGCGGCTGCTCGGTCGCAAGGAACCGCCCACCGCCATCTTCAGCTTCAACGACGAGATGGCGATCGGTGTCGTGCAGACGGCCCGGCTGCGCGGGCTACGCGTTCCCCACGATCTGTCCGTGGTCGGCTTCGACGATATCCGCTTTGCGCGCTACTTCGATCCGCCGCTCACCACCGTGGCGCAGCCGATGCGACAGATTGGCGAAGGCACCGTGCGCCTGCTGCTCGAGATCCTGCGACACAGCGACCGCACCCCCGAGTCGGTCACGCTCCCGCACACGCTCGTCGTTCGCGCAAGCACTGCTCCGCCGCGTCAGGGCTGAGCCCCAGACGGCGACGTTGTCCTGGGTGTCACGTGGATCAACGCACCGGCGTTGGCGTCTTCGAGCAGCCATAGAGAGCCATCGGGGCCTTCTGCGACATCGCGGATGCGTTTTCCAACGGCCCAGCGCTCGGCGACTTTGGCGCCGCCCTTGCCATCGAAGATGACGCGCGTCAGTGACTGCGTCCCCATGCCGCCGATGAATCCGTTGCCGTCCCACTGCGGGAACGTCTGGGTCCCACGGTAGAACATCAGATTGCCGGGCGCGATCACCGGCACCCAATAGATCGCCGGCTTCGCGAAGTCAGGCCGCGTATCGGGGTGCGGGATCGCGACGCCGTTATAGTTCGGGGCATATCCGACGAGCGGCCAGCCGTAGTTCTTGCCCTTCTCGATCAGATTCAACTCGTCGCCGCCGCGCGGGCCGTGCTCGATCTCCCACAACTCACCGGTCGGAGAAAACGCCAGACCGTACGGTGTGCGGTGGCCCATCGTCCACGTTTCGGACGGCGTGTTGTTGGGACCGGGGAAGGTGTACGTGCTCACGACCGGCGCGGTCTTGGCGGCTTCGGTGTCTCGCGGCGGATCGATCAGCGACACGGTGGCGCCGCCGGTCTTGCCGTAGTTGGGATTGCCCGGCGCGGCTTTACCGTCGAGCGTGAGGCGCATGATCTTGCCGACCGGTTGATCAGGATCCTGCGCCGGTGTGAATCGCTGACGATCACCAACGGTGAGGAACAAGTACTGACCGTCGGGAGAGAACGCGACCGCGCCGCCTTCCTGACCGCCCCGGCCCTTCGGCATCTGACGCCACAGCACCTCGAGGTTCTGCAGGTTGGCGTTCGTGGCGGTGATATTCAGCCTGGCGCGCGCGAGTGCGAGGCCGCCGCCGTAATCTCCCGGCTCCGCATAGGTCAGATAGATCCGCTGATCGGTGGCGTACGTCGGCGAGACGTAGACGCCCAGCATGCCGTTCTGGCCCTGCCAATAGACCGGTGGCGTGTTCGTCACCATGGTCTTCTGTCCCTGCTGCGTCACCAGCCAGAGGGGGCCGACCTTCTCCGTGACCAGCAGGCGGCCATCTGGCAGGAAGGCCATGCGCCAGGGCAACGTAAAGGTGGTCACCGTGGTCAGGTTGAACGGCACGGTGGCTTCGGGCTTCTGGTCGCCCGCATTGACAGGGCCACCGGGGGTTTGCGCGGCCGCACACACGATCGTGGCGATCACGAACTGGACGATGAGGACGGTCCGGAGCTTGGTCATAGCAGGATTCTAACCGAGCCATCTCCAGCATCGACACGCAGAAGCGGTTTCTGTACAGTCCGAGCGCCGATGGGCAGCGCTTCCTGGTGAACTGCTCTGACCACATAGTCAGATAGTGGGCTGATGTCTTTTCTGTCCCCGGGCAAGGGCACGCTCCGGTTTGTTCCGAAGCCGCTGCGGTCCGCGTTGCAATCCATCATCGACCCGGTACGGGGCCGGCTCCTGTGGATCGAACAGGTGCCAGACCGACTGCGGCCCGCGAGAATTGCGGCGACCGGACGGTGGCTTCGTCATATCGCCGCGACGATTCATGCCCGCCGACGTCGCAAGAAAGTGTCGGTCGCCGTCGACGCCTCGGCGCTCTGGGTGACTCGAACCGGCATCGGGTGGTATCTCACTCGTCTTCTGACCGAGCTGGCCAGTCGCGAGGATCTCGATCTGAGGCTCTACGGCGAACGGCTCTTCATCGACCCGTCGGCACCAGCGGCGGACGTCGACGTGCCCAGCGGCGCCGCGATCGATCTCGTGCGCTACTTGGTCCCGGACGATCTCATCATCGAGCGCCGGTGGCTCACTCGCCGCCTTCGTCGGCTCGAGCCGTTGCTCGTCGCCGCCGATCGCAGCCGCGTGGTCTTCGTGCCGAACTTCGTTCCGCCCCGGCCGTTTCGGTTCATGCGCGGCGCACTGGTCGCCACCGTTCACGATCTGACCTATAAGAACTTTCCCTGGACGTTGCACGCGGACACGCTCCGGTCGCTCGCGCGGCACCTGGATCGCACGCTGGTCCGCGCCAGGCTCGTCCTCACGGACTCCGACGCGGTCGGGAGCGAGTTGCTCCGGTACGGCAAGTGTCGCCCTGACGCACTGCGCGTGATTCATCTCGGCCCGCGACAGCTGCGCGTGAATGAAGGCCGGCTGCCTCCCGGCATCCCAGCGCGCTACGCGCTACACGTGGGAACGTTCGAGCCGCGCAAGAACCTGCCGATGCTCCTGCGCGCCTGGCAACAGCTTCACGACGTCGAGCACGTGGTGTTACCGCTCGTCTTGTGCGGCGCGCCGGGTTGGCATCGGCACGAACTCGATGCGCTCCTCTCCGAAGGCGAAGCGGCTGGCTGGCTGATGAACCTGGGATACGTGTTGGATGCCGATCTCGCCGCGCTCTATCGACACGCCGCATTCGTGTGCTGTCCATCGCTGTACGAAGGCTTCGGCCTTCCCGTGCTCGAAGCGATGGCGGCTGGAACGCCCGTGGTGGCGAGCGACATTCCGGTCCACCGCGAGGTGGCCGGCGATGCGGCCGTCCTGCTCAAGCCGGACCAGCCGGCCGAATGGGCTGCGGCAGTCGCCGCGCTCGCACGCGACGAGACGCGGCTCGGAGAACTCGCCCAGCGCGGGAAGCGTCAGGCGGCCAGGTTCTCCTGGCAACGTACGGCCGAGCAGACGGCGGCGGCGTTTCTCGAAGCAGCGGGCTAAGTGCTGTTCCGTTTCTGTGAGCGGCGGCGTGACTGAGGAGAGTTCACACAAATCACTGGGGTGGCTTGCCAGCCGTAGCTCGGTGCGAGCGGTTTGGTCCGCCTACGCGCTGTCGGAGTTTCAGAGCGCTTCGGCGGACAGCCTTCGCGAGAATCCAGAGCGGAGGGTGGTGCGCCCTGCGGGACTCAAACCCCTATCTCCTCGTCGGGACGGTCCTCCATGCTCAGGAAATTCTCCGGGTAGCGTTCGTACCGCACGACGATCCGTCGATAGTTCTGCAGCCACGCAAATCTAGCGCCGGCCTGAGACGACCAACGCGAAACCGGGCACCCGCACGATGCCGCGCTCGCGAAAGCGATTGAACCCGCGCCGGAGGCCACCGCGCAGCGCTTGACGTCGGGCGGGCGAGAGCGTGTCGTACAGATCGCACATTGCCACCTCGGACTGCATGCGCACGCAGTCGTCGAGCGAGCCGAAGGTAGTGCCCGCGTGGACCCCTTCCTCGCGCACCTCTTCGAAGCCCGCGCGGCGCATCAGCCCGGCCAGCCGCCCCGGACGCGCGAGCCGCAACGGATGCGGAATCGTCTCGGGATCAGGCACCGGGCCAGGATCAAAGTGCCGGCGCAGGCGCGCCCGAATCGCGATCGACGGATTCTGCTCGAGCGACCCCCACACGGCGAATGCGGCGCGTCCGCCGCGCCGCAGCGCGTCGCGCACGTTACCGAGTGCCGTGTCGAGATCGGAGGCGAACATCAGGGCGAAGCGTGAGACCGCCACGTCGAAGCGCGAACCGCGATAGCGGAAGGCAGCAAGGTCTCCGCGGCGAAAGCGCACGTTGCCGAGCTGTGCCATGCGAGTGCGCCGGCGCGCGACCTCGAGCATCGGCACCGAGACGTCGACGCCGAGCACCTGTCCCTTCGGTCCAACGTAGCGCGCCAGGGCGAGCGAGGGCTCGCCGGAGCCGCAGCCGAAATCGACCACGCGATCGCCGACCTCAAGTCCGGTGGTGCGCATCAGCACCGGGTCGATCGGCGCGAGTGCGGCCATGACGACCGACTCCCACGCCTCCCATCGGTGGGCGACGTTGGTCCAGAACTGAGGCTCGATGCGGCGGGGTGTTGCCTTGGCGCCTCGTGACATGCGGCGTATCGTGGCACCAAAGAACTGACCCCGCAACATCCGCCCGTCGCGGATTCCGTGGTTCCGGAGACGTAAGCGCGAAAAACCAAGATAAGCCTGCGCAGCCAGGAGATCGAGGTGGTGCTGAATCTCGGAGTCGAGCCTGTCGTCGGGCCGTATCATTCGGTCCTCAACGCAGCGACGGGATCGAGCCGCATCGCACGCCGGGAAGGAATCACCGATGCGAGCAGCGTCGCCGCCGCCAGCACCAGGATGACGCCGGCGAACGTCGCCGGATCGGCGGCGCTGGTTCCGATCAGCACGCCTCGAAGCAGTTGTCCGACCGCGAGCGCCCCCAGCAGGCCGATCGACAACCCGACCAGGAGTTGCTTCGCGGCGCGCTGCGTGACGAGCCACCAGACCTGGGCGCTCATCGCGCCCAGGGCAATCCGCAGCCCGATCTCGCGCGTGCGCTGCGCCGTGGCGTACGCCGTCACCGCGTAGACGCCGACAGCCGCGAGAAACAACCCGACTGCCGCCATAGCCGACACCAGCGTCGCGAAGACCCGTAATCCCAGCCGCTCGTCGGAGCGGGCCAGCGACTCGTCGAGTGTCGTCACGTCATAGAGCGCGATGTCGGGATCGATCTGGTCCAGTTGTTCGCGAAGGGCCGCCGCAACCGATGCCGGCGGCGCATCCGACCTGACCAGCACGGTGGCGCCGGCGAGCGGGTTGCCCTGATACGGAATGTAAATCGTCGGCTCGAACGATCCGCCCGCTTCGGTGCTACGCTGCCGGACATTGGGCGCGACGCCGACAACCGTGAATGTTTCGGTGTTCCCATTTGCAGGGTTGCCGACTGTCAGCGTGACCGGACCACCGAGCGGATTGGCGCCGCCTCCATGCAGCGCCACGAATCGTTCGTTGACGATGACCGGCGTCTGGCCAGCGACGACCTCCGACGCCCTGAACCCCCGGCCGCTCACGACGCGCGTCCGCAGGGTCTCGAAGTAGCGCGCGCCCACCGTCACCGTTCGTACGACGCGGTACTGCCGCGGATCCGAGACAGTCGCGTCGACGAGTCGCCGCTGAGCGCCGCCTTCAAACGGCGCCTGGCTCGCAATCGTCGCCTGCAGGCCGGAGCGATCGAGCTGCTCCTGTAGCCGCCCGTAAAACTGCGCACGCGCGTCACGCGTCTCGTACCGCACCCCGGCCAGCTGGAAGCGCGTGCGCACGATACCGGCCGTCGGCACGCCGGGATCGATGTCCTGCTGCGCGGCGATGCTACGCACCAGAAGACCGGCGGCGCACAGCAGCATCGGCGTCAGAGCGAGCTGCGCGATCACAAACCGGTTGGTCCAGCGGCTGCGCGCGGCCGCCCCCGCCGACGTCGCGTTGAGCACGCCGGCGATCCTCGTCCTCGACGCCTGGAGTGCGGGAACCACTCCGAACGCGATGCCGGCGGCGAGACACAGCGTGGCGAAGAAGGCAAACACGCGCCAGTCGATCGAGTATCCGAGCCAGTACGGCGGCGGCACGTCGCCACTGGCCAGCGTCGTCCAGAACGACCGCACGCCAGCCAGCGATAACCAGAGCCCCGCGAGCCCGCCGACGATCGCGAGCAGCACACTTTCGACGAGCATTTGCCGGACGACGCGAATGCGGGAGGCGCCGATCGCGAGACGCACGGACATCTCGCGGGCCCGCTGCGCCGCACGCGCGAGCAGGAGATTCGCCACATTCGCGATGGCGATGAGCAGCACCGCCACCACGACCGCCGCCAGCACCGGCGTGGCGTCACGGGCACGGCCGCCGACACCCCACGTTTCGCCGAATGGCAGGACGCGCGGCTCGACGCCGCGGTCGGTCCCCGGATAGCGATCGGCGAGAATCTTCGCAATGCCGCGCAGCTCAGCGGCCGCGCCATCGATCGACGCGCCGGGCGCCAGACGACCGAATCCCCTAAGCGTCTCGGCTCGATCACGCCGCACCGTCTCAGGCAAGTGCGACGCCGGCTGCCACAGCCGCGAGCGAAGCGGAAAGCCGAACCCGGCGCGCATCACGCCCACGACCGTCGATGGGACGCCGTTGATCCGAATCGTCCGCCCGATCACTGCAGGGTCGGCACCATACCGCTCACGCCAGATGCGTTGGCCAAGCACCACGACCGGCGGCGCGTCCTCGCGCTCGTCCGCGGGGATGAAGCTGCGGCCGAGAATCGGCCGCTCGCCAATGAGATCGAAGGCGTTCGCCGACAGGAATGCTCCCGTCAGCCGCTCGGGCGTGCCGGTATCGTCCGCGAGGTTCATGGTGGCCTCGCTGGCGACAGCGAGACCATCAAACGATCGCGCCTCGCGGCGCCAGTCCTGAAGATCCGGGTAGGACACGTCGCCGATTTCAACGGTCCGCTCCGGCTCCGCAAACGGCAAATCGGGGTACAGGACGGTGGACACGATCGTGAACACCGTGGTGGCGGGAGCGATGCCGAGCGCGAGCGCAATGGCGGCTGTGAGCGTGACCCAGCGGTCTTTGAGCAGCATCCGGACTCCGTAGCGCGCATCGCGAGCCAGATCGTCGAGCCAGCGGAACCCGCGCCAGTCGCGATGCCGTTCCTTCATCGCCTGGACGTTTCCGAAAGCGCGCCTGGCGGCGAGCCGCGCCTCGTCCGGCGACATGCCGCGGGCTTCGTATTCCGCTGTCAGGAGATCGAGATGGTGCTGGATCTCGTCGTCCAGCCGCTCGGCGCGGCGCGTCACGACGGATCCTCGAGAAGGCGGTTCATCATGGCGACTGTTCGCGCCCACACGTCCGCTTCGATGGCCAGCTGCTTCTTGCCTGTGCGTGTAATCGAGTAGAAACGGGCGCGGCGGTTGTTCTCGCTCGTGCCCCACTCGCTCCTGATCCACCCCTTCTGCTCCAGCCGCAGCAGCGCCGGATAGATGGTGCCCTGGTTCAAGGCGAGCATTCCTTCGGCGATCTGTTCGATGCGCCGCGCGATCCCGTACCCGTGCTGCGGCCCCATCGCGTCGAGGGTCCGCAGCACCATCAGGTCCAGCGCGCCATAAGGAACTTCGTCCATCGCGAATGTCTCCTGTGGACCATCAACACGAGCAGGTCCTGTGCCATGTAGACGGTCAACAGAGGAAATGGTTCACCGCTGCCCCCTCGCGGCGACGCCGTGCGGCGCCGAACAAGGCGGGATCGGGTGATGCCACAACGCCGAATCTCTAGAAAGGGGGTGGTGCGCCCAGCACGACTCGAACGTGCGACCTCCTGGTTCGTAGCCAGACGCTCTATCCAGCTGAGCTATGGGCGCGAGAGGTGAGAGTGTGATCGTTTTGCCGCTCACTCCGGACGCGACCGGAGAGGCACAAACGTTCACTATACCACGGGCATCGCAGCGACCTGTCCGTCGGCGTGTGTATCATCGGCGTACTGCCGAGGAGCCGCCGTGAAGGACTACACACTGCACCCGATCGATCTCGACTCGGAGATGGTCGCGTATCTCACTGAGGTCGCGAAGACGTACGGCCTGCCGGACATCGGCAAAGCCGTGCGCTGCCTGGTGAACTACGCGCGCGAGCACGACGCGACGCGTGACGAGATCTTCAGCGAGGTGCGCTGTATGGGTTGTTGAGCGGTCAGGTGAAGCCGCACATAATCGCCTCGTGAGTTCCGGGGACCACAAAGCGCAGGCACCGCCCGTGGTCGGATGTTACGTGCTCACGATCAGTGACACGCGCACGGAGGACACCGACACGAGCGGCCGCGCCATCCGCGATCTGCTCGCCCAGGCCGGCCACACGGTGACCGGACACGCGCTCGTGCGCGACGAACCGGAGCAAGTGGCGGCGCTGATTCGAAGCCGCCTGACCGATCGGACCACCCGCGTCATCATCACCACAGGCGGCACCGGCATCAGCGCGCGCGACACCACCTACGAAGCCGTCAACGCCCTGCTCGAAAAGCGACTCGACGGATTCGGTGAATTGTTTCGCACGCTCAGCTTTCACGAGATCGGATCGTCCGCGATGATGAGCCGCGCCACCGCCGGCACCGTTGGCCGCACGGCAATCTTCGTGCTCCCCGGCTCGCTCGCCGCGGTCCGTCTCGCGATGGAGAAGTTGATCGTGCCCGAGCTGGGGCATGTGGTACAGCAACTGGACAAGTAGCAACTAGCGCGTCATGCGTACCAAAATGCGCCCGTTCACCGACACGATCACCCTCGCCGACGCGCGGGTGATCATCGATCGCGCGCTCGAGCCGATCGCGCGCGCGGAGCGCGCGGCGCTGCCATCGGCCAATGGCCGCGTGCTGGCGGAGACGATCGTGTCGGAGATCGACGTGCCGCCGTTTTCGCGGGCGGCGATGGACGGCTACGCCGTGCGCGCCGAGGACACCCGCGGCGCCAGCCGCACCACCCCGCGCGTGCTCGAGTGCATCGAGCAGGTCTTCACCGGCCAGGTCCCCCGCAAGCCGGTGGGAGCGGGGCAGTGCACCGAGATCGCGACCGGCGCGCCGATGCCGATGGGCGCCGATGCCGTCGTGATGGTGGAGGAGACCGCCAGCGACGACTCGGGCGCCATCGAGATCTTCGCGGCGATGACGGCCGGACAGAACATCGGTCGCCAGGGCGCCGATATCGCTCGGGGGCAAACCGTGCTGCAGCCGGGGACGCTCCTGAACCCGAGCCGGGTAGGGTCGCTCGCCGCGCTGGGGTTGACCGACGTCGAGGTCTACGCCAAGCCGCGCGTCGCCATCCTGTCGACCGGCAACGAGATCATCGACCCGGGCCGGCCGCTCGCGCCAGGCCAGATCTATGACATCAATCGCTTCACGATCTCGGCCGTGGTGACCGAGCACGGTGGCATCCCGGTGCCGTACAAGACCGCAGTCGACACCTTCCACGATCTGTCGCTTGCCGTCGACGAATGCCTCGAACAGGATCTGCTTGTCTTTTCCGGCGGCAGCTCTGTCGGCGAGCGCGATCTGATTCTCGACGTCATCGCCGCCAAGGGCGAGGTGCTCTTTCACGGCATCGCGGTCAAGCCGGGCAAGCCGACCGCATTCGGACGGATCCGGACGAAGCTGGTGTTCGGCATGCCCGGCTATCCGACGTCATGCCTCTCCAACGCCTACATCCTGCTGGCGCCGGCGCTGCGCCGGATGGCACGCCTGCCCGAGCAGATCGTCCGATCGATCGCGCTCCCCCTCGGTGCGCGCGTCGTCTCGGCGCCGGGTCGCCACCAGTTCTACACCGTGCGGATCGAGTCGGGCGTCGCGATGCCGGCATTCAAGGCATCGGGCGACATCACGAGCATGTCGCGCGCCGACGGCTACATCGAGATCCCGATCGACGTCGACGCCGTGGAAGCCGGCACGCTCGTCACGGTCAATCTTTTTTGATTATTGCGATCTCACCCCGACGCTGAGCAGCCGCGACGAAAAGTGGAGGCCGGATCCCACCGCGCCTTTCAGGCTGATCTGCAGCCGGAGCCGATCATCCTCGCGGAAGAGTCGCACGATCCCACCTTCGCGAAGAAACGCCGTCGTCTCGCCAATCGTGAGGACGTAATTCGAGCGCGCCCCGCGGAGCAACAGCGCGGCCCGGCGATCTTCAGGGGCACTCACGAAGAGCAAATGACACCGGCAGTCCTCATCGTCGTCATCAAGGCGGCGCACCCGAATCTCACGATCGTGGAGCCTGCTGTCGCGGGTGACAGGATCCGCGTATCGACGGTCGAACAGGTTGTAGGCCCCGAAGCTCAGCTCGAAACGTCGATTGAGCGTCGTCGTCTCACGGCAAATCCGGCCACAGTGCCGCCATCCAGGCTGCGGCGAGCGCCCATCGCACGGACGTCCACGGCCACAATCGAGGCGACAGGCTTGATGGGAATCGTCAGGGGGCTCGTAAGATCGTGTTGTTGCAACACGTTGACCGCAAACCGAGGTCTTGCGCGCTGACGATGGTGTCGGCCATCCGTCGTGGCCGGTCGGCCGGGCGTCACTGCCGTCGCACGGAGGAACGGCGCGCGCCGCAGGAGCGCCTCGCCGAGGCCCTCACGAGGGCGGTGTTATAATTTCGTGATCGTTTTCGCAATATATCCGCAATCTTTCCTGCAACTTAAGCGAGTCGGGAGAAGTTCGAAACATGTCTGTGACCGACGCTGCCGTCCAAGAAGCCGGCCCGCGACACACCACCGAGCGCATCACCAACGATTTCGCCATTCAGGTCGCGACCGTCAACGGGTCAGGCAGCCAGACCGCAAACCTCGTCCTGCTCCGATCGATCTTTCAGATGGGCGTGCCGGTCGGGGGCAAGAACATGTTCCCGTCGAATATCGCCGGCCTGCCGACGTGGTACACCATCCGCGCCAACGCCAACGGCTACATCGGCCGCAAGAAGGAGGTCGACTTCCTCGTCGCCATGAACGCGGAGACGGCGCGAGAAGACGTCATGTCGCTCGCCCCGGGCGCGGCCGTCCTTTACGACGAACCGCTCAGGTTGAACGAGCTTCGCAAGGACCTCATTTTCTACCCGGTCCCGTTCGACAAGTTGATGCAGCCGATCACGCACGACGCGAAGCTCCGTCGGCTCGTGCGCAACATGATTTACGACGGCGTGCTGTCCCGTCTGCTGTCCATCGACATGGCGCAGATGGAAAAGGCGCTGCGCAAGCAGCTCGGCAAGAAGCAGAAGGCGATCGACCTGAACATGGCAGCGCTGAAAGCGGGCTACGACTTCGCCGACGCCAACCTGCCCAAGCAGGACCCCTTCGTCATCGCCCCGATGAACAAGACGCAGGGGATGATCCTGATCGAAGGCAACGCTGCCGCGGCCATCGGCTGCATGCTGGCGGGCGTCACGTTCGTCGCGTGGTACCCGATCACGCCATCCTCGTCACTGTGCGAATCGCTGATCGACTACCTCAAGAAGTATCGACGCGATCCTGAAAGCGGCAAGACGACCTACGCGGTGATTCAGGCGGAAGACGAGCTCGCTGCCCTGGGCATGGTGCTCGGTGCGGGGTGGGTCGGCGCGCGGGCGATGACCTCGTCCGCGGGGCCTGGCATCTCGTTGATGGCCGAGTTCACCGGTCTGGGCTACTACGCCGAGATCCCCGCGGTGGTGTTCGACGTCCAGCGATGCGGACCGTCGACGGGCCTGCCGACGCGAACCGGGCAACAGGACATCCTCTCGGCGGCGGTGCTGTCGCACGGCGACACTAAACACCCGCTGCTGCTGCCCGCCTCCGTGGAGGAGTGCTATTCGATGGCGATCGAGTCGTTCGATCTCGCCGAACAGTTACAGACGCCGGTGTTCGTGATGACCGATCTCGACCTCGGCATGAACACCTGGATGTCGAAGCCCTTCGAGTACCCGACCAAGACGCCGAACCGCGGCAAGCGGCTCGACGCGCCGACGCTGCAGCGCCTCGGCGAGTTCGGCCGCTATCGCGACGTCGACGGCGACGGTATTCCCTACCGCACGGTTCCAGGCGACGGCATGCCGGCGTACTTCACCCGCGGGTCTGGCCACAACGAGCTGGCGCAGTACAGCGAGCGGGCCGAGGACTACTCGAAGAACCTGGCGCGGTTGGCGCGCAAATTCGAAACGGCGCGGACGCTCGTCCCCAAGCCGGAAGTCGAGCTCAAGCCGAACACCAAAGTCGGCATCATCGCCTACGGCACGACGCACTGGGCGATCGTGGAATCGCGCGACCAGCTCCGCAACGAGCACACGCTCGAGACGTCGTATCTGCGGCTGCGCGCCTATCCGTTCACGTCAGAGGTGTTCGATTTCATCGACCGCTGCGATCGCGTCTACCTGGTCGAGCAGAACCGCGACAGCCAGATGCTCTCGCTGCTGCGGATGGAAGCGAACCCGGCGCAGATCGCGAAGATGCGGTCCATCCCGCAATTCGCCGGCCTGCCGATCGACGGCCGGACGGTCACGACCGAGTTAATGAAACAAGAGCGATCGTAGGGGCCGCCTTCAGGCGGCCAACGTGGGGGCCGCCTCGAGGCGGCCCAAGAGGACAACGACGAATGGCGACTCCAGCGGCACCAGGGAAGAAGGTCAATCGAATCGGGCTCGAGCCCGTGGCGTATCGCGGCAGCAAGACGACGCTGTGCGCGGGCTGCGGCCACAACGCGATCACCGAGCGCATCATCGACTCGTTCTTCGAGATGGGCATCGATCCGACGCAGGTGATGAAGCTGTCGGGCATCGGCTGCTCGAGCAAGAGCCCCGCCTACTTCCTCAACCAGGCGCACGGCTTCAACTCCGTGCACGGACGCATGCCTTCGGTGGCAACCGGCGCCGTCGTGTCGAACCGCAAGATGATCGCCATCGGCGTGAGCGGCGACGGCGA
>DASRJR010000228.1:0-10052 GCA_035649395.1 Vicinamibacterales bacterium
GTCGTGTTCGCATCGTGCCCGACGCCAAGCAACAGGATCCGTCCGTCGAGCTCGTGAACGCGGCCGACCGGACTCTCGGCAGCGTGCGGCGGCATCGCAATCGGATCACCCGTGACTCTCGCCGCGCGCGGACCGAAGGCCGCGAAGGCAAACGGATGGCCGCTGCGGCTCACACCCGGCAATCGCCAGAACGTGTCGGCGACGACACCGAGATCGCTCGAGGCCGCGGTCGACGTCGGATCGAACACATCCTCGTCCGATCCGGTCCATGACGGCATCACGAGCGTGCCCTCGTCTGCAACGGCCTGCTGCAGCGCGGCGATGAGGCCGGCCGGGCCGCCTTCGACGGGACGAACGGCGCGGAACGAGGTGTGGACCAGCAGGACATCTCCGCGGCGGACGCCGAGCCGATGCAGCTGCTCGACGAGGTGCTGTTTCGAGATCTCCATGGCTACGAGCGCTTCTCCCTGAAGAACTCCTGGATGATGGCGCGGCACTCGTCCTCGAGCACACCTGACGTCACCGCGAAACGATGGTTCAGCCCCGGCATGTCGAGGCCTTTCATCGTGGAAACGAGTGCGCCGGTCTTTGGTTCGGGCGCGCCGTAGACGACCTCACGCACACGCGCGTGCACGAGCGCGCCGACGCACATGAGACACGGCTCGACGGTGACGTATACGGTGGCGTCCGTCAGACGGTAGTTGCCGATCGCTCGCGCAGCCCCGCGCAGCACGAGCACTTCCGCGTGAGCGGTGGGATCGACGGCGCCAATCGGCTGGTTGAACGCGCGCGCGACGATGCGATCGCCGATGACGAGTACCGCACCGATCGGCACTTCGCCCGCCTGCAACCCGAGCCGCGCCTGATCGAGCGCGGCTCGCATGAAGTCGTCACCCATCATTGCAGTGTAGGCCGGGCCTTGCTCTTTAGGCCCGGCGTTCTAGCCTTCGAACCGGACGGGCACCTCGAAGCGAGCACACGCCGGGCCTGGAAGGCCCGGCCTACACTGCGTGCTATCCAAGAAAGAACTTGTAAGCAGGGTTCTGCGCTTCGAGCGTGTATGGATACGCCAGCTCGTCGAGGAATGCCCGGAAGGCCGACTCGTCTTCGTCGCCCACCTCGAAGCCCGCGAGCACGCGGCCGAAGTCGGCGCCGTGATTGCGGTAGTGGAACAGGCTGATGTTCCATCGCCCGCCGAGTTTCTCGAGGAACTGCGCCAGCGCGCCCGGGCGCTCGGGGAACTCGAAGCGGCACAGCCGCTCGTTGCGCACGTCCGGCGCGTGCCCGCCCACCATGTGCCGCACGTGCAGCTTGGCGAGCTCGTTGTCGGTCAGATCGACGGTCTCGTAGCCCGCCGACGTCAGCTGTGACAGCAGCGCCGTCCCGTCCTGCCGCGACTGCGTCGCGAAGCCGACGAAGATATGCGCCTGGTGACGGCCGCTCAAGCGGTAGTTGAACTCCGTCACGGTGCGCCGCCCGATCACGGAGCAGAACTTCTGGAACGACCCGGGCCGTTCGGGCAGCGTGATCGCGATCAGCGCTTCGCGGGCTTCACCCACCTCGGCGCGCTCGGCGACGAACCGCAGTCGATCGAAATTGATGTTGGCGCCGCTCAACACGGCGACGAGCGACTGATTTCGTGCGCCTTCGCGCTCGACCCACGTCTTCAGCCCGGCAGTCGCCAGCGCACCGGCCGGCTCCATGATCGTGCGGGTATCGTCGAAGATGTCCTTGATCGCTGCGCAGATCTCGTCGTTGGTGACGCGCAGCACCTCATCGACGGTCTGGCGGACGATCGCAAACGTCCGCTCCCCCACCTCGCGGACGGCGACGCCGTCGGCGAAGATGCCGACGTGCTCGAGGTGCACGCGTCGTCCGACGGCGAGCGAGCGGTACATCGCGTCGGCCTCGAACGGCTCGACGCCGATGACCTTCACATCCGGCCGCAATGCCTTGATGTATCCGGCGATGCCTGAAATCAATCCGCCACCGCCCACCGGCACGAACACCGCCGACAGGCGATCCTGGCTGTGCCGCAGAACCTCGGCGCCGATGGTGCCCTGCCCCGCGATCACCAGCGGATCGTCGAACGGGTGAATGAACGTCATGCCGGTCTGCGTCACCAGCGTGTCGCAGTGAGCCTGCGCGTCGGCGTAGCTGTCGCCCACGAGCACCACTTCGGCACCCATCGACTTCACCGCATCCACCTTGATGCGCGGCGTCGTCTGCGGCATCACGATGACGGAGCGCAGCCCGAGCTGACGCGCCGAGTAGGCGACGCCCTGCGCGTGGTTGCCGGCGCTGGCCGCGATGACCCCGCGCGCCCGCTCGCTCGTCGTCAGATGCGCGATCTTGTTGTAGGCGCCGCGCAGCTTGAAGCTGAACACCGCCTGGAGGTCCTCGCGCTTCAGCAGCACCTCGTTGCCAAGACGGTCCGACAGCCGGGGGGCGCTATCGAGCGGCGTTTCACGGGCGACGTCGTAGACGCGGCTGGTCAGGACGTCGTGCAGGAGTTGCGTCAGTTCGGCGGCCACGAGCACAAGGCTGTTATATTAGTCCGTGCCAGCGCGAAGCTTCACGGAGAAGCCATGCGAGTACTCGCGGTGTCGCTGTTCGCGGCTCTCCTTATCGCAGCACCGATCAGCGCCCAAAAGCCGGTTCCAACCCCGCCAACCGCACCGATTCCGGAGGGCGGCAACTCCAAGCTCAAAAAGAACGAATATCGCATCGCCGTGCGAGGCTGCATTCGTGGCCGTCGCCTGATCGCATCCGCAGCTGAGAACCCGGACTCTCTCTTCCGGACACTCCGCGCCACGGACTTCGCGCTGTCGGGATCACGCGAGTTGATGCAGCAGATCAAAGACCACCACGACGGGCACTACGACGAGGTCGAAGGGATCGTCACGGTTCCGCCGGGGACAGTCGGCGGCGCGTCAACCGTGACGACGAAGGAGATCGGCAAGACGCGAGTGACCGTCGCGGGGCGCGATGAGGGGAAGGGGTATATCCAGGAGCCGCCTAAACAGCTGACGCTGAAGGTGGTGGCGCTGACACACCTGACCGAGGGGTGCTCGGGACGATGAACCCCGCGGATTCTTCTGGCTCGTTCCAGAAGCCCGCCGGCAGGACGTGAGTGGTCATGAGCTCCGCAATCAGACCAGCCGCGGCGCGGAACGTCACTGGCCGCGCGACGACGCGCACGCGCCGGGCGCGAATCGCATCGCAGATCGCGTCGGCGTCGGGCTCCGCATCGATCATCGAATAGGTCGTCCCCATCTGTCGCAGGCGATGAATGTCGCCGTTGCCCACAATTGGCGCCCCGTATTCGCGTGCCCAGCGCTCGGCGGCGGTGTTGAAGTTGATCACGCTGGTGAACATCGCGTTGTACTCGACGGCGTCGAAGAGATCGGCGTAGCGATGCATCAGCCGGCCGAGCGCAGTCGAGCTCGGAAAGAACGGATGCGGCGCAATGACGAGGCCAGGCTCACGGGCTTTGAGCGCGCGCAACTCGTCGAAGTTCGTGACCGCTTCGGCCCCGCGGCGGAAGTTCAGCAGCAGCACGTGCTTGCCGCAAATCGTCCGCTCGGTGCCGGGAATCAGCGTGATGCCACGCTCGGCGGCATACGACTGATAGGGACGGGGATCGAGCTGCCGATCGTGAAGCGTGACCGCAAGAGCCCGATATCCGAGACTCGCAGCGCGATCGATGAGCTGCGTCGTCGTATGCGGAATCGCGTCGAGCGGATCGTCGGCGGAGTGGGCGTGGAGTTCGACCTTCAGCACGACAAGAGGTGAGTCAAGAACCCTGCCGCCACCAAACCCGCGCACGCCGCCGGGGCCGCGCGCGTGTCACGCCGATTTGCCAGACATTTCGATGAAAAGGCGTCAAATACCGAATGGTTTGACGACACCGACGGTTCTGTCGATGACGTTAGTCTCCAGGCTTCCTGACTTTTCTAGCGCCGGGGGCGGCATATCTCGGCCGTTCGGGCGCCGTTACTTCCATGCAGAAGCGAGCAGTTCATACGATCGCAACCGCTCCACCGGGCCGTAGATCATCGACGTGACCATGATCTCGTCGGCGCCGGTATCGGTGATGAGATGACGGATGGTGGCGGTCACTTTCTCGGGCGTGCCGATGAAGTGACGTTGACGGTTCATCTCGACGATCACGCGTTCCTGCGCGGAATAGCGGTACGCGATCGCCTCGTCCGGGCTCGGCAGCGGCGCGAACTCGCGCCGGTGCAACCGCACCCAGCCCAGATCGGTCGATGACGCCTGATATTCCGCTTCCTCCATCGTCGGCGCGCAAATCACCGAGACGCCAAGGATGACGTGCGGCTGGGGAAACTCCGCCGACGGTGTGAAGTGCTCGCGGTACGCGCGAATCGCAGGCAGCGGCGGGTTGGAACTGAAGTGGCGCGCAAAGCTGTAGCCCAGCCCGAGTGAACCGGCAAATCCCGCCATCGCCCCGCTCGACCCGAGTACCCAGATGGGCGGCAGCGGCACGCCGGCCGGTACCACGCGCACGGTCGCGAACGGGTGATCCGGTGGAAACGTGCGGCGCGACAGCGCGAGCATCTCGCGCACCTGCTCGGGAAACTGTTCGCCGTCGAACGGCCGCAACGCACGCGACGTCGCGGGGTCAGTGCCAGGCGCGCGGCCGAGGCCAAGGTCGATGCGCCCCGGATGCAGCGCTTCCAATGTGTGAAATGCCTCGGCGATGTGCAGCGGTGCGTGATTCGGCAGCATGATGCCGCCCGAGCCGACGCGAATCGTCCTGGTCGCCGACGCGATGTGTTCGATGAGGATCTCAGGGGCGGAGCTGGCGATGCTCGCCATGCCGTGGTGCTCGGCGAACCAGTAGCGTGTGTATCCGAGTTTTTCAGTCGCCTGCGCCAGTTCGACCGCTTCACGCAGCGACTCGGTGGCGGTCGATCCCGCGCGCACCGGGACGAGGTCGAGCACCGAAAGTGGAATCATCTACTGGTTGGTACGACGCGAACTATCGCGGTCGAGGTTCCGCGACCGATGGCGGAAGGCCGATGCGCCTCGCCAGGTCGGCGAATCGTTTCTGACCCCGCGCCTGATCCCACCAACCCGCGCCGAGGAACGGCAGCGTCGGTGCGCCTTCGTGGTACGCGCGCTCGAGTTCGGCATACGCCTCATCGTGGCGGCCGAGACCGAACAGGATGGTACTTCGCCAGAACGGCGAAAAGTAGGCGGTGGCGGCCCGCTGGTCGAGCGTGCCCAGGATGGTCTCGGCACGCGCGTACAGTCCTGCTTGGGCGCACGTATTCCCCAATTCACACGACAGGTACGTCGCTGCGGGCATCAACTCCACCGCGTGCTCGAACGTCGCAATCGATTCGGGGAATCGCCGCAGCGCTCGAAGTGCCATGCCCTTGCACCAGAGACCGAGCATCGACTCGGCGCGGAGTTCGAGGGCCCTCTCACTCTGGCGGAGCGCCTCCTCATGGCGACCAATGGTGTGGTACCCAAGTGCGCTGACCCCGTGTGTCCAGGGCGACAACGGATCGAGCTGGACAAGCGTTGCCATGCGCGCCACGACGTCATCCACGCGCTGGAGGGCGCCGCAGAGCAGTCCATAGAAGGCGTGTGCTTCAAGACACGAGGGATCGAGCGACAGCGCGTGCTGGAAAATATCCTCGGCGCGCGACCAGTTCCATTCGTGCAACGCCGTCCACCATCCCAGCGCGGCGTGCGCCACCGGGAGGTTGGCATCGATCCCCATGGCCTTCGCGATGGCGGCGCGCGACTTCGTCCGGGCCTCGAGTGGTGGCAGGAACGCGAAATTGGAGAGCACCGCCGAGGCGTACGCGACGCCGACGTGCGCGTCCGCGTATCCCGGGTCGAGCTCCGTCGCCCGCTCGAACCAGCGAAGCGCCTCGAGTAAGTTGTAGGTCGTATAGCGGTGATGCAGGCCCTGCAAATAGGCCTGATACGCCTCGACGTTGGGCGTGTACTGGCGACGAGCGGGAGCGACAGCGGTGGCGCCGACCAGCCGCGTCCTGAACGCGCTCACGATGCGCTCGGCGATCGTGTCCTGGATCTCGAAGACGTCCGCCATCGCGCCATCGAACCGATCGGACCACACCGCGCGTTGATCGCGCACGTCCACTACCTGCGCCGTGACGCGGAGACGCTGGCCCGCCGTGCGAACGCTCCCTTCGAGCAGATGGCGCACGCCGAGCGCGGCGGCGATCTGTCCCAGGTCGGCTGTCATGGCGCGGGCCTGAAACGTCGACGTACGGGCTGCCACTCGCAGACCATCGACCTTCGCCAGCGCGTTGATGATTTCTTCGGCCATTCCCTCGCAGAAATACGCCTGATCGCGCTGCGCACTCATGTCGGTGAACGGCAGGACCGCGATCGAGGCGGCGCTCTCTTCGGACGACGCGCGATGAGAGGGCGCGACGGCATCCGTCTGTGAGATCCCTTCGACCGCGAAACGCAGGTCCTGCGCCGATTGGAATCGCTGGTCAGGGGCCTTCTCGAGGCAACGCTGGATGATTCGGCCGAGTGCGGGCGGCACCCCCGCGGCGGGGGGCACATCGCGCGGCTGCTCTCTGAGAATGGCGCTCATCGTGTCCGCGGGTGACTCGCCGCGAAACGCACGATCGCCGGTGACCATCTCGTACAACACGGTGCCCACCGCGAAGATGTCCGATCGATGATCGACGGCTGCGCCTCTCACCTGCTCAGGCGCCATATAGCCGACGGTCCCGAGAATCGCGCCGTCGATCGTGGCCGGCGCGCTGGTCACGTCGACGTCCGATAGCGTTGCCGGCGTCGGCACGACGTTCTTGGCGAGCCCGAAATCGAGGATCTTCACGACACCGTCGCGCGTCAGGAAGATGTTGTCGGGCTTCAGATCGCGATGGACGATGCCGCGCGCGTGAGCGGCCGCCAGTCCGGACAGGAACTGGCGCGCCGTATCGAGAATCGTGGGAAGCGGCAGGCGGCCACGCAACATCCGCGCACGCAGGGTCTCGCCGTCCAGCAGCTCGGTGACAAGATACGGTGTGGCGCCAATGCCGACATCGAAGATCGCGAGGATGTTCGGGTGTGATAGCGCGGCGACCGCTCGCGCCTCGTGTTCGAATCGCCGCAGCTGCGATCCGTCGGCCGTCCCGGGCAGCACCTTGATGGCGACGACGCGTCCCAGGCGCGGATCGCGCGCCCGGTAGACCTCGCCCATTCCGCCTGCACCCATCAGCGACTGGATTTCGTACGGACCGAGACGGGTACCGGGAGAAAGGGACATGGGAGCGCGCGGATTATAACCGCGCGCACGACGGCGGCGGCAGAGCTGCGCCTCAGATGATCGCGCCGAGTCCCGCTGCGGTCTGTTGGAGCGCTTCGGCGCGGGTACGGCCTTGGCCGAGCGTGGCGGCTGTCACGCGAACGTTGCTGCCGAACTCGGTCATCGAGCGCAGCACGTTGTCGACGGCAAGCGACTGATCGCGCACGTTGGTCGAGATGTGCTGGGTGTTCTCGGTCGCCTTGCTGATCGCGTCGCGCACGCCGATGAACGCTTGCACGGTCTGGTTCGCCGTCTGCACGCTCTCCTCGACGGTCCTGGTGCCGTCCTCGGTCGCTTTCACCGTGTCGCCGATCGTCTGCAGGATGCCGTTGACGAGCGTGTTGATCTTGCCGGCGGACGACTTGGTCTGGTCGGCCAGCTTGCGAATCTCGGCGGCGACGACCGAGAAGCCGCGCCCCTGCTCGCCCGCGCGCGCGGCTTCGACCGCGGCGTTGAGCGCCAGCAGGTTGGTCTGGCTCGCCACCTCCCCCACCATGTTGGTGATGCTGCCGATCTCGGACGCCTGCTCGTTGAGATGAGACGTCATCTGCGCGATCGCATGCACCTTCTCGTTGAGGCTGGTCATGCTGCGCAGGGTCTGTGTCACCGTGCGCGCGCCTTCGTCAGCGAGCGTGAGCACCTGCCGCGCGCCGACGGCGAGGTCATCGGCCTGCGCCGCCGAGTGGCTCGTTGACGCCGCCAGCTTCTCCATCGCCGCCGTCGTCGCATCGGCGGCCGCCGCCTGCTGCGCCGCCAGACGTTGCCGTTGATCGACGGTGGCCGAGATGTCGTGCGCCGTCTTCGCAATCGAATCGCGCGAGGCGGCGATGACACCGCCAACCCACGACGCCAGCGCCCAGGACGCCGCCAGCGCCACCACGATACCCGCGACGGCTCCCGAGAGGACGGCCGTCGGCGGCGGTGTCGATCGCGCCACCAGCGCCGCCGCCACAAGGCCCCCGGCGATGACGGGCATCAGGCCCGCAATCATGCTGACGTGCTTGAGTTTGAGCCGCTTCCGCATGCTTCTTCCGCCGGAGAACGGCCCCGATTCGAAGTGGCCGTCGACTTCCCGGCACGTTGCGCACAGTCTTATCGGCACTACCCGTCTGATGCTTACGGGGGCTCCTCGAAGCGCTGCTTACGGGGTACGTGTAGGCCGGGCCTGTTTTTCAGGCCCGGCGGCTAAGTGACCGATCGAGCGGCCAAGAACACGTAGAGCAGGAGGGCCGCGCCAAGGACGACGTTCACGAACACGCCGTTGCGGGTGGGGTGCGGCGTGTGGCGGGAGTTGTTCAGCCACAACAGCGTCGAGATGACAAACGGGAAGAACAGCGAGCCGACGACCGTATAGGCAAACACCAGCCACACGGGACGGCCGATGACCAGCGCTGAGATCGACGCCAACGTAAGGTAGGCCGCCCACGCTCGATAAGGACCGCCCTGCTGGCCGCCGCGCTCGCGCCGCTGCCACAGACGGAACATGTCGTCGAACAGAAACGGCACGCCGTGAAAAACGCCGAGCACCGACGAGAACGCAGCACCCCAGAACCCGATCAGGAACACCGTCCGACCGATCGGACCGATCTCCGCGCCGATGCGATCGGCGAGCAGCAGGCAGAGCCGCGGACCCTCGTCGAGAATCTGTCCCGTCCAGTCGATCTGCGTCGCCAGGAAGATCATCGACAGGCAGAAGACGAGCACCAGCGCGAACGACACGCTGAGATCGGCGCGCGCCATCGGCAGTCGACCTGGTCCCGACCATCCGGCTTCGCGCATCCAGTAGGCGTAGGACAGCAGCGTGACCGTACCGCCGACGCCGCCGATCAGAGAGAGCGTGTACGCCGTCGAGAACTCCTGGCGGGCGCCGAAATGCGACCAGTCGGCGCCCGACCAGAACACGATCAGCAGCACCGATCCGATCACCGCGCCGAACTTGAGGCCGACGAACCATTTGATGACGGCGAGGAATCGCTCGTAGCGGCCGAACCACACCAACGTGAACGCCGCGACGGCGTGCACGATGCCCCATACCGGCAGCGGCACCGCTGGCATGACGGCCGTCGGCACCAGCGCACTCGCCGCAACGAGGGCGCTCGAGACGAAGTAGCTCCAGACGACGAAGTAGATGAAGAACGCGAGGACCGCGAGGCGCGGCAGATGCTCGCGCCAGCCTTCGAGCAGCGAGACGCCGGTGGCGAGCTGCCAACGGGCAGCTCCTTCGGTGATGGCGAATTTCAGAATGACACCGGCCGCCAGCGCCCAGACGAGCGTCAGGCCGTACGAGGCGCCGGCGATGGTCGAAGACACCATGTCCCCGACGCCAATGCCTGTGGCTGCGAGAAGCAGCCCGGGCCCGAGATCTGAGAGTTTCACGTCAGGTCAAAGGTCAAACCTACGCTGTGCCACCCCGAAGCATCTCGGGTTTGATCGGCAACTTGTAGATCCTCTTACCCGTCGCCGCGGCAATCGCATTCACCAGCGATCCCGCCGCGAGCGCAGTACTCGGTTCACCGATGCCGCCCGGCGTCTCCGTGCTCGGCACGATGTGGACCTCGATCTCCGGCATCTCGTTGTGCCGCATCACCGGGTAGTCGCCGAAGTGCTTCTGCACCACGCGTCCGTTCTGAATCGTGATCTCGCCCTTGAGCGCGGCGGTCAACCCGTAGACGATGCCGCCTTCCATCTGGGCTTTGATGGTATCGGGGTTGATCACCCAGCCGGT
>DASRJR010000229.1:0-11374 GCA_035649395.1 Vicinamibacterales bacterium
GCAGCTTCGTCCATTGCTCGTCCTCGGTCAACAGATTGCCCTCGAGCGACGAGGCGAAACCGCACTGTGTACTCAGGGCGAGGTTCTCGAGAGGTAGGTATCGGCTGGCTTCGTCGATTCGGCGAATGAGCAGCTCCTGCGACTCGAGCTCCGGAACCTTGCTGCTGACCAGTCCCAGGACGACGGCTTTGGTGCGCGGCACGAAGCGCAACGGCTCGAACGTTCCGGCCCGCTCGGAATCATATTCGAGCAGGAATACGTCGACGTCGAGCTCGTTAAAGAGCCGTTCGGCGATCGGATCGTATCCGCCCTCGGCGTACCACTGGCTGCGGCTGTTGCCACGGCACAGATGAATCGCGAGCACGACCCCGTCCCTTCGCGCGCCCTCGAGACAAGCGTTGTCGACCCGGATCGCTTCGTCGAGTGCCTCGTCCACGGAGCGGCCCATCTCTTTTCGGATGTACTCGCGCCACTTCGGATCGAGGTAGTAGCTGTAGCGCGGCGCGTCGAGCTGCACGTACTTGATCCCATCGTGGACGAGCGCCTGAATCTCGGATTTGATGATGGGCACCACATCCCAGAGGAAATCGGAATACGTCGGGTAGGCCTGCTCGCTCAATCCCTTTCGGTATGCGATGGCGGGAAACTGATTCGCCGTGGGCAATGTCATCTTGCTGTCGCCTGGGCTCTGCGAGAGCAGAAAGTCGACCTCGTGTTTGGTCAGACGTTTCGTCTGCCTGATCTTGCCGACGACCAGGCCTGTCGGTGGCGCGGTTGCCGTTCCCCCTCCTGCCGACTGCCCCTTCCACGCGCGCGCGATCGAACCATCGGTGTCGAGACCGTCGACCGATTCGTAGAAGTCGCCCATGAACTGGCTTCGGCGCAGTTCGCCGTCGGTGAAGATCCTGAAACCGAGGTCCTGCTGTCGTTGGAGTGAACGCAGGATGCATCGGTCCTCGATCTCGCGCAGTCGGTCCGGGTGGACATCCGGGTCCTTGCGCGCGGCCAGCAGTTCCGGCGGTCGGAGAACACTCCCGACTTGATCTGCCCGAAATCGAGGTCGGGAGTCCATTACCGAAACGCAATCTTCGACTTGCGATCCTCTTCGGCCTTGACCGCAGGGCCAAATAGCTTCTGGAAGAAGCCTTCCTTCACGAGCCTGGTCACGATGCTGTTGTCGATGACGGTCCGGAAATCGAACGCTTTCATCTGGGTGATCAGCTTGTCGTCTCTCTGTTGTTCGATCACCGCCTGAAGCGCGGGCGCCAGCACGAACGGAACGCGTTCGAGCACGTTTGCTTTCGCGTAGCCATCGTAAAGGCGCTCGACGTCGGTGGTCGATTGCTTGTCGTAGGCCTGATAGGCCTTCACCGCAAACGCCTTGTCGTCATAGAACCGCTTGATCGCTTCGGCGTGAGCCTTGATGAGCTGCTCGGGCAACCGCGGGTGTGTCGCGATTGTGCTTCGCTTCATCAGGTAGGTCGTCGCGGCGAAGATGTCGTCGTGATCGGCGAGATTGCCTAGGCTGGTGAAGCCTGCTTCCTCGAGCCGAAAGTACGCGGGCGGTGTCAGCAGCGTCGCGTCCGCGCGCCCGGCCTGCAGCGCCGCGGCGCGGCCGGTCGCGTCGGCGCCGGCGGCGATCCATTGCACATCACGTGGAGTCAGTCCGAACTTGCGGAGAAACGCGCTCGTGTAGTTGTAGGGAGGATCGCCGATCTGGCTCACCGCGAGCGTCTTGCCCTTGAGGTCGGCGACGCGCGTAATCTCCTTCCGCGTCATGAGGGCGAAGTAGGCTTTGTTGAGCGAGGCGCCGACGACGGCAAACGGGGCGTCGCCGCGGGAGCTCGCCTGCATCACTGACTCGAGGTTGTAGCTGCTCATCTGCGCCTGATCGCTCACGACCATGGCGATGCCGGCCGGATGGCCGGCAAAGACGAGCGTGGCGTCGAGGCCGTACTTCTGGTAGTAGCCACCCTCCTTGGCAATGAACAACGGCCACGAGGCGCCGCTCCTCGTCGGATAGTTGAGCGTGATGCTCTGGAGCTGCTGACCGTGCGTCCGCACTACGCCGATCACGGGGCCGATCACGGGGCCGGTCATGAGGCCGGTCACGAACACCGTCGTCACGACGACCGTCAGGAAGGCTTTCATGCGGGGGAGTATATCCGTTGATGATCGCTAGCGTGCCGCCGCGCCAAGGCCCTGGAGCCAATTGACGACCACCGTGATCGGCGCACGCTGCACGGGAACGGAATTCACGAGAAAACGCTGACCATCAGCCGCCACATCCCAACTGTTGCGTTCAGCAAAACTCGCGGCCGTTGTCGCGAACAGCTGCTGCGGGGTCCCCGGCTTCAACGAGCCATCGCTCGCGACCTCAATGCTGACCGCCATGACCTCACGCGACTCGTTCAGGAAGAAGAGCTCCTTGCCGTCGCCTCGCCAGCGTGGCTGATGGCCCCCCTCGGTCGAGATCCGCCACTTGGTGCCAGCCATGGGGAACGCCGTGACGAACACCTCGAGGGCGCCCGGCTCGTTCGACACGTAGGCGATCCAGCGGCCGTCGGGCGAGAGTCGGCCTTCGCGCTCCACGAACGGGCTGTTGAGCACGGGGCGCGGCGTCCTGATCCCGTCGAGTGGAAGGACCCAGAGATCCGCGTTGGTCTGCTGCCCGGTCTCTCTGAAAAGGAGGAGGCGTCCATCCGGCGACCAGTCCTCGGGAATCTTGAAACGTTCGGACTGAAAGAGCGCCTCATCCTTCCCGGTGCCGTCGGTGGCCTTCTGGTACAGATCGACGGTGCCGCTTCGGTTCGACGAAAACGCGACGCGACGCCCATCGGGCGACCACAACGGCGCATCGTCGGTCGCACGGTCGACGGTGAACCGCAATGACGTTGCGCGCGCGCGGTCGAAGATCCAGATGTCGTTCGTCGCGCCGTCCTGGACGGCGACCTTTGAGAAGTCTGGAGAGACTGCCGGGTTGCGATGAAACCCCACGGCGCCAAACGTGCCGAGTTGTGCGCCGGACCGATCGAACATCGTCAAAGTCCGATTGCGCGCGTCGCGCGATCGATACCCGAGCACACCCGTTTCCGACACCGTGAAACCGGCTGCGCTGTTCTGAACGTTCGCGCCGACCGGATCCGCAATTGGAATGGGGTCGCCCGCGAGGGCAAGGCGATCGGGATCCAGCCGTTGCGCCATCAAGGTGTCGTCGCGCATGAAGAGGATGCGATCCGGCGGTGCGAACAGCGCCTTGATTCCGCCTCCGACGATTCGCGTCGATTCCATGGACGAGAGCGAGCCGACGAACACACCCGAGTCGTCGGCCCGGGTGCTGACAGCCGAGTAGAGGAACCGACGGCCGTCCGGGAGAAAACTTGGAAAGCGGTGTGCGACCTCCGAGCGTGATGGGTCGACCTGGGTCACCGCCACCGGCTTGCCACCGGCCGCTGCGACGCGGAACAGGGGACCGCGGTTTTGCGAAAACACGATCACGCCGTCGCGGTTCCATGTGCCGCCGGCGAATCCGGTGGCGTCGCACACCGACTGCGGAGGCGATCCAAACAGGTCCACGGTCCTCAGCGCGCCACCAGCGAAAAAGGCGATGAAGCGACTATCTGGTGACCAGAAGGGGTGCGAGGCGCCGTCCGTCCCAGGAAGAATCTGCCCCGCCTGATTCTCGAGCGTACGGAGCCACAACACGTTCCCCTTGTCCGAACCCACCACGCTGACGAGATGTGTCCCGTTCGGCGATAACGCAAACTGCAACGGCGCAGCGACACCGACCAGAGCTGGAGCGTCGATCTCGAAGGTGAATTTGGCACCGTCAGGGCTGCGGCGGTTTTGCATGGCGATCGCGCCCAGGGCGATCGCCATCGCGACAGCGGCGGCGGCGACAGACCACGCCGCGACAACGCCGCGCTTCGACCGCAACGCTGGAGTCGCCACCCTCGATCCAAGCTCCGCGATCAACTTGAGCTGTATGACCACGTCGGCCATCGTCTGCCATCGAGCGTCGGGATCTTTCCGCAGACACGTTCGCACCAGATGGTCCAGGAGCGGAGGGGACAGGGGCTGAGTCGATGACAATGGCGGGGGATCGTGTTCGATGATGGCCGCCATCAGGCTGACCTGACTCTTGCCATCGAAGGCACGCCGCCCGGTCGTCATCTCATAGACCATCGCGCCGAAGGCGAAAATGTCCGAGCGGACGTCGGCGTCCTTGCCCTCGAGCTGTTCTGGCGCCATATATTGCAGCGTGCCGAGAATCGCGCCATGCGCCGTCAGATCGTTGTCCGCGGGCAACGTCGTCAGCGCCGTCGTCGCCGCGGCGCCGCCGAGTGGCGCGCTGGCTGTCGAGGCCGTCTTGGCGAGGCCGAAATCGAGCAGCTTCGTGCCGTCCTTCGTCAGCATGACGTTCCCGGGCTTCAGATCCCGGTGCACCACGCCACCGCGGTGTGCCTTGTCGAGCGCGTCGGCGATCTGCAACGCGCAACGCAGCACGTCATCGATCGGCAGGGCTCCGCGCGTCAGCCTGCTGGCCAGGGTTTCACCAGAGAGGTACTGCATGACGAGGAACGCCAGCGGCGGCGAGTCAGACGCCGGCGCTGCCTCGCCAACGTCGTAGAGCGTGCAGATGTGCGGATGATCGAGCTTCGAGATCACTCGAGCTTCGCGATCGAACCGTTCGCGGAACTCCGGCGCGGCGGCGAGGTTCGGAGGGAGAACCTTGATGGCGACGGTGCGATCGAGACGGGTGTCGACCGCCTTGTAGACCTCGCCCATTCCGCCAGCGCCGAGGGCGCTGGTAATTTGGTACGGACCGAGGCGGCTGCCAGGCTGAAGTGCCAAGCGAGCCGATTATAGCGTCGCGCCCGCGCGCTCAGTCCTCCCTGGGCCGCGAGAAGCAACCGAAATCGAGCCGCGCGCCATATCATGGGGCCGATCGCTACGGGTGAGGGTCTGACAAACGAAAGGTGGTCGTGTGACTGAGATCGATCGTCGAACGCTGCTGGCCAGCCTGGCGTCGGGGTTGTTCCTCTCCGGGCCGCGCCTCGATGGGCGCGCGCAGACATCGGCCGCGAGGCCGCATCGCATCGACGTCCATCATCACTTCGCGCCGCCGGCGTGGGTGACGGCGGTCAAGGGCCGCCCGCTCCTGCAGCCGGCCAACACCACCTGGACGCCCGAGAAGTCGATCGCCGACATGGATCGCGGCGGCGTCGCGCTGTCGCTTGTGTCGATCACCAATCCGGGCCTGTGGTTCGGCGATGCGCCGATGACCCGTCAGCTGGCACGCGCCTGCAACGAATACGGCGCGAAGCTGGTGCAGGATCATCCGACGCGCTTCGGCGTCTTCGCCGCGATGCCGCTGCCCGATGTCGACGCCACGCTCGCGGAGATCGCCTACGCTTACGACACGCTGAAGGTCGACGGCGTCGGCCTGTTCACCAGCTACGGCGACAAGTGGCTGGGCCATGCGTCGTTCCGGCCGGTGATGGAGGAGCTCAATCGGCGCAAGGCGGTCGTCCATGTCCATCCGACGGCGGCCAACTGCTGCCGCAATCTCGACTACGCGCCTGGCGTCGCGCCGGGCAGCATCGAATACGGAACCGACACTACGCGCGCGATCATGGGCGTGGCCTTCAGCGGCGACGCCGTCACATGTCCTGACGTCCGTTTCATCTGGTCGCATGCCGGCGGCAGCGTGCCGTTCCTCGCGGCGCGTATCGAGGGCGCATCGGGCAATGCGAAGGAGCGGCTGCCGAACGGTTTTATGGCGGAGATCAAGAAGTTCTACTACGACCTCGCTGGCGCATCGAACCGTGGCGCGGTGGCGTCGCTGCTCGAGCTGGTGAAGTCGTCGCAGATTCTGTTCGGCACCGATTTCCCGCCTGGCGGCTCGGCGACCGACTACGTCAAGGCCCTGAGTGAGATGACCCTGTTGAACAAGAACGATCTGAAGGCGATCGATCGCGACAACGCGGTCAGGCTGATCCCGCGCCTGGGCCGGGTCTAACGATCAATCGAAGAATGCCGGCGCCTTCTTCAATTTCGCGTTGGCGACGAAGTCGTGCTCGATCCAGATCTCGGTCTTCGTCCGCTTCAGGTATTCCTCGATCATCACTCTCGATGCCGCCGACTGCTGCACGTTGAACTCGGTATCCGGCGGCGGCCGGTGCAGCGTCCGCTCCTGCGGGTAGTGATACAGGTCGCCGGCAATCATGATGCGACCCGTCTTCGCGAGATTCAGCACCAGTACCTGATGTCCTGGCGAATGACCCGGCGCGGCCTTGAGGATCGCCTTGCCGTCGCCGAACACGTCGTACTCGTCCTTCTCCAGACTGATCGATTTGGCGTTCTTGATGTCATCGAAGAACGTGCGGTTCACTCGCGTGTTGCCGTCTTCCCACATGAACGCCCGTTCGGCGGGGCGCGCAAGCCACGTCGACGCCGTGAACTGATTGGCGTTGGCGTTGTGGTCGACGTGCGCGTGTGAGAACGCGTAGTAGGTGATGTCTGCGGGCCGGTAGCCCAGCTCCGCCAGCTGACTGCGCAGCGTCCGCGGAACGGTCGTCACCGCCGCCGACGTCGCGGTCGGATTGCCCTGCTCACCGCGGGCACGGGCCTCGACGGTCTCGTCCGGCAGGATCCCCAGGTCCCACATCAACGTCCCCTTGGGGTGGGCGACGAGAAAGCACGGCACCGAGAACCGCGTTTCACCGACTTCCTCGGGCGTGACCTTGTAGCGCTCCGTGCCCGCGCGATTGACGTTGATCACCCCGCAGTCGAACACGTACAGCCTCATCGTCCTGGGCGTCTCAGGCTTCTTCAACGGGGCTTGAGCACTCACCGTCGTCAGAACGGCAAGAACGGCGAGCGCGACGAGGATGGTGGGGACCTGTGCGGATTTCATGCGCCCAGGATCATAATGTCTTTGATGCCTTTGCGAGTTCAGACGTGCATGACGATGCTCGGGCGGCCGATCGCGCTGTCAGCGGCGCTTCACCTGATGATCGGTGTCAGCCTTGTCTCCGCCCAAACCGTGGTCGTCCGGAACGCTCCACCACAAGCGACCATCGAGTTCGTGTTGAACGGTTCCGTGACCGCGACAGCCACCGCAGGCGCCGACGGATTTGCGACTCTGACAGCGACCAAGAGTGCGCTCGGCGATCGCGAGATGATGGACGTCTTCGTCTGGGTCGACGAGTGCGGCAGCACCCGTCGCGTGACGATCATGAACCGTGTCGAGCAGCCGCCTCCGGCCGAAGGCTGCCGGCGCAGCCAGGTCCCGGGGCTGTTCTTGTTGCAGCGCATCAGCACGATCCTGGTCGATATTGAGACGGGGTCGCCTACGATTCGCCTTCGGCAGGGCCAACTGCCCGAGGAATGGCTGAGGCCCCCCACGACATCCGGCGCGAAGCAGCCCCGGATCTCGATTGCACCGCGCGGCGCGATTCTCTTCGGGGGTGCCGAGACCGCCGGCTTTGGCGGCTTTGGCGGCGTCCTGGATCCCGCGTGCGGCGACGTCACGGGCTGCAGCGCCGGCAGGGCCATCTCGTTTGCCGGCGGTCTCACCTACTGGTTTTCACAGTACGTCGGCGCTGAGGCCAGCTATGTGCGCCCCTCGCGGATCGACGTCGACGGGAGCGGCAATCGATTCCGGTTCGACAGCGACATGGACGGCGGTCTTGTCGTGTTCGCCGCCAAGGGCGGCTTCCCAATCGGCCGGGTCAGGCTGTTCGGTACGGGCGGCGTCGACCGTCACCGTGCGACGTTTACGACCCACGAAACCATCGACGATACGACAACGATCCCAGGCGGCACCACCACACTCCAATGGAGAACGGAAGGGTGGGCGCTGGTATTCGGCGGCGGAGTCGAGGTGTGGCTCACCAGCTCGATCGGCATCTATGGGGAGGTCTCTCGTCTCGGACTGAAGGGCGTCGAAGACGGTGTCGGTGAGGCGGAGACGGACGAGATGATAACGGCGCTCGTGATCGGCGGGCGGTACCGTCTTGGCCGCCGGTAACGGGTGCGTCTCATGACGTCGTCACGTCGAGAAGCTCGATGTCGAAGACCAGCGTCGCGTTCTGGGGAATGATGCCTTTGCGGTCCTGCCCGTAGGCGAGCGACGGCGGAATCACGAGGCGCCGGATTCCGCCCACCCGCATTCCGGCGATTCCGCGATTCCAGCCCTGAATCACATCGCTGGACCCGAGCAGGAAAGTAAACGGAGTGCCACCGACCGACGACTCGATCTGGATGCCCCGGTTGCCCGTGGCCGTGGCGTCGTACAGCCAGAGCGTGTAGTCCACGGTCACTCTGTTGAACGTCGTGGCCTCGGTGCCGGTACCCACGCGAAGGTCGGTTTGGCTGAAGGGCGCGTACTGCGACGGTGTTGTCGGCGTCTCGCCGCAGCCGATAATCAGCGCAGAGAGCATCAAGGCAATCGTTGGCAAGGTCGACCGGCGAATCTGTTCCACGCTGAGGATCTCCTGGTGGCGCGACAACGTTGATTATCGTCTCTGATGGCGTCCGCAGTCGATCCATCCGACGAACAGCGTAAAATCGCGGCGTCGTGATCAGCATCGGCACGCGGGTCGGACCGTACGAGATCACCGGCGTTCTCGGGGCCGGCGGGATGGGCGAGGTCTTTCGAGCGCGCGACACGAAGCTGCTTCGCGACGTCGCCATCAAAGTCCTCCCGGAATCGCTAGCCTCCGATCCCGAGCGGCGCGCACGGTTCGAACGTGAGGCGCAGGTCCTTGCGTCCCTCAACCATCCAAACATCGGTGGGATTCATGGATTCGAGGAGGCTCAGTCCGACTCCGGTGATTCGACGCAGGCGCTAATCCTCGAACTGGTCGAGGGGCCGACGCTGGCGGACCGCATCGCCGATGGTCCGATTCCGCTGAACGAAGCGCTGCCGATCGCCAGGCAAATCGCAGAAGGGCTCGAAGCGGCCCACGAGCTTGGCATCATCCATCGCGATCTCAAGCCAGCCAACGTCAAGTTGCGGCAGGACGGAGCGGTGAAGATTCTCGACTTCGGGCTTGCGAAGCTGGTCGAATCGTCTGCCCCGGGGCCGACGCGGCAGGATCGCGCGTATACCGCATCGCTTTCGCCGACGATCACGACTCCGGCGGTGACGCAGGTCGGATCGATCCTCGGCACCGCCGCGTACATGTCGCCCGAGCAGGCACGCGGGCGAGTCGTGGACCGGCGAGCGGATATCTGGGCGTTCGGCTGTGTGGTCTACGAGATGCTCACCGGCGCGAAGGCGTTCGGCGGAGACGATGTGACCGACACGATCGCGGCAATCGTCCGCGCGGAACCGGAATGGAGCACGTTGCCCGTGGCCACGCCGCAGTCGATCAGGAGACTGCTGCGTCGATGCCTGGCCAAGGACGTCCGCGCGCGGCTGGCCGATATGGGCTCCGCGCGGCTGGATATTGCGGACGCGGATGCGCCTACAGCGGAATCGTCAACGATCGCGCCCGGCTCGGCTTCGCGCACGTCGTCGCCTGGTGCTCGAGTCGCCTGGTCGATTGCCATCGCGTCTTTCGTCGCGTTTGCCGCATTCGCGGCGTTCACACTGAGCCGGCCTGCGCCACGACCTTCGACCGTACGATTCGAAGTCACCATGCCGGGCGGCTACGCGCTCACCCGATCCGCTGCTCAGACCGACGGTGGTGGAAGTGGCGCTGCTTCTATCGCCGTCTCGCCGGACGGATCCCGGATCGCGTTTCTCGCGACCAGAAGCGGACGCAGTCACCTCTGGGTTAGAACGCTCGGTAGCGTCGCGGCGCGCGAGATCGACGGGACAGAGGGCGCATCGGGCCCGTTCTGGTCACCGGACAGCCGATGGATCGGGTTCTATGCGGCAGGCGCGATCAGGAAGGTCGACGCGGCTGGCGGCGCGCCGATGCGGCTGTGCCCGGCCGATTCGTACAACGGCGGGACGTGGGGCACCGGCAATGTCATCCTCTTTTCGTCATCGCGTGTCATCCGGCGGGTCTCGGCATCCGGCGGCGAGCCGAAGGCGGTCACGATGCTCGGCGAGAAAGAGCAGGCACATGTGCGACCGACATTCGTGCCAGACTCCACACGCTTCGCGTACGCCGTGACGCCGTCGGGTGCCATTCATCTCGGAACGCTCGATTCGAGCGAACACTCGCTGCTCTTGCCTGGAGAGCCGGACAGCGGTTTCAACGTCTCGTTCTCGAGGGAGCACGTGCTCTACCTGCGCGGTACTTCGTTGATGGCACGCCAATTCGACGCCCGCAGCGTGACTCTCTCGGGTGAGCCTGTCCTCGTCGCCACCGATATCGAGCGGCCCGGCGGTACCGGTTTGTTTTCCAGTTCTCTCGATGGTGTACTGGCGTATCAGAGCGGTGCGTCCGTCGCCGACTTCCGATTGACGTGGTTCGATCGAGCTGGCCGCATGACGCCGGCTGTGAGCGACACTGCGAACTACGACGACCTCGAGGTCTCGCCGGACGACTCGAGGGCGATGGTGAGCATAAGAGACGGCGACGATCGCCACCTGTGGATCGTCGATTTGACGAGGGGCGTCCGTCGCCGCTTCACGTCAGGCGCCGGACCCGAGCAGAACCCCATCTGGTCTCCAGACCAATCGATGCTCGTGTTCAGCGTGGGCGGTCAAGGAGTCTTCCAGCAGCGCGCGGATGGCACCGGCTCGCCACAGTTATTACTCGCGGAAAAAGAGTTGAGACCTGTCACGGCGAGCGGCTGGTCCCCAGACGGCCGCGTGCTACTCGTGTTCGGCGGGACGCCTTTCAACATTTGGAGGCTGCCTCTCGAGGGAGATCGCAAGCCATCGCGATTCGTCGAGAGCAATGCCAACGCGCTGGCCGGACAGTTCTCGTCCGACGGCCGCTGGGTCTCCTATCAATCAGTCGAATCGGGTCGACAAGAGGTCTACGTCACACCGTATCCGGGGCCCGGCGAACGGACGCTGGTGTCCACAACGGGAGGCCAGGACGCGCGATGGAGGGGCGACGGCCGCGAGCTCTTTTACACCGCGTCCGATGGCTACATGATGGCCGTCACCGTCGACGGCAGCGGCCCCTCCTTCAAAGTCACTGGCGACGCACGACGGTTGTTCCCGTTCCGGAAGGTCAACGCGCGGTGGTCGTACGACGTGACCAGGGACGGCCAGCGCTTCCTCGCGATCACGGCTGACGATCGAGCCCCGACTCCGATCAGCGTCGTCATCAACTGGACTTCCGATTTGGAACATTGAGTGTGCGCTCGAGCGGGCTTCGAAGAGGCGTCGATCAAAAGGTCGCCGAGAACGCAATGCCGACGCGGCCGGGGCCAATCAGCGGTGTCACGCGAGTGGCGG
>DASRJR010000230.1:0-2824 GCA_035649395.1 Vicinamibacterales bacterium
ACGAGGCTCGTCACGCTCGACACACCGACGCCAATCAGCAACGCCACGACCACGATGTCCCATAGTGGTCGGTTCCGCCACAGCACGGCGAAGTCCAGCCCATGCAGACCGTAGTAGCCCCAGCGATTCGCACGGTCCTGCCGCTCGACCTTCAGAATCTGCCCGGGCGACGGCGTGAGGTAGAGCCAGGTCTGCGCGGCGTCGGTGTAGCGCACGCGCAGCACCGGCAGCGTCTTCGCCATTCTCGGCAGGCCGAGATCGAATGACGACACGGTCTTGTAGTAGTAGTCGTCGTACTCCGTCAGCCAGCGTGCGTCGCGAACCGCCACTCCGGGCATCGCCTCTCGGGCCACGCGCATCACGGTGTCGTCGTCGAAGCGCACAAACGTCCGGTCGGGTTGACGGGGTGAGATCAGCACGTGGTCGCCATCGGGCGTTGGCGTAATGAAATCGATGCCGCTGCGGCTGCTCCACTCAGCGACGGTCTCTGTCGTTGGCGCGCGATACGCGATCAGATACGACTCGGAACCGAACTGCAGCAGCTCGAGCTCTTTCGGCTGGAACGAGCGCGACACGGTGGCGCCAGCGGCGCGCAAGCGATCGACCGAGAGGGAGTCGAGTGCGAGCACCGCGCCTTCTCCCTGCACCGTGCGAGCGCCGTTGGCGATCTGCCGGGCCGAGTATCTCGACTCACGGATGCCGGGGATGATGTCGAGCGAAACGAGGCCGCTGAAGACCCACGTAATGGTCAACACGCCGAACAGCAACCCGGCGTAGTGGTGCCACTTCATCCAGCCGGTATACGGGGAGTGGGACCGGACGCCCTTGTGCCGGAATCGCGCGGACAACCCGTAGCGCCACACGCCGACAACTGCGCCGGTCACGCACATCGCGAGACCGATCCACGACACCCATTGCAGCAATGCACTCCACCACGACCGCTGGCGGAAGAAGAAGAACGTGTGCGTGATGTAGCCCGTCAGCCCGAGCAAACGCGTGCGTCGATCGCTCTTCATCACCGCTTCGCCCGATCGTTCGGAGACGTAGTACTCGGTTCCCGCCGGATCGTCGAGCGCGACCCGGTGCAGAGGGAAATGGGTCTGCATTGCCGGAAGCCTGGTGTAGGTGTCGGGGCGCTCGAGGTACGCGTCGTAGCGGAGCGTCTGCTGATCGGGGAGATAGCCGCGCAACCAGGCAAGCGCCGCATCCTTATCGAGCGGAGCGACACGTTCGCCCGTGTCAGCGTAAATGAGAGTCCACCGGCCGAAGACCCTGCCCGTATTGAAGCGATAGACCGGGCGAGTGCCGTGCATCGAAATTCGCAGACGCCGTGGAGGATCGTTGAGCTGACGGGCGGCGTCGGCCGGCGCAACCGCAATGCTCGAGAGATCCAATGGCGGCAGCCGCATCAGCCGCTCACCGGCGCTCAGATGCGGCACGCCGTAGTACATCAGGACGATGCCCGACACGCACCACGCGACGAACACCACCCCGACGACGATGCCGAGCCAGCGGTGCGAGTAGATCAGCAGCTTGCGCCAATCGAGCAACTTGCGAACGTGCATCGAACCTCCGGGCGGGCGAATTATGCTACGTTTCACCTGCCTTGCCGCGCGACGCTCGCTTGCTGATCGGGTGGATGCTCGGAGCCGTCGTGCTCCGCGCGGCCGCGCTCCTCGTCGCGCAGGACCACCCCGAGACGATCGCGAAGCCTCACACGTCGTGGGTGGAACCCGGCAGCGGCACCTCGCTGCCACGCGAGATGGTGTTCGAGAACCCGCTCGGCCGTCTCGGCGTGTTGAACACCGCCGGACCGATCGACACCAGGGGCCACCCGTTCTTCGAGGCGATCGGCGCCAACGGACGTGCGTGTGTCACCTGTCACCAACCGGCAAACGCGATGAGCGTGTCGGTGGAGTCGATCCGCGAGCGCTGGCGCATCACGGCGGGACGCGACCCGATCTTTGCGGCCATCGATGGATCGAACAACCCCCGTTTACCGCAGGAGTTGGCGAGCTCGCATTCGCTGCTGCTCGATCGAGGCCTCTTTCGCGTCGCGCTGCCCTGGCCGCCGCAGGGCATCACCCCGGAATTCACCATCGACGTCGTGCGAGATCCGACTGGCGTCAATCGCGATGCGATGTACGGGCTTCGCAGCGCGTCGCCCACGGTCTCCGTATTCCGGCGCCCGCGTCCAGCGGCGAACCTGAAGTACGTTACGAGCCCTGATGGCCTCTTCAACGTCAAGCTGGGTGTGCTGATGGACAAGGACCCCGACACGGGGCTCCCGTCCAGCATGAACATCATGGCCGACGCTCGCGCACCATCGTTACGCGTGCAGGCGGAGAGTGCGTATCGCGATCACCAGGAGGGCACACACGCGCTGACGCGTGAGCAACTGGAGCGCATCCTCGGCTTCGAGAATCAGATCTACATGGCGCAAGCCTGGGACACGCGCGGCGGCAGCCTCGTCGAGCCGAACGGCCCGCTCGCGCTCGGGCCCGCCAACGTCGCGCGCAATCCGGTGCACGTGCTCAACAGCGCCAAGACGCCGGGATTCCATTTCTTCGACATGTGGGTCTCGGCGACGAGCCCGCCCGACACGCGAAGCGAGTTTCGCGCCTCGGTCGCTCGCGGCAACGACATCTTCATCAACCGGCGCTTCTGGGTGAAGGACGTCGCGCACATCAACTCGATCGGGCTCGCCAATCCGGCCAAGCGCTCGTGCGCCGTCTGCCACAACGCGCAGATGTCGGGAATGGATCTCGCGCCTGGCTGGGTGGATCTTGGGACCACGAACTATCCGACGTGGACCGAATCGAAG
>DASRJR010000231.1:0-26145 GCA_035649395.1 Vicinamibacterales bacterium
TGCCGCGGCGGACGAAATCGACCGCGTCGAACCCGGCCTGGTGACGAGGACGGAAATAGAATTTCTCATGTAATTCAGAATGCAGAATTCAGAATGCAGACACTGCGAAGAAACCCGTGCCTCCATTTCTGAAGTCTGAAGTCTGAATTCTGCATTACACGTTGATGGCACAAGGCCACCGCCCCGACCGTGTCGGCGAGGAGATTCGCCACGAACTGAGCGACCTGCTCAGCCGAGGTGAGGTGCACGATCCCGGTATCGGCTTCATCACACTGACGCGCGTGAAGGTGTCGCCGGACTTGCAGCTGGCGCGGGTGTTCTACACGACGATGGGCGACGACGCCGCCAGGCGGCAGACGGCCAGCGCACTCGAGCGTGCCACGCCGTTCTTCCGCCGGCACATCGGCTCGCGGCTGCGGTTGCGTCGCGTGCCCGAGCTCGAGTTCCGGTTCGATCAGTCGATCGCCAACCAGGATCGGATCGAGCAGATCCTGCGCGACCTGCACGAAGAGGAGGCCCAGCGTGCCGGCGGACACGATGACGATGACAACGAGAGCCGCTGAAGACGTCCTGGCGCAGATCGTCGACGTCATTCAGTCGCGACAGCGGTTCGTGGTCGTGTCTCACAGCCGGCCCGATGGCGATGCGGTCGGGTCGTCGCTGGCGATGGCCTACGCACTTCGGCATCTCGGCAAATCGGTGCGCGTGGTGAGCCGCGACGCGCCGCCGCAGCCGATGCTGGTGTTCCCGGGGGTTCCCGAGATCGAGGTGACCAGCCGTGTCGACAGTCCGGGCGATGCGGTCATTGTCATGGAATGCGGCGACCTCAAACGTACCGGCGTCGATGGTCTCGAGGCCGGCTTCGTGATCAACATCGATCACCACCCCGGCAACACGATGTATGGCGCGATCAACTGGTTCGACGTCTCCGCCTCCGCCTGTGGCGAGATGGTGTTCGATCTGATTCGCGCACTGGGAGTGCCGCTCACGTTCGAGATCGCCACGCACGTCTACATCGCGATCCTGACCGACACTGGGTCGTTTCATTACTCGAACATCACGCCGCGCACGTTCGACATCTGCCGGCAGTGTGTCGACGCCGGTGTCAGCCCGGCTGCGGTCGCTCGCAGCATCTTCGACAGCAACAATCTGGGTCGACTGAAGCTGTTCGGCGCGGTGCTGAATGCCATGCAGCTCGATCCGTCCGAGCGCGTGGCGACGCTGTGCGTCACGCAGCAGCTCGCGCGCGAATCGGGCGGCACGTATGAGGATACCGACGGGTTGATCAACCTTCCACTCACCGTCAAGGAGATCCTCGCGGTCTCGTTTTTCAAGGAGCAGGGGCCCGACGATTGGCGAATCAGTATGCGGTCGAAGGGCGACATCGACATCAACGCCATCGCCAAGCAGTTCGGCGGCGGCGGCCACAAGAACGCCTCTGGCTGCAGCGCGCGCGGAGACCTGACCGCGCTGGAGAAGCTGTTCGAACAGAAACTCCTCGAGGCGATCGACAAGGCATCGGGCACAGGCTTTCCTGATTCCTGATTCCTGGCTTTTTCATGGACGGCGTCCTCATCATCGACAAGCCGAAGGGACTCACGTCGCACGACGTCGTCGCCATCGCACGACGGTGTCTGCGCGAGCGGCAGATCGGGCACACGGGCACACTCGATCCGATGGCGACGGGCGTGCTGCCGCTGGCGTGCGGCCGCGCAACGAGACTGGTTCGATTTCTGACCGCCGCCGACAAGGACTACGACGCCGGCATTCGTTTTGGACTCACGACCGACACGTATGACGTGACCGGTCGAGCGACCAGCCAGTCGGGCGAGGTGCCCTCTCGTGTGGCGATCGAGCGCGCGCTGGTGTCGCTGAGCGGCGAGTACGGGCAGACGCCACCGCCCTTCTCGGCGAAGAAGGTCGACGGCGAACGCGCCTATCAACGCGCGCGGCGTCACGAAGAAGTCACGCTCGAGCCGGTGCCGGTTCGAGTCACACGCGCCGAACTGATCGACCTCGACGGGGCGGTGGCACGCATCGGGATCACGTGCTCGTCCGGGTTCTATGTCAGGGCGTTCGCGCAGGCGCTGGGCCAGCTCACGGGCACTGGCGCGTGCCTGGAGTCGCTGTGCCGGACACGCAGCGGACAGTTCAGCCTGACGCACGCCATCGAGATTGACGGCTTGCAGCGCGGCCAACGGGAGTGGGCTGCCGAAGTACTGCCGCTCGAGCGGTTGCTGCCCGGCTTTCCCTCGACCACGGTCAGTGAGGAAGGGCGACGCCGCGTGTCGCACGGACAGGATCTGCTGGCGGCGCACGTCGTCGAAACACGGGCCGGCAACAATCCCGAGGGAGGATGGGTGCGGCTGCTCGACGTCGAGGGGCACCTGCTCGGCGTCGGAACGGAGGGAACGGCCGAAGGTTCTTTACACCCGGCGGTCGTCCTGATTTAGAATCAATGGTTTAAGGGATCCGTGGATTCCGTATGTACGGCGGCTTGGTGGTTTCGAGTTCCCCTCTCGAACCGTTCTGAGCCGTGCGTGAAGGAGTGCCTGTGGCTTTGACCAGGGACCGCAAGAGCGGCATCATCGGTTCGTACAAGACCCACGACGGCGATACCGGATCGCCAGAAGTTCAGGTGGCGCTCCTCAGCGAGCGCATCAACTACCTCACGGAACATTTCAAGGTCCACGCGAAGGACCACCATTCACGCCGAGGCCTGCTGAAGCTGGTCGGCCAGCGCCGCCGGCTCCTCGACTATCTGAAGAGCAAGGACTCGGATCGATACGCGGAACTCATCCAGCGTCTCGGCATCCGCAAGTAAGCGACGCACAACATGCACAACGTCCATCTACACACACGCGAGGTCCAGGTCGGATCTCGACGCATCTCGATGGAGACGGGCAAGTTGGCCAAGCAGGCCGACGGCTCCGTCCTCGTCCGCTCAGGCGACACGGTCGTGCTCGTGACAGCCGCGCACGCGGCCAATGCACGTGAGGGCATCGACTTCCTGCCGCTCACCGTCGACTACCGCGAGTACACCTACGCCTCGGGGCGTATTCCCGGAGGCTTCTTCAAGCGCGAGGGCAAGCCCTCGGAAAAGGAAGTGCTCACCAGCCGGCTGATCGATCGGCCGATCCGTCCCCTCTTCACGCCGGGCTGGCGCTTCGAGACACAGATCATCGCGCTGCTGATGTCGGCCGACACCGAGAACGACGCCGACGTGCTGGCGATCACCGGCGCGTCCGCCGCGCTTGCGCTGTCGGAGATTCCCGTTGAGAAGACGATTGCCGGCGTGCGCGTCGGCCTGATCAATGGCGAGTTCGTCATCAATCCGAGCTACCCCGAACGCAAACAGAGCTCGCTCGATCTCATCGTCGCCGGCACGCGCGACGGCATCGTGATGGTCGAGGCTGGCGCGAAGGAAGTGAGCGAGGCCCAGGTCGTGGGCGCGCTCGAAGCGGCGCACGCCGCGATCAAACAGATCGTCGCGGCCATCGAGGAGCTGAGGAGCGCGGCTGGCAAGCCGAAGCTCAGTGTTCAACAGAAGGCGATCGGCCACGAGTTCTACCGCGAGGTCGAGGAAAAAGTCTACGTGCCGCTCAGCGAGGCGATGCGCCTGCGCGGCAAGCTCGAAAGCTACGACCGCGTCGATCAGGTCCTCGAGGAGCTGATCGCCTCGATGCCCGAAGCCGAGATCGAGCGCAAGGTCGAGGCGAAGAAGATCTTCAGCGAGCTGAAAGAGAAAGTGCTGCGGGACGAGGTGCTCGATCGCGGCGTCCGGCTCGACGGCCGCAAGTTCGACGAGATCCGTCCGATCTGGAGCGAGACCGGCGTGCTGCCACGCGCGCACGGGTCGGTCGTGTTCACGCGCGGCGAGACGCAGGCGCTCGTCACGTGCACGCTCGGCACTGCCGACGATGAGCAGAAGATCGAGCACGTCAGCGGCGAGTTCTACAAGCGCTTCATGCTGCACTACAACTTCCCGCCGTTCTCGGTGGGCGAGGTGCAGTTCCTCCGCGGCCCCGGCCGCCGCGAGGTCGGCCACGGCGCGCTCGCCGAGCGCGCGCTCGCGCCGATCGTGCCCGGCGACGACAAGTTCGCCTACACGATCCGCCTGGTGGCGGACATTCTCGAATCCAACGGTTCCTCGTCGATGGCGTCGGTCTGCGGCGGCTCGATGTCGATGATGGATGCGGGCGTGCCGATCAAGGCGCCGGTCGCCGGCATCGCGATGGGCCTGATCATGGACGAGAAGAGCGGCAAATGGGCCGTCCTCTCGGACATCGCCGGCGCCGAGGATCATTACGGCGACATGGACTTCAAGGTCGCCGGCACCGCGCAGGGCGTCACGGCCCTGCAGATGGACATCAAGGTCACCGGCATCACGTCGGAGATCATGGCCAAGGCACTCGACCAGGCGCGCGCCGGCCGGCTGCACATTCTCGGCGAGATGGCCAAGACGATTGCCTCGACGCGCACGAACATGTCGATGTTCGCGCCGCGGATCATCACCATCAAGATCCCCGTCGACAAGATCCGCGACGTCATCGGTCCCGGCGGCAAGATGATCCGAAGCATCATCGAGCGCACCGGCGTGAAGATCGACGTCGAGGACGACGGCCGCGTCAACGTCGCGTCGGCCGATGGCGAGTCGGCGCAGAAGGCCATCAGCATCATCCAGGAGCTGACCGCGACGCCCGAGCTCAATAAGACCTACATGGGCAAGGTGCAGCGCATCACCGACTTTGGTGCGTTCGTCGAGATCATGCCCGGCACCGATGGGCTCCTGCACGTGTCGGAGATCGCTACGCATCGCGTGAAGGACGTCCGCGACGAGCTGAAAGAAGGCCAACAGATTCTCGTGAAGGTCATCAACATTGATCCCACGGGAAAAATCAGGCTGAGCCGTAAAGCTCTGCTCCAGGAAGAGGCACAAAAGGCTGGTGTGCCCGCACCAGCGGCGAAGGAATAGCCGAGTCGGAAACCGCCGCGCCGGCTCGCTCGTCTAAAATAGGTAGATGAAACCGACGTGGCGGACTCTCGGTGTGCTCGTCGGAGGCCTGGGCCTCGTCCTTGGCGCATCGCTGCACGCACGTGCGCAGTCTGCGTCAGTACGGCCCGTATCGTCCCCGGCTGAGCAGGATCAAGCGCCAAACCGGCGTGAATTCACGATCACCGCGCGCGATTACCGGTTCTCCCCTGACCGGATCGAAGTCGGGCAGGACGATCTGGTCAAGCTCGTGGTGCAGAGTCAGGACGTCGCCTACAGCCTGACCATCAACCAGTATCGCGTCTCCCGCCGAGTCCCGGCCGGCGGCTCGACTGTCGTCGAGTTCCGCGCCGACCAGGCCGGCACGTTCGAGTTCTATTCCGACATGAAGAACGACGCCCGGCATGGCGAGATGAAGGGCCAGCTGGTCGTGCGGCCCCGGTAGGAAGCGCTCGAGCGCACGCGCTCACATCTGCCACTCTTTCGCGGCGTCGATCCGCTCTGCTGTTGATGGATGCGTCGAAAACACGCGCGCGATCAGCGATGGGCGTTCTTCCGCGAGGTTCTGCGCCGCCAGGCGCTTCATCGCCGTGATGAACGCTGATGGGTTGCGCGTGAGCGTCAGCGCGTAGCGATCGGCCCGCCGTTCGTGCGCACGCGACACGGCGGTCGCCACCGGCATCAGGGCAAGCGACACGGCGCCTGCGGCCAGCACGAGCAGTGGAAGGCCTGCCGCGTCGCCCTTCTCAACGAGACCAACGCTCGAACCGTACCTTGCCAGCGCACCATCCGCCAGATAGAACCCCAGCCCGATCAGCGCCGCCTCCAAGGCGATGCCGGTCCAGATGTCGTGATGAATGTGATGCGCGAGCTCGTGCGCCAGAATCACTTCGATCTCGTCGTCGGAATGGTCGGCGAGCAGCGTATCGGACAGCAGAATGCGCCGGGTCGCCCCGATGCCGGTGAGCGCCGCATTCGCTTTCTTCGTCCGGTCGCTCAACCGCCACTCGAACACGCCAAGCACGCGCGCGCCGGCACGTTCGGCGAGCACCAGCAAGCGGTCCCGCAACGCATCGCGCGTGAGCGGCTTGAGGTCGTAGAACAGCGGCAGCAGGATGACGGGAGCCAATTGCGCCAGCAAGACCAGAATGGCCGTGAACGCGACCGCCCCATAGATCCACCAGCGCTCAGGACTCACTCGCATCAGCGCCAAGACGATCAGCGCGGCAGCGATTGAGAACGCGAGCGCGACTCCACCCGCCTTCAGATGGTCGATCCACCATTTCGCGGTCGCCTGCGTCGACAGTCCGTACCGACGCTCGAGCGTCATGCTCGAGTAGAACGCCCACGGTAGCTGGACGAGTTCGAGCAGCACACCAAGCATGACGACGTATGCGATGACAACGGGGACGAAGCTCCGTCCAGCAATATCGACGGCGGCCTCGCGCATCGCGATCGACGCACCTGAGACCAGCAGGACGACCAGCAGGAATGCCTGGGTCGCCGCGCCGAGGACCGACGCGCGGCGCTTCAGACGGTGGTATCGAGTGGCCTTGTCCTCGTTCGCCATCAGCGGCTGGAATCACCTAGACGCTCGCGACGGCGTTCGTCGTCGTCGAGCCTTCCCGCTCGTACGCGAACCGGCCCATTGGTCGTCTGCGCGATGATGCGCGGACCGCCCTGGTTGACGCGTGCAACGACGCGTTGTGGCGTGCGCTCGGCCGCCGACAACGAGACGTTGTCGGCCACCATGACGTTGCCGTTGACGACGCTGGCCTCGAGCGACGCGCCCACGGTCGGCGCGAGCGCGAGATCCACCTGGCCGTTGACCGTGGTGAAGCGAGAGTCACCCGTGATCGCGGCGAGCTCGATACGAACGCGACCGTTGACGGTCGAGGCCGTGATCGCACCCGACAGGTCTCGTCCGACGATGGCGCCATTGACCGAGTTGGCGTCAACGTTCCCCTGTATTCCGGTCAACCTGACGCCGCCATCCTGGGTCTTGAGCGAGACATTGAGACCAGGTGGGAGCCGCAGCGTGAATTGGACGGTGAGCCGGCCTCCCCCTCGGCGTTCGACACGCGATTCGACCGAGACGCGATCGGGCGTCACCTCCTCGACCATCCGCGCCTTGTCGAGAATCGCCTTGGCCGCCTCGTCGGTCGTCGCCCTGGCCTCTCGAGTGGCGGTGACCTCGACGTCCGGCCCTTCCGCACGGGAGGCGGTGATCAGGCCGCTCACATTGATGATGTCGAGATGACCGCCGGGGGCGAGGCGATAGGAGCGCTTCCATTCGTCGGAGGCCTTGCCGTGAACGACGTCGACTGACACGCCGTCCTGCCCGACTTTCACGTCGCAGGCCACGACCAGCCAGGCCGTACAGATCGCACCGAGGAGACCGAACGCGCGAGTCGTCATGGCGTTCAATACGTCCGCACCGGTTGCGGTGTTCGCCTCACAGCGGGCCACGACGCGTCATTCCGGCGCGATCAACGCCCGTTGCTCAATGCAACTGCACGGAGATCAGCTTGGAGACGCCCGGCTCCTCCATGGTGACGCCGTACAGCCGATTGGCGATCTCCATTGTCTGCCGATTGTGGGTGATCAGGATGAACTGCGTTCGATCGAGCATGCCTTTCAGCATCTCGACGAACCGGTGCACGTTGGCGTCGTCGAGCGGCGCGTCAATCTCGTCCAGCAGGCAGAACGGGCTCGGCTTGTAGCGGAAGATGGCGAACATCAAGGCGATGGCGGTCAGCGCTTTTTCGCCGCCTGACAGCAGCTGCACGCTCTGCAGGCGCTTTCCGGGCGGCGAGGCGACGATGTCGATGCCGCTCTCCAACGGATCGTTCTCGTCGAGGAGCGTGAGGCCGGCGCGACCGCCGCCGAACAGCGTCGAGAACGTAATCTGGAAGTTGCCTTGAATGGCGGTGAACGCTTCGCTGAAACGCGCCTTCGTCGTTTCGTCGATGCGGGCGATCGCCTCGGTGGTCTGCGCGATTGAGTCGACGAGATCGCGCCGCTGCGTCGTCAGGAACACGTGGCGCTGCTCGAGCTCGTCGAACTGCTCGATCGCCATCATGTTCACCGGGCCGAGCCGATCGATCTTGGCCTTGAGTCGCGTGATCGCCTCTTCTGCGGTCATCGACGCCGGTACGTCGGCGGGAACCGCAGGCGGCGCGTCGACTGCGACCGTGCTTCCTTCCTCTTCCGCTTCGGGATCCGGCTCGTCGGCCGCGATCGCCTGGGCATCGGGGACCGCCTGGCCGGCCTGCTCCATCTGCTCGACTTCGGCGAGCACTTCATCGAGCGAGCTCTGCACCGCATCGATGCAAGCCTGCGCGACATGGGTCAAGTCGCTTTCCGCGCCGACCCGTTCGAGCTCGATCTCGCCGGCCTCGGCGCGCACGGCATCGAGCCCGCCGCGCGCCTCGCGAATGATCACGTCCTGCGCGTCGACGGTCGCCCGCAGCGCGGCCGCGGCCTCGTCGGCGACTCGCAGCTCGTCGCGCTTGTCTGAGAGCACGCGAATATCCACATCGAGGGCGCGCTCGCTCTCGGCGACGCCGGTCAGCAGCGCGGTGCGACGCTCGTCGGTCTGCTGGCGCTCGGTCACACGCGCCTGAATGCGAAGCTCGAGGTCGCGTGCGCTCTCTTCGAGGCGCAGCACGTCGGCGTCGAGCGCGGACGCACGCTCGACCAGGGCCGCGTGGTTCGCCCGAGCCTCGGCGGCGTGAGCGCCGAGCGCACCGGCCGCGTCACGCGCCTCGGCGAGCACGCGCTGGGCGTGGCCCAGACGCTCCTCCGCCTGCCGCTGCTCGCCCTCCATTCGCAGGATCGATGCTTCGGCCTCCAACCGGCGTGACTCGAGCGAGGCCCGTTCTTCCTCGGCACGCCGGCGCTCGAACGCAATGACGTCCGCCTTGCGTTCCAGCCGGATCGTGTCGTCGCCAGTGCGCGCGAGCTGCGCTTCGTAGGCGACGATCGCCTTCTCCTGCAGATGTTCTTCTTCCTGCAGCGCCGCAATCGCGCCGGTCGCCTGCGCGATCGTCACCTCGAGCCGTTCGGCTTCGTCGGTGAGCCGGACGAGGACGTCGCGTTCGGCGGCGACGCGCACGCGCAGCTCCTTGATCTCGCGCCTCGTCGCCAATATTCCGCGCGCTTCGACCTTGGTACCGCCGGTCACCAGATGCGGGCCACGCAACACGTCGCCGTCGAGCGTCGCGATCGTGGCGCTCGTCTCTCTCGAGAACGACACTGCGTCGGCGAACGACTCGGCGACGTACGCCTCCGGCAGAACCTTGTGAATGGTGATGGCGTGAGGACCCTGCACGCGCAGCACGTCGGCGACGGGAATGATGCCAGGGGCGCGCAGCATCTCGCGGGGGTGATATCCGTTCGAGCCGGGATCGACGACGACGAAGCCGCACCGGCCGGCATCCTGCTCGCGCACCAGCGACAGCCCGGCGGCGGCTTGATCGTGCCGTTCGACGATCACGTACTGCAGCAGCTCGCCCAGGCACGCTTCGACGGCACGCTCGTAGCGGCTCTCGACCTCGAGGTAGTCAGCGACCGCCCCCTGCTGGCCGACGTGTCCATTCGCCTGCACCAGCACGGTGCGGGCGGCGTCGCTGAAGTCGGCGCGGCTGGCGGCCATTTCTTCGAGCGAGGCCAACCGCGCCTCGAGCGCCGCCAGTTCCTGCTCGCGCGTGCGCACATCGCGGGTGCGGCCTTCGTGCTCGACGCGGGCGGTCGTCAGCTCCGACCTCCGGGCAGCGTGCGTCAACCTCACGGTATCGAGTGCGGCGCGCGCGCGGTTGAACGCCTCGATGGCCGCCGCGCGATCGGATTTCACCCGTTCGTGCTCGCGTCGATGGTCGTCCTGCTCCACGTCCAGCTTGCCGAGCGTCTCGCCGACGCGCTCCTGCTGCACGGACGTGTGCTCCAGCACGTGGCGCACGGCCATCACGGAGTTGACGATGGTGAAGAGATCGGATCGAGCGGCCTCGACGTCGGTCTCGAGACCGTCGATGCGCTGCAACGCTGAGGCATGCTCGGCGGTGGCCGCCGTCACGACGTCGGCCGCATCGTCGCGCGATTGGTGCGCGTCGGCCGCCGCCTGGCGGCGCGACTCGATCGCGATCCGCGCCGGCTCGCGGCGTTCGTCGAGATCGCGGATTTCGACATCGATCTCACGCCCGCGCGTCTCGAGTCCCTCGGCCTGCTGGCGATTGAACTCCTGCTGCTGTTGCCGGCGCGTGATGTCGAGCTCTCGGGCGTGTGCGTCCTCGCGAACCGCCGAGGCGCCGCTGTCGGCCTCGGCTTGCTCGATGCGCAAGCGGCCGAGGTCAGCTTCCACTTCAGCCACCCGCGCCGCCGCCGCCGCCTCGCGCTCGCGGGTGACGCCGAGCCGCGCCCGCGCGTTTTCGATGGTGGCCGCGAGCTCGCGATATCGCCGCGCAAACAGCACTTTTTCCCAGCGGCGCAGCTCGTCGCGCAGCCGGCGATAGCGCCGGGCCTTGGCCGCCTGACGCTTGAGCGTGCCCCGCTGCTTTTCGACCTCGAAGACGATGTCGTCGATGCGCGTCAGGTTCTGCTGCGCAGCCTCGAGCTTCAATTCAGCGGCGCGCCGACGGGACCGATACTTCGTGATGCCCGCCGCCTCTTCGATCAGCTGGCGGCGATCGGTTGGCCGCGAGCTGAGGATCATGCCGATCTTGCCCTGCTCGATGATCGAATACGCCTTCGCACCGAGGCCCGTATCCATCAGCAGTTCGTGCACATCCCGCAGACGGCACACTTCACCGTCGATGAGGTATTCGCTTTCGCCCGACCGATAGAGACGCCGCGTCACCTCGACGTCCCGCGTCAGCGGCGGCTCGCCTTCCTCGAATTCGACGACGGACGCGGGCAGCGGCGAGACCGGCCCGGCCTCGACGTGTCCGATCCCAGTCCCGTTCGCATGGCCATTCCCGTTGGCGTGGGCGGGATGAAACTCTTTGAGGGCTTCGACTTCGCTGACCGGCGTCGCCGGGATCGCCACGCGCGGTATGGGCAAGCCCGCCAGTCGCAGCCGGACTTCCGCGGTCCCGCCCGGCTTGCGCGCGTCGCTGCCGCTGAAGATCACGTCCTCCATCTTGTCGCCGCGCAAACTCTTGACGCTCTGCTCGCCAAGCACCCACGTGATGGCGTCCGCCACGTTGCTCTTGCCACAGCCGTTGGGCCCGACGATCGCGGTGACGCCGCGGTCGAATGCCAGCTCGGAGCGATCGGAAAAAGACTTGAAGCCGGAGATTTCGAGACGTTCGAGGCGCATTACGGTCCCCTTACCGCGGTCTGACGTGCTGAGATGACGACCGACCCCTCGACCAGTTGGGGGCCGCTCCCGGGCGAAGTCGAGGGGGCGGCGCGTGAGGCGTGAGGCGGGCCGGCTCGATCAGCCGGGCAAAACGGGGCCAGTCTAGCAACGACTAGCCATTGTGGCAAGACGAAAGTCCCACCACAACATTTTGGGCTGGCCACCCCAACAGCGGGTGCCGGTTTCGCTTTTGCCTTCCTTCCGCGGTCCACGACGTTTGGCGTCGTGGGAGGCCGTCACGTCCTCAGCGCGACGCGCGTCGGGCGCGAACCTGCTTGCTCGCGTCGAGCAGCGTCTGCGCCTCGGGAAACAGCGTCAGCGAGTACTGCAGCTGCGGGTCGTAGCGGGCGATGTTCTGATAGGCAGCCGCGACGCCGAACAGATCGACATCGATCTCCCGATGAATCATCGCCTTGATGAACGGGAGATCTTTCTGCCACATCGCCTCGTCGAACGGGATCGGCGTCGTCATCACGAGCTGCTTGAACTCGGTGAGCATCTCGTCGGTGACATCGTAATCGGCCGTGAGCTCGCGCGTCTTTGCATCGCGGAGCGTCAGTCGCGTGTCGCCCTTCTTCGTGAAGCGCTGCGCGTACTGATCGAACAGGTTGCGCGCGCCGATCGCGCGCCCTTGCCGCGTCGGATTGAAACCCTCCGACGGACCATCGAAACGCCGATCGGGTTCGACGCCTCCACCGCCATACACCTTGCGGCCCGAGTCCGTGTACTTCAACTCGTCGGTCTTGTGCGTGCGGTTCGGATCCTGATCGCGGTAGACGTACGTCAGGTACTCGTCGAACGTCCCATCCCAGGGCCGCTGAATCATGCGACCGCTGGGCGTGTAATAGCGAGCCGTGGTGATCGCCGCACCGGCGTTGTTCGACAGTCGATAGACCGACTGCACGAGCGCCTTGCCGAACGTCGTCTCGCCCACGATTAACGACCGATCGTGATCCTGCAGCGCGCCCGACACGATCTCCGACGCGCTCGCGCTGGTGCGGCTGACGAGCGTGATCATCGGCAGATTGAGGTAGTCGCTCGTCTCTGTCGCGCGGTAATCCTGATCGGAGTTGGGAACGCGGCCACGCGTGTAGACGATCAGATCGCCCTTCGGCAGGAAGCGATTCGACACGCGAATCGCCTGGTCGAGCGCGCCACCCGGGTTGCCGCGCAGGTCGAACACGAGCCGTTTCATCCCTTTCTGCGTGAGCTCGCGCAGCGCCCGTCCAAGCTCCTGGTCGGTGTTCTCGCCGAAGTCCTGCAGCTTGATGTAGCCGGTCTGAGCGTCCAGCATGATCGCCGCCGGCACCGTCGGAATGTGGACTTCGTCGCGGTTCACAGCGAGCTCGATCGGCCCGGGATAGGCCGACCGCCTGATCGTGATGTGGACTGCCGAGCCCTTCGGTCCGCGCAGCTTGCGCACGGCCTGCTCCGTCGTCCATCCCTTGGTCTCTTCGTTCTCGATCTTTGCGATCACGTCGCCCCGTCGCAGCCCTTTTTGGTACGCCGGCGACCCCTCGAACACGTTGAACACCGTCACGTCGCCCTCGACGACGTTGATGGTGATGCCGAGACCGTAGTAGCGGCCCTCCTGGCGCTCGCGCATCTGGGCGAACGTCCGGGGATCCATGAAGCTCGAATGGGGATCGAGCGTCTGCAGCATTCCGGTGATCGCTGCGTAGACGATGCGATCCGTCTCGTACTCGCCGACGTAGTTGGCTTCGACCGCCGCCAGCGCGCTCGAAAAGACCTTGTATTGCTCGGGGATCTTGTCCTGGGCGACGAGCGCGGCGCGGCCGAACAGCCCCCCTACCAGAGCGCAGACGGCGATCACGGAACCAGCGGCCGACAAAGAGCGATAACTGCGCATGATTCCGACTGTACACCCTGCCGTCTTGACGGCCAAGACGCTTTGGAAAATGTGTTCAGGTCGACGCCTCGCTGGCTTGACCCCGTCCAGACGGCATTTCTATAATGCTATGAAGGACTTGCGGGAACCCCTCCCTGAAGCGCGAGAGCGGCGGGGCCCGGGTCGCGGCCCTAATGCCGGTGATCGCCGGCTGGAGTAACGTCTATGTTTGGTTCAGTCGGGATGCCGGAGCTGCTGATCATTCTGGTGATCGCGCTCATCATCTTCGGGCCGCGCAAACTCCCTGAGCTCGGCCGGTCGCTCGGCAAGAGCCTTGGCGAATTCAAGCGCGCCTCGAACGAACTCAAGAACACGCTCGAAGAAGAAGTGCGGGTCGAGGAGCAGAAAGAGCAGCGGGCCAAGATGGAGGCGGAACAGAACTCGGCTATCGAAGCCGCGAGGCCCCCACACGACGCGACACCTGCTTCACCGGTCGAGCCGAAAGAGGACGACCGGACCGTCAGCCGCACGAGCACCGGCACCCCCGCCTGATCGTCGCCATGGCCCTGGTGCCGTTTCCCAACAAGGCACATAAGCCGTCTCCCGACGACGAGCCAGACTGGCACGACGAGGAGGAAGAGGCTGGCGGAAAGATGTCGTTTCTGGAGCACCTCGATGAGCTCCGGAAACGGATCATCTTCTCGCTCATTGCTATCGTCCTCGGCTTCGGCATTGCCTGTCTGTTCCTGACGCCGCTCTTCAATTTCATCACCGCTCCGATGCAGGCCGCGCTGCCGGCCGGACAGAAGCTCGTGTACACCGAGCCGACCGAAGCGCTGATGCTGTACTTGAAAATGGCAGCGCTGGCGGGGCTGCTCATCGCGTCGCCTGGAGTGATGTCCCAGGTGTGGCTGTTCGTCGCGCCAGGTCTGTACTCCCACGAGAAGCGGCTGGCCGTACCGTTCGTTCTGCTGTCGTCGATCTTCTTCGTCACCGGCGCGGCGTTCTCGCATTACGTGGTGTTCCCGCTCACCTGGAAGTTCTTTCAAAGCTTCTCCTCGGAGACGCTCACATTCATGCCGCGAATCGAGCCGGCGTTCGGCTTGTACGTGAAGCTGATGCTCGTGTTCGGGTTGATCTTCCAGATGCCGACGCTGGTGCTGTTCCTCGCGCGCATGGGCGTGATCACCGCGCGCTTCCTGATCAGGAACATGAAATACGCGATTCTGATCATGTTCATCGTCGGCGCCGTGCTCTCGCCAGGAACCGATCCGGTCGGCCAGGTGCTGATGGCGGGACCGATGTTCATCCTCTACTTGATCAGCATTCTCTTCGCGTGGATGTTCGGGAAGAAGAAGACCGTGGCGATCGCGGACGCCAGTTAGCCACGGGCGCTGCCCTCGTCTAACCTGCACCGGTGACCGCCCACTCCTCCGCCGGCGAAGTCGCCAGGCTCATCGTCGACCTCGAATCGAGCGATGCCATTCGTCGCGCGGCCGCCGTCGCGCGTCTCCGCGTCATCGGCGAGCGGGCGCTGACGGGTCTCGCGGCGCTCATGGAATCGGAGGCACCGGCGTCGGCCCGTGCGCTGGCGCTCACCGCCCTTCAGGATCAACGCGCCACGCGGGCGCTCGACATCTCGCTCGGGGCCCTCGACGATGCCGACGCCGAGGTCGTCGTCGCGGCCCTTGGCGTCCTTCGCGATTGGGTCGTGCTCGAGGAGGGAACACGGGCGCTCGAGGCGGTCACGGCGGTCGCCGTCGACGAGTCACGCGATTCGCGGGTGCGCGCGGCCGCCGTCGAGGCGCTGTCGGACCTGCCGGAACATCTGGTGCGGCCGCTTCGCGAGCGCACGCCCAGGCCCGAAGGCGACTGGACATCGCTCGATGATCCGGCCGCCGTGCGCGCCTGGCTCGACGTCCACGGCTCGACCGCGCCGCCGGCGACGCTGCACGCGCTCATCGGCCGTGTGCACGCGCAGGAAGGGCGAGAATCGGCCGCGCCGTCGCGTCACGAATGGCGGCGTGCCCGCGGGCTGGCGCATCGGGTGCTGGCACGCCGCGGCAGCCGGCTCGCGCTCTACGATCTCCGCGAAGCGTTCGACACGACACAGGAGCCACTGCCGGAGGATTTTCTGATGGCGGCGGAAAGCCTTGGGGATCCGAGCTGTCTCGAACCGCTCGGACGGGCGTGGTCGGTGGCGCCGCACGATCCGACGTGGCGTGCGCGGGTGTCGACGACCGCGCGGACGATCGCGCGCCGCGCGCGCGTGACGGCGCGCAGCGCGGCGATGAAGCGAATCCGGGAACAGTGGCCGGGGTTTATCTGACCTACTTTTCCACTTTCAGCGGCCGCGTCGCGACGGGCTTGTCGTCGACCAGTACTTCGACCGCGTAGTCGCCGGCCGGAAAGCCGCCGGAGTTCTGGATATGGAACTCCGTCGCGCCGCCGTCGCGGAAGGAAACACTGCGCGACTCCTCACTCACGAGCCGGCCGGCGTAGGTCCATCGCACGCCGATCTTGCCCGAGCCCGGGCCCTTCGTCAGCACCGCCACGAACATCGTGTCGTCGGGCTTGAACCGCGTGCTGTGGTTGCCGACGCTGTTGTCCGAGTTGCGCGACTTGCCGGTCTGGATCGTTTCGACCTGCAGCGGACCACTCGGCCGGCACGCGACCAGCGCGGTCACGGCCACGCACAGCGCTAGTAGCTTTTTGCGAACCATGCTGTCACCGTCGCCGGCGCGTCACACTTGATGCATTTCTTCCCGCTCACGGGCGCCTCGCTGAACGGAATGTTCCGGATGGTCGCTTGCGTCTCGGTCTTGATGTCGGCTTCGCACGCGGCCGAGCCACACCAGGGCGACACCACGAAGCCGGGACGCCCGTCCAGAACCTGCCGGAACTCGTCGTAGGATTCGGTCCGCGTCGTGTGCTCGGTGCGAAAGGCGACCGCACGGTCGAACAGCGCTTGTTGGATCGTCGTCAGCAGCTGCTCGACGTGGGCTGCCAGGCCGTCCATCGCGGCAGTCGACTTCTCGCGCGTGTCGCGGCGCGCCAGCACGACCTGCGACTTCTCGATGTCCTTGGGACCGATCTCCAGACGGAGCGGCGCCCCGCGCATCTCCCATTCGTTGAACTTCCAACCGGGCGTCTGCGTCTCGCGGTCGTCGAGCATGACACGCACGCCGCGCGCGCCGAGCTCATCCCGGATCGCGCGCGCGCGCTCGAGCACCATGTCGCGCGTGTTGCCGCGCATGATCGGCACCATCACGACCTGATACGGCGCGATCCGCGGCGGCAGAATCAGCCCGCCCTCATCGCCGTGCGTCATGATCACACCGCCGATCATGCGGGTCGAGACACCCCACGACGTGCCATAGACGTACTGCAGCGATTTGTCGCGCGCCTGGAACTGGATGTTGAAGACCTTGGCGAAATTCTGTCCGAGATTGTGCGAGGTGCCGGCCTGCAGGGCCCGCCCATCGCGCATCAGCGCCTCGATCGAATAGGTGCGGTCGGCGCCCGCGAACTTCTCGCTCTCGGTCTTCTGGCCGTCGATCACCGGCATCGCCAGCTCGGTCTCGGCGAAGTCCTTGTAGACGCCGAGCATCTTCAGCGTTTCAGCTTGGGCTTCCTCGGCGGTTTCGTGCGCGGTGTGCCCTTCCTGCCAGAGGAACTCCGTGGTGCGGAGGAATAGCCGCGTGACCTTCTCCCATCGGACGACGTTGGCCCACTGATTGATCAAGATCGGCAGGTCGCGCCACGACTGGACCCACTTGGCGTACATCGTGCCGATGATCGTCTCCGACGTCGGACGCACGACGAGGCGCTCCTCGAGTTCCTCGTTCCCCCCGTGGGTGACCCACGCGACCTGCGGAGCAAAGCCTTCGACGTGCTCGCTCTCCTTCATCAGGAGGCTTTCCGGAATGAAGAGCGGGAAGTACGCATTGACGTGGCCGGTCGCCTTGAAGCGGCGGTCGAGCGCCTGCTGCATCAGCTCCCAGATGGCGTAGCCATAGGGGCGGATCACCATGCAGCCCTTGACCGGTGAGTAGTCGGCGAGCTCGGCACGGCGGACAACGTCGATATACCAGCGCCCGAAGTCCTGCGACTGAGGCGTGACCTCAGTCGGCAGATCGGGGATCTCGGTCTCTTTACTCATCGAAGGTGTCACACTCCCGTTGCCTTTGGAGTTGGAAGTTGGGAGTTATGCCTGAAGCACGTCGGCGACGTGCTTCAGCCAGTGTATATCGTCGCGGCGCGGGAAGTCCTCGCGGAAATGACCGCCGCGGCTCTCTTCACGACGAAGCGCCGCGCGCGCGACGAGCAGCCCGACCGTCGCCAGGCTCGCAACGCGCCGCAGTTCGCGATCGGACGGCGTCCGATCGCGTGCGCGCGCGACCGCCTCGCGCCATGCCGTGAGCCGCGCCACTGCCGGAGCGAGGCTGGCCTCGGACCGCACCAGACCGGCCTGCTGCCACATCAGGTCGCGCACCTCGGACGCGGCAGGAGGTGCGATCTCCGCCGAGACCTGGCAATAGGTCTCGACCGGTCCGGCGATCGCCGCGCGCGTCATCGGTCCCTGCATCGCATCGGCCGCGCGCGCCCCGAACACGAGCCCCTCGAGCAACGAGTTGCTCGCGAGACGATTGGCGCCATGGAGCCCGGTGCACGCGGCTTCACCGGCCGCGAACAGACCATCGACCGACGTCCGCCCGTGCAGATCCGTTTGCACGCCGCCCATCACATAGTGCGCCGCCGGACTCACGGGAATCCGATCGGTCGCCAGGTCGAAGCCGGCCTGGCGGCACACTCTCGTGATCGTCGGGAATCGCGAGCGCACGTAGGCGGCGTCGAGATGGGCCATCGACAGAAACACCGGCGCACCCGTACGCTGCATTTCCTTGACGATGGCGCGCGACACCAGATCGCGCGACGCCAGATCTCCGGCGGGCTCGTATCGCTGCACGAACCGCTCGCCCGCCTGGTTGACGAGCCAGGCGCCTTCGCCGCGCAGCGCTTCCGAGAGGAGAAACCGTGGCGCGCCGGCGACATTGAGCGCCGTCGGATGAAACTGCACGAACTCGAGATCGGCGACCCGGGCGCCGGCTTCGAACGCCATCGCAATGCCGTCACCGGTCGCAATGGCGGGGTTGGTCGTCTCGCGGAAGACCTGACCGGCGCCGCCGCTGGCAATCAGCGTGCGTTCGGCATCGGCTTCGCGCACGCGCCCGTCGCGATCCAGGAAGGTCGCGCCGCGGCACACGCCGCCTCGCACGATCAGCGACATCGCGAGCGCATCATCGAACACACGCACGCGCGGATGCGCGGCAGCGGTCTGCCCGAGTACCTGCCCGATCGATCGGCCGGTGGCGTCACGGACGTGCAACACGCGCCTGACGCTGTGCGCCGCTTCGCGTCCGAGCGCGGGCTGGCCGCGTTCATCGCGATCGAACGCGACACCCCAGTCGATCAACTCGCGGACATAACGCGGACCTTCACGCACCAGGACGTCGACCGCTTCCGCCAGACACAAGCCATCGCCGGCTGACATCGTGTCGCGCGCGTGCAGCTCGGGCGAGTCGTCGTCGCCGAATGCCGCCGCGATCCCGCCCTGCGCGTAGCCGGTGTTGCTCTCTCGCGGATCGGCCTTGGTGAGGACGATGACCGTGCCCGCCTCGGCCAGCGAGATCGCCGCACGCAGGCCCGCGATGCCGCTGCCGATGATGAGGAAATCGCCACGCACGCCCACGGACTGTTATCCTATCAACAGGCCTCTGGGCCCTGGGGCCTACCAGTGGTTATCGCTGAACCCGTTCGCGTCGACGTCACCGCAGGCTCGTGCGTCTCACCGGTCTTCATCGGGCACGGCGCAGCCGATCGACTCGGCGACCTGCTCGATTCGCTCGGTGTCGGCGCCCGCCGGTTCGTTGTCTCCAACCCGGTCATCTGGCGGCTGCACGGCGCGCAGGTGCAGCGCGCCCTCCGCACCGGCGATCCCATTCTTCTTCCTGACGGCGAGCGCTATAAGACGCTCACGTCCGTCTCACGCGTCTACGAGGCGCTGATTCGCGCCGGCGCCGATCGGGGCAGCACGGTCGTGGCCCTTGGCGGCGGCGTGCTCGGCGACACCGCCGGGTTTGCCGCGGCAACGTTTCTTCGCGGCGTGTCGCTCGTGCAGGTCCCGACGACGCTCCTGGCCCAAGTCGACAGCGCGATCGGCGGCAAAGTCGGCGTCAACCACGCGCTCGGCAAGAACCTGATCGGCGCCTTCCATCAGCCCTCGCTCGTCGTGATCGATCCGGCGTTTCTCAGCACGCTGCCGCGACGCGAGTTCCGGTCCGGTCTGTACGAGGTCGTGAAGTACGGAATGATCGCGAGCCGTCCGCTGTTCGACCGGCTGGCGAAGGAGACCAAGGCCGTGGTGGCGAAGGATCCCCTCGTCCTGGGTCCTGCCATCGAGGAATCGTGCCGCATCAAAGCCGATGTGGTGTCGAAGGACGAGCGTGAGAGCGGGCTCCGCCGCATCCTCAACTACGGCCACACCGTCGGTCATGCGCTCGAAGCGGTGACAAAGTATCGTCGCCTCCGTCACGGAGAAGCGATCGCGATCGGCATGCTGGCCGCCGCTGATCTGGCCGTGAGCCGCGGCGCCCTGGCGACGACCGAGCGCGACGCCCTCGCCCAGCTCATCGCGGCGCTCGGCCCGTTGCCTTCCGTCGCCGATGTGCCGATCGACGAAGTCCTCGCGGCGATCCGCCGAGACAAGAAAGTCGTCGATGGCCGGCTGCACTTCGTGATCGCGATCGAAATCGGCGCGACCATGACGGTTGACGATGTCACTGAAGCCGAATTGCGGACCGTGCTGAAGCGCATCGGATTGCACGCGTAACGAACCGCACCTCGCGAGCGACCGCGAGCGCCCGCTCCTGCGCGCGAGGGGGGCGTCAGGATTCCGCCAGGCCGTGAGCTTTCAGCTTCTGGAGCAGCACCTTATAGCCGATCCGCAGCGAATCGGCCGCCGAGGCCTTGTTGCCAGCGGCGTCCTGGAGTGCCTGCGCCAGCTTGCGCCGCTCGGCCTCCGTGGTCACGCGTGAGACCGCGTCCGCGAGGGTGCCGGAAAGGTCGATCTGATCCCACGGGTTCGGCACGACCGTTGGAGTCGGCTGGCGAAACGTGAGGTTCAGATGGCGCGGGTGAATGGCATCGGCATCGCAGAGGATGACGGCGCGCTCGATGCAGTTCTGCAGCTCGCGCACGTTCCCCGGCCAGCTGTAGGTGCGCAGCTCGTCGATCGCAGCCGGCGCCATCGCAAGGGCGTTCTTGTTGAGATCCCGACAGGACTTGTCGACGAAGTGGCGCGCCAGGATCAGCACGTCATCGCCGCGCTCCCGTAGAGGCGGGATGACGATGGGAAACACCGACAGCCGGAAGTACAGATCTTCGCGGAACTGCCGCTCGCTCACGCGCTGTTTGAGATTGCGATTGGTCGCCGCCACCACACGGACGTCGACATGCAGTGACGCCGTCCCGCCGACCCGCTCGAACTGCTTTTCTTCCAGCGCGCGAAGGATCTTGGCCTGGAGCGGCAGCGGCAGATCGCCGATCTCGTCGAGGAACAGCGTCCCGCGATGCGCGATCTCGAACCTCCCCGGCTTGCGCTGGACGGCGCCGGTGAATGCGCCTTTCTCGTAGCCGAACAGCTCGCTCTCGAGCAGCGTCTCTGGAATCGCCGCACAGTTGATCGCGACGAACGGACCATCAGCGCGCGGGCTGAGCGCGTGCAGGGCGCGCGCGAACAATTCCTTCCCCGTTCCGCTCTCGCCCTCGAGCAGGACGGTCGCATCGGTTGCCGCGGCACGATGGAGCTGTTGCGAGACCTGGCGCAGCTTGCCATCCTCGCCGATGATCCGCGGCGCGCCGCGGCGTTCGGCGAGCTCTTCCTTCAGGATGAAGTATTCGGTCAGCATGCGCCGTTGCGCGATCGCCCGGCCCACCATCAGCAGCAGGTGGTCGGGATCGATCGGCTTGGCAAGGAAGTCGACGGCACCCTCTTTCATCGCCGTGACCGCATCCTGAATGCTGCCGTAGGCGGTCATGACGACGACCTGAAGAGTGGGGTCCAGCTCTTTCGCAGCACGCAGGACCCCGAAGCCGTCGCCCACCGGCAGCTTGAGGTCGGTGATGACGACCACGGGCCGCGTCTGACGCAGCTGCTCCTTGGCCTCCGTCTCGTCACGCGCCTCGAGCACGGCGTGGCCGTGCCCTTCGAGCGCATGCCGCAGCATGGTGCGCAACGAGTCTTTGTCTTCGACGATCAGGACCGGGAAGGACGGAGACGGCATTGGTGATTAGTGATTGGCGATTAGTGATGCGTTGCTGATTGTTGATCGGTGATCGACCGATTTATCGGTGATTTCGGTTGCGTGCCAATCACCAATAGATCATCAATCGCAAATCAACAATCAACAAGGAATCACGAATCAAAGATCACTAATCAAAGATGCGTTATCTGACCCATCCAGCCGGCACACCCGCTCGGCGGGCCTCCTCCTGGATGTCCGTGATCGCTTTCGTGTGGGCCGCGATTTCCTTCTTGACGCGATCGAGCTCAGCGAGGCTCTTCTGCCGCTTCTCCGAGACGTCCTTGCACTGCGTCGGCGCCTGGCAGGCGGTGAACTCCGCGTAGAGCCCGTTGATCTGGCTTTGCAGCGCAGAGGCGAACGCTTCCGACCGCGCCAGGCCGTCGCGCTCCGCCTTGATCCGCTCGCGCCAGGCCGCCTCACCCTTCGCGGGATCCGACTGGGGCTTCGCGTCGGCCGACGGCGTTTGTTCCGACGCCGGCGCTGGCGTCGGGGCGGCGGCCGGCTGCGACGGCGCCGGGGCCGACTTGAGGCTGTCGTTCGTATAGACCTTACCGGATGACTTCGTGGCCTTCCGCTTGGCCTCGCTCTCCTTGGCGACTGTCCCGAGCGATTGCGCGGTCACCGGAGGAGCCGACAGCACCACGACGGCAGCGGCACACGTCGCCGCCCATCCCGCGCGCGCGAACATCACCCGTAGGTCCATGATCAGATTCTCGGACTCGCCGTCAGACCGGTCAAGACGTCCCCTTCGACTTCGCTCAGGGCAAGCGCGGACGTTCCCCGGCCGGATCACCCAGTTCGGCGAGCCGTGCTTTCACCTTTTCGGCTTGAGGCGCACCCGGCTCCAGTTCGAGGAACTGCTTGTACGCCGCCACCGCATCCTTCGACCGGCCAGCCCGGTCGAGCGCACGGCCGTACCACAGGTGGAAGTCCGCCTGGCCAGGCGCCAGCTCCACGGCCTTGCCATACGACTCGATGGCACCCGTCAGGTCTCCGCCCGCTTCTCGGGCCTTCGCGAGGTTGAAGTGCGTCACGTAGTCGGAGGGGAACAGACGAACCGCGTCCTGGTACCCGGCGACCGCCAAGGACCAGTCCTGCAATTCTGAGAATGCCCGTGCACGGTTGAACCGGTATTTCCACTCGCTCTGATTGAGGGCAATGGCCCGATCGAAGTACTGAATCGCCTCTCTGGCCTTGCCGCTGCGGACGAGCACCTGACCGAGATGATCGAGCGCAACCGCGTCGTCGGGATCGTTTCGTACGGCCTCGGTGAGCTTCGCCGCGGCCGTCGCAAGGTCGCCGCTGTTGTAGGCGGCAACTCCACTTCGGACGTAATCGCCGCCGGTCGCTTCAGCAGGCAGGTCTGGGCTCGATGTCTTAGGTTCACCGCCGGCCGACGCGTTCGCCGCCGATGTGACCGAAGGGGATGCCACCGACGCGCCGGGCTGACTCGAGGCAACGGCCACGCCAGCGCGCAGCGAGAGCGTCCACGCGGCCGCAGCGACGATCACCAGGGCGCCAACGCCGATCGCGATCAGGCGTGAAGAGACGCCGCTGCTTGACGCTGGCGCGCGCTCGACGAGCGTCGCCGTCGAGCCGCATCGGCCGCATCGCGACCGCTGATCGGGGACGCGCGAGCCGCACTTCGTGCAGCTGACGACATCGGTCTCTCGACGGGCCATCGCGCCTACCGCACTTCGCGCCAGGACAGAATACGGACGCCCGCCTGACCGACGCCGTTGTTGAAGTCCTGCGGGTCACCGAAGGTCTCGACCGAGTTTCCGGTGCCGAACACCAGGTGCTGGTCGACGATGAACGGCGACGTCGCACGTGCCCCCACCGTCTTCTGGAGTTTGGTGGTGTCTGAGTTGTTCATCTTGCCGTCGTTATTCGTGTCGTACGCCGGCCCGCCGATGAACGTAAACCCGTACAGGTTCGCATCAGGCTTCGCGCACCCGACGGTCTTATACGTCGTGGTCGCGAAGAACACGATATCGCCCGCCACGGCGGGGAACGACGTCACCTTCTCTTCGCCGTTCGCGCCGTCGACAGCCTCGAGTTTGATCAGTGCTGTTTGCGTTCCGCTCGATCCCTGGTCGAGGATCACGAACATGCCGTACTGAACGTTGATCTTGTTGCTCGGGAGCAAGTCGCTTCCGGTGCCGACGAAGAGATACTGTTGTGTCGACCCGATGCTAACAGTGGCCATCGACGAGAAGATCGGATGATCGGACGCCTTTGATCCGCTGCCGGTGCTGATGGTATAGAGGTTCAGCATCTGCTGAATCACCGGCTGGCCGGATTTCAAATCGAGATCGAAGCGCCACACCTTTCCATCGAGATCGCCGATGTAGGTTTTCGTGATGAAGCGTGAATCGGCCGGGCCAGTAGCGACCGGGTCGGCTTGAATGGCGTTCTTGAGCTCCGTGCAGCCTTTCAGCAAGTCCAGCACGCAGTTATCGAGCGTCTCGCCTTTGCCGTCGTTCGGAACGGTCCTGCTGTCATAGACCTGACCCGTTCCGATGTCGAGCAGGTAAAACGTGGCCCCGGCGCTGCTGACGCCACGGCTGTTCTGGACGCTGTACTTCAAGAACCCTGAACCGGTCAGCACAACGTAGGGCGACGACGCTGTCCCGATCTGACCGACCGCCGGATCGGACCAGGTTTCGCCAACGGTCTTCTCGACACTCGTCGCGGTGTTGGCAAGCTCGCCCCAGGGGTAGCCTACTGCGTTGACGTTGAAGTGTGAATACAGGGGAAACGTCCACTTCAGCGGCACGCTCGCCGCCGACGAAAAGTACGACAACACGTCGTTAATCGAATCGCTGTTGGGACCCACGGTCGACGCCATGTTTTCGAGCGTGACATCGAACGTCTGATAGAAGGTCCCGCCAGGCCCCTCGCCCATCACCAGGTACGTGTGCCAGTTGCCTCCCACCTTAACGTCGGCCACCTTCGGCGAGCCGTCGACGAAGTAGCGGAAATCTCCGACAGGCTGCCCACTGCGCAACGTGTTCAGCTTTGGCAGCAGGTTGAACGGAATGAACGCCCACACTTCCACGCCGAGCCGCGCATCGATGCCGTGCAGCATGCCGTCGTTGGCGCCGACCCAGATGATGCTGCGCCGATCTCTGTTAGCGGCGGCAAAGCTTGGATAGTCGGAATCGGGCGGTGGATCGAGCGATGGTGAATCCATGATCGCCGGCGTCGAGTCGACGATCGCCCCGAGCGGTTGCGAGCGGATGTAGTCGATCAGTGTCGCCGCGTTCGCCGCGCTCAGCTTCAGGTACGGCGACAGCATCACGGCATTGGCCGACGTGAAGGGGACCACCGTTCCGTCGGGCAGCGCGGTGTAGATGTTTCGCGACACGGCAGCTGGCGCCGAGGCCACCCACAGTTTGGTGCCGTCGGACACGAACTTATAGCCGACGGACTTGCTGCTGTCCGCGACCGGCTTGTAAGTGCGGAACGCCTGCAGCCTCGCCGTGAATCCAGGCAGCGTGAAACCGGTCGTGAGCATCACGTTGGAACGCTGCGGGATCTCCGTACCGGTCACCGGTTGCGTGATCACCGTGTTCGGCAACAGACTGCCGTTGATGTCCTTGGCCGCTTCGAGGTTCACCGTGCCGACGATCGGGCTGGTCACCTGGTGGTTCGCCTCGAAGCCGTACGGATGCGAGACGTTTGGCGGCAAGTCGAACGTGGCCTGGTCGACGAACGCCTGCGAGACGGCGAAGTTGACGGCCCGCACGAAATCGGGCACGAACTTGCCGGGGCCGATCATCGTCGACGTTTCGACCGCCGACAGCGTGATCTCCGTGTACTGGCCGCCTGTCGTGCTCGCGATGGTCTGAAGCAGGGTCCGATCGGCGGCGGTGATCGGCGCCAGCGCGACGACGTGAATCGGTACCCGGTGTCCGGAGACGTTGAGGAACGTGGCGGCCTTGGTCAGCGGATTACCCGCAGACGTATTGCCCTGCCCGCCGCCAACGACGAGAACCGCCACCGTATTGCGGCATTCCGTGTCGAGGCCGATCAGCCGCGCCGCCTCCGTCCTCAGATCGTCGAGCATCGTGTCGATCGGCGCGTCGACGACGTTGAACTGATCGCGTCCGGCTGGCGTTAGCGCGGTGGCGCTGGCACCCGTCGCCTGGTTGAGGATGCCCAGAATCGAGCTCGCCACGACCGTGGAGTCGGCGTTCGCGTCTCCCTTCACGAGCGGCACGACCGGGCCCGCAATCGCGCCGTTATTGGCACCGACGACCGGCCGCGTGATCTTCCACTTGCTGATGCTGCCCCAGTCGCCCACCACCGTCTGTTGCGGGCTGCTGACATTAGTGACAGTGACCGAGCCTTCGTTGATGTTCCACTTCCACGCCTCCGCCGATGCCGGCGTGACATACGCTGGCGAGCTCTGTCTCATCTTCAGGAACCCGAACCGCACGACGCTCGAGTTCCTATTGATGGCTTCGATCAGACCCTGACGGGCAATCGAGATGCGGGTGTGGTAATCGAACAAGCTATACAGAGATCCTTGGCGGTCGCCGACGATCTCGATGTGATCGGCTGAAAACCGGTC
>DASRJR010000232.1:0-2655 GCA_035649395.1 Vicinamibacterales bacterium
CTGCAGGCGCGGCATCGTCACCGGACCAGGATCGATCACGACGCGCAGCGTCCTGCTCGCTTCGTCCCCGCCGATCGTGGCGGTGACCTTGGCTCCCAGCCGTCCTTCCCGGTAGAGGTATTCGCGGACGAGGATGGCCACATCCCGCTCGAGAAAACCATCGAACACCGCGCCGGTCCATCGCTCGACGATCCGGCGCCGTACGTCGCCGGGCAGTTCGAAACCCGAGACCTCGAGCCGGCTGGGCGGGCCTTGTTCGATGTCGTACTCCAGCGTCACGGCGTCGCCATCGACCGTTCGTCGCGCGCGCACACGAGATTCGAAGAAGCTGCGCTCCTGGTAGTACCGCCGCAGTCGCTCGCGATCGTCCTGCCACGCTGAAAACTCGAAGCGATCGCCTTCGGTGAGGCGCAACTGGCCGCGCAGCTCGTTCTCGGCGAATCCGTACTTTCCGCTGAAACGAATGGCGTCGACGATGGCGGCGGCTTTCGGCGGCGGCGGGGGACGGCGCCGCGCACCGAATCGCGGCTCGTGACGAAACTCGTACGTACGGTTCTGGTTGTCGAGCAAGAGCGCCCGAAGCGAGATGCCAGCGGGCGCGTAGTACGACGTGCTCATGATGAAGCCGTTTTGCGCGAGGTCCTGCGAGTACGCGAGCTCGACGCGATCACCAACCCGTTTGCCCACCGTCAGCCGGGACGCGGGATTGACGTCGCCTGCGACAAGCGTCGGATCGTCGAACAGATCGCTGCGTTCACCGGCCGCCTGCTCGAGCCGCAGCGTGTCGAGCCCGATTCTGCCTCCGACGGCACCCAGGAGCTCGCCCGACAGAAGTCGCACCAGCTGGGCACCGGCTTCGTTCGGATCGGCCGAGATCCCGAACAGCAAGGATTCCGCCTCTTCATTGGTGATCCCGGCCGCCGTCGATCGAACCTCGCGTTCGCATGGACCCGAGGCCGGACACTGCATTGTGATCTCAATCGGCACGTTCTTGACGCGGGTCTCGGCCAGAAACGTCACGGAGGGCGCGATCGTCCGCGGATTCGTGAGATCGACGGTCAACGTCTGGATGCGATAGGTGTTGCCAGCCAGGAACACTTCACCGTCTGGTTCGGCTTCAAGCCGTCCGAGCAAACCCGGTTTCGCGGCCGAGCCGGTCACGAGCAGATTGGCGCTCAGGTTCACGCGACCATAGTTGTTGTCGATCCGGATCTCGTTCGTGGTGGCGACGGTGACGTCGAGCCTGAGGTTCGTCAGGAACGACGATTGGCTTTCGACCGAGGGCACGGCCGATCCCAAACCGGCGAGGAGACTGCGGGAGACGATGAGCGGCTCGCGATAGAGGCCGCTCAACACATCAACGCGACCCGAGAGCGTCGAGGCGGAGAGAGACAGTGTCAGCGCGAGATCGGCATTCGACTCCGTCTGAAACCCCTCGGGATACTCGAGCACCACATTACGCGCCGTCAGGGTGACGCGTCCGGAGGGCGACATGAGGTTTTCGAGTGCGAGGGTTCCTCGAACGTCGGTCGGGCCACCGTTGACGAGTCCGGTGAGAGCAATCGTGCCGTTGCGGCTCGCGTCCACCGTAATCGTGCCGTTGAAGTCCGTCGCCGACACGCTGGGCGTCTCGAGCCGCAGCTCTCCGGACTTCACGTCGATGTTTCCGACCAATTCAGGTGAGTCGAGCGGTCCCTTGATGGTCAGAGAGGTCTGCGCGACGCCGCCAGACGCCAGTCCGCTCGCGAAAGCACCGATCACCCGCAGGTCGAGGCCGCCGTCGACGGTGACGTCGATGACCGGGGTCGGTCCGATCACATCTGCTGTGCCTGATGCCCGAAGTTCGTTTCCCTGAGCGTTCCATCGCAGGGCTTCGATGTGCGCCTTTCCACGGTCGAACCCGATGCGCGTTGGAACCGACTGCCTGAACGGCACGCCCGCCAGGTCGATCGACGCCTCGTCCAACACCAACGAGCCGCGGACAGCATCAAGCGAGAAGCCGTCCGCCGCGGCCGAGATCGAGGCGTCCACGCCTCCCCCGATCCGTTGCAGCTGCCCGGGATCGACGAATGGCGCCAACGCCTCACGTGTGACGCCCGTCACTCGCGCGGTCAACGTTGCCGAGCGCGGCTCGACTGGAAGCGACGTCAGCCAGTTGGATCCCCACGCAGCGATTCCGGTCGCTCCGCTTGGTGGCTCCGGCACGATCATTCGAACCGGAATCTCGCCCTCAGCGGTCAGGTGCGCCCCTTGCCAGCGTGCGGTGAGCGTCTGCAGTGCGATACGAGCCGGCTCGATGCGCGCGTTGAGATTCAGATCCGATAGAGGCGGCAGATCGCGGTATCCAAGCCGCGACGCCTTCACCCGCAGCGTCCCTGCTGGCTGTGGCGTCGTCAAGGTGCCGCCGACATGAAGGTCCAGCTCGACGCGCGAATCCTCAGCCTCAACCATGAGATCGGGAACGGCGGGCGCAGCGGCATCGAGCAGGTCGGCAAGAGTGCCCTGCACGTGCAAGTCGATGCCGTCGCGCGCGACGTTCGTGGCGAGCGTTCCTTCCAGCCGCACTTCGGTTTCACGCCCGACTCGCAGGCGGATTGGTGTTGCCGTAAAAGCGGTCGGGCCGAAAGCCACGGACGCGCGCGAATCAAGTGACAT
>DASRJR010000233.1:0-4882 GCA_035649395.1 Vicinamibacterales bacterium
CCATTTTTCGACAACACGGACACTGTCTACACAGGCGCTCTTCCGCCGGCAACGCTCCAGTCGATCAACGCAAACGTCCAGCGCTTCTCGGCCTCGCCCGCCGGCCTGAATTACGTCGAGCACAATTACACGCCGACGGGCGATCTTCATATTCCGGCGCTCACGCTCAGGACGTTCCGTGATCCGCTGGTGCCAGGTTTCCATCAAGCCGCCTACGGCGCCGCAGTGGCTGCGGCAGGCAATTCCGATCTGCTGGTGCAGCGCGCCGTCGCCGGGGCCGCGAATGGATACGGCCACTGCACGTTCACGCCGCAGGAGCTCGCGACGGCCTTCGCTCAGCTCGTCCTGTGGGTCGAGAACGGAATCAAGCCGGTTCCCTGACGGGTCGTTTGGAGGGTCCGGCTGAAGCCGGACACTACAGCGAGGTCCGGCTAAAGCCGGACCCCACGACTTACTCGATCGACTTGACGATGTCCTCGACGACCTTCTTCGCGTCGCCGAATACCATCATCGTCTTGTCGAGATAGAAGAGTGGGTTGTCGATGCCCGCGTAGCCGGACGCCATCGATCGCTTGTTGACGACGACGGTGCGCGCCTTGTGGGCCTCGAGGATCGGCATGCCGTAGATCGGGCTGCCTTTCTGTTCGGCGAGCGGATTGACGACGTCGTTGGCGCCGAGCACGAAGGCGATGTCGGCAGCGCCGAACTCGCCGTTGATGTCGTCCATCTCCTGCACCTGGTCGTAAGGCACTTCGGCTTCAGCCAGCAGTACGTTCATATGGCCCGGCATGCGGCCAGCGACCAGGTGGATCGCGTAGCGGACGCTCACGCCCTTCGCGATCAGCTTCTCGGCCATTTCCTTCACGGCGTGCTGCGCGCGCGCGACCGCCAGGCCGTAGCCGGGAATGATGATGACGCTCTCCGAGTTCCCGAGCAGGAACGCGACATCTTCGGGTGATCCCGACTTCACAGCCTTTTGCGTTGCCCCGGCGGTGACGCCCTCGGCCGTGCCGAAGCCGCCGAGAATGACGCTGATGAACGACCGGTTCATCGCCTTGCACATGATGTAGGACAGGATCGCGCCCGACGAGCCCACCAGCGCTCCGGCGACGATGAGCAGCGGGTTGTTCAGCGAGAAGCCGATCCCAGATGCCGCCCATCCCGAGTAGCTGTTCAGCATCGAGATCACGACGGGCATGTCGGCGCCGCCGATCGGAATGATGATCAACACGCCGAGGACGAACGCGATCACCATCATGGTGATGAACGGGCTCCAGTGGGCGCCTGGCGCCGCGATCACGAAGAGGATCCCGAACACGATCATCGCGACCGCGATCACCAGGTTGACCCAGTGCTGCCCGGTGAATACGACCGGTGCGCTCGAAAACAGCCGTGAGATCTTGCCCAGGCCGGCGAGCTTCCCGAAGGCAATGATCGACCCCGAGAACGTCATCGCGCCGACGAACGTCCCGATGAACAGCTCGACGCGGTTGCCGACCGGCAGCGGCTCGGTTATCCCGAACGACGCCGGATTGTTGACGACGGCGATGGCGATGAGCACCGCGGCCAGGCCGACGAGCGAGTGCATCGCCGCGACCAACTCCGGCATCTGCGTCATCTGCACGCGACGGGCGACCAGCCAGCCGATCACGCCGCCGATCGCCAGTGCACCGATCGTCAAGTCCACCCGCCGCGTGATCAGGAACGTGGTCAGCACCGCCAGCGTCATCCCGGCGATGCCGAAGCGATTGCCGCGGCGCGCGGTCGTCGGTCCCGACAGCCCTTTGAGGGCCAGGATGAAAAGGACGCTGGCGACGAGATAGATGAGGGCGACGAGATCGGGGGAGATCGTCGGCGTCACCGCGTCCCCTTCGTGCCTTTCTTCTTGAACATCTCCAGCATGCGTTCGGTGACGAGGAAACCGCCGAAGGTGTTGATGGCGACGAGCGCCACGGCGATGGCGCCCAGAATCGTCCCGGTGTCGAGCGTCCCCGCGCCGGCGGCGAGGATCGCGCCGACGACGATGACCGAGCTGATCGCGTTGGTGACGCTCATCAGCGGCGTGTGCAGCGCAGGCGTGACATGCCACACGACGTGATAGCCGACGAAGATCGCCAGCACGAACACCATCAGGTTGGTAATCAGCGGATCGACAACGACTCCGTGCATCTCAGCTCCCGACCGCCGTGCCGCCGGAGCACACGAGCGTGGCGGCGATGATTTCGTCCTGGCGGTTGACCGTGAGCGCGCCGGTCTTCGGGTCGAACAGCAGGCCGATGAAGTTGAGCAGATTGCGCGCGTAGAGCGCGCTGGCATCCGCCGCCAACGACGCCGGCGTGTTGGTGGGCGCGGCGATCTTCACGCCGTGCCGCACGACCACCTGGCCGGCCAGGCTCAACTCGCAGTTGCCGCCCTGGCGCGAGGCGAGGTCGACGATGATCGAGCCGGGCTTCATGGCCTTGACGGTGGCTTCCGTGATGAGCACCGGCGCGGCGCGGCCGGGAATCAGCGCTGTGGTGATGACGATGTCCGCCGCTTTGGCGCGCTCGGCAATGAGCACCGCCTGGCGTTTCTTGTAGTCGTCGCTCATCTCGCGCGCGTAGCCGCCGGCGGTTTCCTGTGCCTGGCGTTCCTCGTCGGAGAGCGTGACCTCGACGAACTTCGCGCCGAGCGATTCGACCTGCTCCTTGACTTCGGGCCTCACGTCGAACGCTTCGATGACCGCGCCAAGCCGCTTTGCGGTGGCAATCGCCTGCAGGCCGGCCACGCCCGCGCCAAGCACCAGCACGCGCGCCGCTTTCACGGTGCCGGCCGCCGTCATCAGCAGGGGCATGAATCGCCCGTATTCGTAGGCGGCGATCAGCACTGCCTTGTATCCAGCGATGTTCGCCTGCGACGACAGGACGTCCATGTTCTGGGCGCGCGTGATTCGCGGGAGGCGTTCCATCGCAAAGGCAGTGATCCCGGTGGCGGCCAGCGCGCTGAGGTCCTCGTGCGGTGACAGCAGACCGACGAGGATGCCGTCGCGGCGGAGCAGCGGCAGCTCAGACGTCTCGGGCCGCTGCACTGTGAGGACGATGTCCGACTGGTAGACGTCAGCTTTGCATCCCAGCGTTGCGCCCGCCGCCACGAATGCTTCGTCGGTGATGCTGGCGCCGAGGCCGGCGCCGTTTTCCACGAGGACTGTGTGGCGGCCACCGGCGGTGAGTTTCTTCACCGTCTCGGGGGTGGCTGCCACGCGCGTTTCACCGGGTTCGGTTTCGGCAGGGACGCCGATGCGCATCAGTTGAATCTCTCTGGTGGCTCAAGTGCACCCGGATTCAACTGCTCGGCCCGGTTGCGCGTCAATTCTATACGGATCGTTCTAGGAATCAGGAATCAGGAATCGGGATTCCTGATTCCCTTTCATTGAAATGTATTGCACGAATCCACGCGGCCCGACTCGAGACCGCGGCGCAGCCAGCTCACGCGCTGCTCCGATGAGCCATGCGTGAACGATTCAGGGACGACGCGCCCCTGCGACTGCTGCTGCAGCCGATCGTCGCCGATCGCGGCCGCCGCCCGAAGGCCTTCCTCTGCGTCGCCCGGATCGAGCACGCCGCGTCGCGCTTCGTAATGGCCGAACACGCCGGCGTAGCAATCCGCCTGCAGCTCCTGTCGCACCGACAGCGCGTTGCCGTCGCGCTCGCCACCGCGTTGTCGCGCCGCCTGTACGCGGTCCGACACACCGGTCAGTGTCTGGATGTGGTGTCCGATTTCATGCGCCACGACGTAGGCGCGCGCGAAGTCGCCCGGTGCACCGAAGCGCTGGTCGAGATCGCGGAAGAACGACAGATCGAGATACACCTTGCGATCGGCGGGACAGTAGAACGGTCCCATCGCCGATTGGCCGAGGCCGCACGCCGACTGGGTTGCGCCGTCGAACAGGACCAGCGCCGGCGCTTCGTAGGTCTGGCTGTTCTCCGCGAAAATCTGTCCCCACGTATCCTCGGTATCTTTCAGCACCACGCTCACGAACTGGTATTGAGGATCGTCCGTGCTCGGCGCGCTTCCGGTCTCCGAAGAGGGGGCGCTTGGCTCGAGGAAGTCGGTGGGGCTGCGGCCGGTCAATGCTGACATCAGCAGCACGAGCACGAGCCCACCGAGCCCGCCGCCCACCGCGAGGCCGCGACCGCCCATGCCGCGGCGGTCTTCGATGTTTCCGCTTCCGACCCGGCCCTCCCACTTCATGTGCAGCCCTCCCACACTCGTGGACGAACGATGCTCCACTAACCCCAGCTATTATCTGGCCATGAACCTGCAATTACAGGACCGTGTCGCGATTGTTACCGGTTCGAGCCGCGGGCTCGGCCTTGCCAGTGCAAGAGCGCTGACCGAGCAGGAATGTCGCGTCACGATTTGCGGCCGTACGCAGGCGACCCTCGATGCAGCGCGGGTGATGTTGGCTCAGGTCAGCGGTCGCGACGACCGCGTGCTCGCGGTCAATGCCGACGTCACCACCGAGGAGGGTGTTCGGGCGGTGGTCGATCGCACCGTCGAGACGTTCGGTGGCGTCGACGTGCTTGTCAATAGTGTCGCCGCGGCCGGAGGCGCTTCATTGCTCGACACATCCGACGAGGACTGGCAGGCGGCGTTCGATCGGACGCTCGTGCCCGCCGTGCGTGCGTCGCGTCTCGTGGTGCCGCACATGAAACAGCGCGGCGGTGGCGTCATCATCATCATCGCGTCGATCTTCGGTCGCGAGGCGGGCGGGCGCATGACCTACAACGCTGTCAAAGCAGCCGAGATCAGCCTCGCGAAATCGCTGGCCCAGCAGCTCGCCTCATCGAACATCCGCGTCAACAGCGTCTCGCCGGGATCGATCCTGTTCGAGGGCGGATCG
>DASRJR010000234.1:0-2658 GCA_035649395.1 Vicinamibacterales bacterium
CTTTGTCTTCAGCCGTTACACACCTTGATCCGGAACTGAAGACAAGACGCCGTTGTTCGCAAAGAGCATCGAACGCCACGCATTGAATCGAGGCGTGAGCGCCGTTCAGCCGTCGACGCGTGCACTCGGGCGCGTGTGACCGCGTGGAAGCGAGTGTTCGATTTGCCGCAGAGCTTGGCTACGAGGTCTCGATGGTGAAGGACGCGACGGCGGATTACGGGGATGAAGAGATGCATGCCGCTCTCGACATCAACATTCCTCACTACGCCAACGCCGTCGTCACTACAGATGAAATCATCGACTCGATCGTTTCGCTGTCTGCGGCAGGGAAAGTGCCCTCAGTACTGAATCGGTAGGGGCTGAGCGTCCATCTTGCGCGCGACCGCGCACAGCGGCGACGAATTCCACGCGTCCCGCCGCATCGTGAAAATCGGGATTCGATCCGTCTCCGGGCCCATGTACAAAGAGGAGTTTGCATGTCCATTGGGCGAGCGCTGCTGAGATACGACGTGTTCGTCGCACCTGAAAAGCCGTTCACCGCTCCACCGCCACGGCTTGGCGAGCCGCGGGCATGGGATCCTGTGACGTCGACGCTGCTTTTCGGCCCTCGCGATGCTGTCCTCGTGGACGCACTCATGACCGTGCGCGAGGCTACGGCGCTCGCTGACTGGGTGGCGCTACACGATCGACGGCTCACGACGATTTACATCACGCACGGTCACGCCGACCACTGGCTTGGTTTGTCCGTGCTGCTCGCTCGCTTCCCGCACGCGCGTGCGGTCGCCACGGTAGGAACGGTGAGACAGATGCACGCAGCCGCTCAGAATAACTGGGCTCGCTCGCGGTTCCCCGGTCAGATCGCCGACTCGCTCGCGCTGGCCGAACCCGTTGATGACGGGCATCTCGAGCTCGAGGGGCGCCCCATCCACGTGATTGAAACGGGACATACCGACACCGTAGACACGACCTCGCTGCACATCCCAGACCTCGATCTGATCGTCGCCGGCGACGTCGCCTACAACCACTGTCACATGTTCGTCGGCGCGACGACCGCCGCCAGCCGGGTTGAATGGATCGCGGCCCTCGACACGCTGGCGGCGCTCAATCCTGCTGCCGTCGTCGCTGGCCACAAGGACCCCACGTGCGGCAATCCGCCATCGGTGCTAGCCGAGTCCCGCGGCTACCTCGAGTACTTCGGGCAGTTGCGCGAGGCAGCCATGGCCGATGAGGAGTTGTTTGACGCCATGGTGAGCCGCTATCCGGACTGGGTGAGTCGCCAGGAGTTCTTGCTCTTCGGCCTTCCCGTCAGCGGTTAACTGTGCGGATCGACCTTTTGACACGTCGAGTGGCTCGCTGAAATCATGTTCCACGAAACCATCCTCGTCACCGGCGCCGCGGGCGGCGTCGGCTCGACCGCGCACACCGCCATCGCAACCCTCCGAGCACAAGGCCATCGCGTACGCGCCATGGTGCGCAAGCTGGACGCCAGGGCGCGCGCAACGGCGAAGCGATCGCGAACACGAAGATCGTCGCGGCGCTGAATCCGGTCAATCAGAACTGCACCGACAGACCGATGGACGGGGCGACGGGGAACCCTTTCCGCAGACCGCTGCTGTATTGGCCGGTCCGCGCGACCGTGAGGAGCGTCGACTCGACGTTGTATTCGTTCTTGCGGTTGAGCACGTTGAGCACTTCTCCCGAGAGCGTGAAGACACCCCATCGGAAGAGGAGCACTTTGTGGATACGCAGATCGAGCCGGTCGTACGGCGGCAGGCGGATCTGATTCCGCTCGGACCCGAGCGCCAGCGTGGCGCCGTCCTGACTCAGAAACCCGTGGCGCGGCATGCCGCTGCCATGGCGCCATTGCGCGCCGAGCGCGAGCGTCCCCGAGAGGCGAAACGACCCGACCGCGTTGAGCGTGTGCCGCTGGTCGTCATCGCTCGGAAAGACGAGACCGTCGACGTCATCGTTCATGCGCGCATTGCCGTAGGCGTAAGCGACCCATCCGCTGAGACGGCGGGCGCTTCCGCGGCGAATCGCCACCTCGACGCCTCGCGACGTGCCGTCGAGCGCGTTCTCAAACGGATTGAGGCGCGCGGTCGCACGGCCGTCCTCAAGGCGCGGCTCGGCCAGCGCGAACAGGCCGTCGCGGTCGCGGCGGCGATACACGTCGACGCTCAGCGTTTGCCCTCCCCCGACCGCACGTTCGACTCCTCCGTCGATCTCGAACGCGTGCGGCATTCGCAGCGCAGGGTTTCCCAGCAGTCCGTGCAGGGCGGCGAGCGGCGGAAGTTGATATTGCGTCCCGGCCGAGGCGCGCAGCGTCCAGCACCGCGCCGTGGCGGCGGCGAGCACGCGCGGCGCTGCCACCGTTTCGCCGGCCGCGGCGTCCACGCGCGCGCCCGCGGTGATCGACACACGCGCCGACGGCGTCCACCGATCCTGGACGTACCACGACGGCTCGCTCCGCGTCGCGTCGAAGGCGCCGAGAGACTCGACGCCGCCGGCATGCGCGCGGACGCGCTGCGCGTAGATGCCCGCCTGCAGCTGGTGGGCGGATGTTGCCTGGAAGGTGACGTCGGCGCGTACTCCGGCGCCCTGTTGTCCGTCTTCCAACGTCACCGGACGAACAGCGTCGTGCTCCCGATACGCCGTCGA
>DASRJR010000235.1:0-8253 GCA_035649395.1 Vicinamibacterales bacterium
GTTCGTTCTTCATCCCGCTCGTCCCGCCTTCGTTCCTCGCGCCAATCACCACGGATTCGATCGCGGAACCCGGAATCGACGGGTGCTTCGCACGCGATCTCGTGCAGAATGTTCCGGATCAGTTCGACGACCTCTCCCCCTGAGAACATGACCATGAGAAAAAGCAAGCGAGCCAAGTAGCGGCGGTGAAGTATCACCACCGCGTTCTCGGGCTGCTCTCGCTGCTGTCGATCATTACCTACATCGATCGTGTCTGTATCGGTGTCGCCGGCCCGCGGATGCAGGACGCGCTCGGCATCAGCCCGCAGGCGTGGGGCTGGGTGGCGAGCGTCTTCTTTCTGTCCTACAGCGCATTCGAAATCCCCACCGGTGCGCTCGGCGACCGCATCGGTCCGCGCCGCGTGCTGACGCGGATCGTGCTGTGGTGGTCGGCGTTCACGTCGCTGACCGGCGCCGTGTCGAACTACTGGATGCTCCTCGTTGTCCGTTTCTGTTTCGGCATGGGAGAGGCCGGCGCGTATCCCAACGCCGCAGCGGTGATCGGCCGGTGGATCCCGCCGGCGATGCGGACACGGGCGTGGGGAATCGTGTGGATGACCGGTCAGGTGGGCGCGGCGATCTCGCCGCTGCTGGTCCTTCCGATCCAGGCGCGCTACGGCTGGCGTGCGCCGTTCTTTGTGTTCGGCGTCCTCGGCGTCATCTGGGCGGCGGTGTGGTACCGATGGTTCCGTGATTCACCGTCGGAGAAGGCTGGAGTCTCGCCAGCTGAACTCCGGGAAATCGGCCCGCCGCTGAGCGTCCAACACGGTGGGCTGCCATGGGGCACCGCACTCCGACTGCCGATGTTCTGGACCCTCGCGGGTATCGGCGCCTCGTACGTCTACACACTTGGGTTCTTCCAGGCGTGGCTGCAGACGTATCTCGCGAGAGGTCATGGCTACTCGGAAGCGGCGCTGGCGCTGTCGTCGCTGACCTACGCGATCGGCGCCTGCTCGAACGCGATCGGTGGCGTGGCGGGCGATTGGCTCGTGCGCAGGTTCGGCCTCAAACGCGGGCGTCGTGCGCTTGGTGTGTTCGGGTTGGCCACGGCCGCCGTGTTCATGTCGGCGACGATTCTCGCGTCGAACGGCACCTGGGCGCTGGTGTTTCTCTCGATCGCGTACGGCGGCGTCCTGCTGCAGCAGCCCAATCTGTGCGCCATGACGCTCGACATCGGCCGTCGGCATGCCGGCGCGGTGTTCGGGTTCATGAACACGGCTGCGAACGTCGCGTCTGCGATCTCATCGGTCGTGTTCGGATACATCGTGGCACTCACCGGCAGCTACAATGCGCCGCTGATCCCCATGGCTGTAGGCCTCGCCGCGGGGGCGTGCCTGTGGCTATGGATGGACCCGACCCGTCAGCTGTTTGAGGAGGAGACCGAGCTGGCAGCCTGAAGGCCGGCCCGCAACGACGATCGGAGTCAGACCGCAGCAAGCCGACATGACCGTCACGGCACCACTGTACGCACGGATCATGGGGAGCTCCTGGAACGATCTTGGAGAGCCACTCCAGTGCCTGCACGGCAGCGCGTCAACGGTTCGCGCCGACGGCCATCTGTGTATCGACCGCGGTCGCCATCGACTGGCCCGACTGCTCGGGCGACTGCTTCGTTTGCCACAACCCAGTGCCTCGGCTGACGTGCGGCTCATCATCGTCAGTAGTCGCGACGACGAGCACTGGGTGCGGACATTCGACGGCCGTCGTCTCGACACCTGGCAATATCAATGGCACGACGGGCTCGCCGAGCGATTCGGTGTGCTCGAGTTCCGCTTTCGTCTGCGTGCGTCAGGAGGAAGCCTCTCCTATGCCCACGCGGGCGTGTTTCTCTGCTGGCCAGTTCGCGTTCGCATCCCGGAGCGATGGGCGCCTTGCGTGGAGGCGCGCGAGGATCCTGCAGGGCCGACACGCATTCACGTCGATGTTCGCGTCGGGCTGCCGCGCGTCGGCCTGCTGATCTCCTACGCTGGAATCGTCGAACTCACCGACACGCGGTCATGATCGTTGCGCTCTGGCTGCTCGCGATTCAAGGCGTCATCGGTGGATTCGACACGCTCTACTATCACGAATGGCGCGCGCGGCTGCCCGCACGAGGAGCACAATGCGCGTCGGAGCTGAAGCTGCACGCCGCGCGTGATTTCCTGTACGGCGTTCTGTTCGGCACCCTGCCGTGGATCGCATGGCACGGCCGATGGGTCCTGGTGCTGGTCGCCGTCTTGATCGCGGAGATCATCCTGACGCTCGCCGACTTCGTGGTGGAGACAACGGCACGAAAGCCGCTGGGCGATGTCTACGCCGGCGAGCGCGTTACGCACGCGGTGATGGGCATCCTCTACGGCGCGATGATCGCCAGCCTGATTCCAGTGCTGGCCGCCTGGTCGCGGCTGCCTGACGGGTTGGTGATGGCTTCCTCCGACCTTCCGGACGGGTTGCGCTGGGGACTTGTCGTGATGGCGGTCGGTGTTGTCGTGTCAGGCCTGCGTGATCTCTACGCAGCACTCGAACTGCCGTACGGAGGGTGGCCCTGGCGCTAGTCCGCCGCCGACGGTTTCATCGCGCCGTGTTCACGGCCGCTGGTCTGTACAACATTCTGTGGGGACTGTGGTCTGCCGTCGATCCGCAGTGGCTCTTCCGGCTCACTGGAATGACGCTGTCGAATCAACCCGCCGTGTTCGCGTGTCTCGGGATGGTGATCGGACTCTACGGCGTGCTCTATCTCGACGTCGCTCGCGTCCCGGAGCGCGGCTGGCTCATCGCGGCGGTCGGACTCACCGGCAAGGTGCTCGGCCCGATCGGGATGGCCTGGTTGATCGCGACCGGCTCGTGGCCGGTGTCCGCCTGCATCTTGTGCCTCACGAATGACGTCGCCTGGTGGGTTCCGTTCGGCATGTATCTACATGACGCGTGGCCAGCGTACCGCGCTGCCGCTGCGGTCGAACCACAGTGACCGCCTACGTGCGGACCCTCTCACTTGCCCGTCTGTAGACGCTGCGCCACGCGCTCCACCTCGGCCCACACGCGAAGCAGATTGCCGCCCCACAGTTTCGCGATGTCGGGCTCGCGGTAGCCGCGACGGACGAGCTCCACGGTGACGTTCGCGGTGTCTGCCGCGCTGTCCCAGCCTTCGATCCCGCCGGCGCCGTCGAAGTCGGAGGAGATGCCGACGTGATCGATGCCGATCAACTTGACCGCGTAGTCGATGTGATCGACGAGCTCTTTCACACCTGGCCGCCCCTCGACTGAGAGTGGCGTGGTTCCTTGTGCTTCGATCGGGCATCCCGGCCGCTCTCGGGCCAGCTCGCGAACAGGTCGACGGCCGCTGTGCGCTCCCGCCTTGAGATACGCCGCATACGCCACGATCTGGACGACTCCGCCGTTCCGCTTCAGCGCGAGCAGTTGCTCGTCGTCCAGGTTGCGGTTGTGATCGACGAGCGCGCGGACCGAGGAGTGCGAAGCGATCACTGGCGCCTTCGACAGCGCGAGGGCCTGCATCGCAGCCGCCCGCGAAAGATGCGAGAGGTCGACCATCATGCCGACGCGATTCATTTCGGCGACGACCTCGCGCCCGCGCGCGCTGAGACCGCCATTGGGAGCGTCTCGCGTGGTCTCGCCGGTGTGAGAGTCCGAGAGCTGATTGTGCCCGCTGTGCGCGAGTGACATGTAGCGCCCGCCTCGGTCGAAGAACTCGCGGACGCGGGCGACGTCAGTGCCGACGGGATAGCCGTTCTCGATGCCGATGACGGCCACCTTCCGTCCGCTTTGCGCCACGCGAGTCACATCGGCCGGCGTCAGCGCGAGCCCGATCTCCTTCGGCGCGATCTGCTCGGTCAATCGATGGACGGCGTCGAACTTCGCGACGGCCTGGCGATACGCATCCGCGTAGCCGGACGAGGTCAGCGGCCCTTGTGGGACATGGACGTTCAGGAACGCGACGTCGAGGCCGCCCTGGCGCATTTTCGGCAGATTGAACTGTGTGAGGAGTCGCCGCGTGTAGTTGCACTCGGCCGTGAAGTGGGCGGTGTCGAAATCGATGTGCGTGTCGATGGTGAGAACGCGTTCGTGGATCGCCCGGGCGTTTGCGACGAGGGTCGCGTCTGGCGTCTGGGCCAACGCCACCGCTGACATAGCGACGGCCGCGCAGGCCGTTGGCCACACGATCCCCCGGAAATATGTCCGCTGTAACGCGAGGGCACCGTCGTGACACATGGTGGTTGTAGCCCGAAGATCCGGCACCGTCCGGTCGCCAAGGAGAGTCCGATGATCACACATGCCCTTCAGCCCCAGGTCAATACGACCGACGAACCGCCCCTCTACTTCCTCGGACTTCCCACATTCCTGAGGGCGACCAGCGAAACGACCAACGGCGCATTCGGACTCGTGGAGAATCTGATGCCGGCGGGATTCGTCTCGCCCTATCACATCCATCGTCTCGAGGATGAGGCCTTCTACGTCCTCGAGGGCGAGATGGCGTTCGTGTGTGGCGGCAATTGGATTCGGGCGAAGGCCGGGACGTATGTCTTCGGACCCCGCAACATCCCGCACGGCTTCAAGGTGCTGGGCAACGCGCCTGCGCGCATGCTGCTGCTGTGTGCCCCCGCCGGCTTCGCACAGTTCGTCGCGGATATGGCCGAGGCAGCACCGGCGCCACCCGACATGGCGAAACTCATGGCGGTGGCCGCGAAGTACCAGGTCGAGATTCTTGGCCCGCTGCCGGAAGAGCCGCAGGGGTTCATAGATCAAAACAGCCCGGCGCGCGATCCGAAGAGCGTGACACGGCGTTGGATCCAGGCGTTCAACGAGCGCGACTGGACGACAGAGCGAGCGATGCGAAGCCCGGATTTCCGAGGGCACGTGTCCGGTACGCCCGACGCCTTCGATGCCGATGGCTGGTCCAGCTTCATGGTGGCCTTCAGCAGCGCATTTCCTGACGCGCGGATCTCGATCGATTCGTGCATCGCCGAAGGGGACTCAGCAACCGCACGCTGGAGCATGACCGGCACGCATCAGGGTGAGTTCCAGGGCATTCCGGCCACCGGGCGTGTCGTGACGTTTTCAGGCATCGAGTGCAACCGCGTTCTCGACGGCCAAGTCGTCGAGCACTGGGCCGTGCTGGACAACGTCGCCCTGCTGCAACAGCTTGGCGTGTTGCCGGCGTAGCTGTCGCGACCCGTGCGGCAACACGTAGACTGATGGTGAATGCTCTCCGAATTGAGCGACGCCGAGGTCACGCAGCGCATTGCCGCAGGGCAGCGGGACGCCGAGGCCGAAATGTGCCGCCGGATGGCACCGCGCATCCGGCTGTATGGGCTTCGTCACCTGAGATCGGGGGCCGCTGCAGACGATCTGGTGCAGCAGGTGTTGCTCAAGACCATCGAGGCTCTGCGAGCCGGTCGTCTGCGTGACTCGGACAAGCTCGCGCCGTTCGTTCTGGGAACCTGTCGGATGACCGTGCTCGATTTGCGCCGCAGCGTTCGCCGGCAGGAGCAGTTGCTCGACACGTTCGGAGCGGTCCTCGTGCCGGAGCCACCGCCGGCGCCCAGACTGGATGGATCGCAACTGGCTCGATGTGTTCAAAGCCTCGGCGAACGTGAACGCTCCGTTGTCGTGATGACGTTCTATGACGAGCAGACGGCTGCCGAGGCGGCGGCGTTTCTCGGGTTATCCGAGGGGAACGTTCGCGTGATCCGTCATCGTGCCCTTCACCAGCTGCGGGAGTGCATGGGAGCGACCGCGTGACGACTCCGCGCCGGAACGCGGGCTGCTCGAACCCGATCGACGCCGCCGTGCTCATGGACTACTGGCTCGCGGTCCTGCCTCCTCAGGCTGAAGAGACGCTCGAGGAGCACGTGATGACCTGCGACGGCTGCGGCGACCGCCTCCGCGAGATGATCGCTCTCGCCGAGGGGCTCGGCGCCCTCGCCCGATCGGGCTCGTTGCAGGTCATCGTCGGCGAACAGCTGATTACGCATGCCGGCGAGCGTGGGCTGCGGGTCCGCGAGTACGCCGCTTCACCAGGCGAGGCGATCCAGTGCACGGTCTCCGCTGATGACGATGTGCTCGCGGCACGTCTCGCCGTAGATGTGACGAAGGCGTCGCGAGTTGATCTGAGTTGGTGCGACTCACGCGGGATCGAGCATCGGCGAATGACCGACATCCCGATTCGCGCCGACACCGATCGCGTCATCTGCCAGCAGTCGATCACGTGGGCCAAGGCGTCACCGACATCCACGATGGTCGCTCGCCTGATCGCGGTGGAGGAGGGTGGACACGAGCGTGTGCTCGGCGAGTACACGTTTCACCACACCCGCACGATTCCCGGTCCGCCCGGATGGGAGATGCCTTAAGCACTTCCTGGCGCCGCGTCGCGCCCGGCGGAGAGCGTCGCGTCAGAGTGACGGTGCGATCGCGGCCTGGATTCGTTCCGCCGCGTACCGGTTCAAGGCCGTGCCGGCCTCGTCGCTGTCACGCAGTTGGCCGTCGATGACGAGCATGGCGATGCCATGCGTCACCGACCAGACGAAACGCGCGAGGATCACCGGGTCGTCCTGGCGCACCCATCCTTCACGCTGACCTTCGACCAGCGCGTCCAGTAGCGCCTGGAACGCGCCGGTGGCCTCGTTGATCAGCTCCGGATCGCGTGCGCACGATTCCATGAACCGGCCGAACATGACGCGGTAGTGGGACGGATGAGCGACCGCGAACTGCAAGTAGGCTTCGCCCATGGCCTCGAAGCCGGCTCGGCCGCGGCCCTGTTGTTCCCATGCGTCAACGAGCGCGCGCCGGAATGTACGGAAGCCTTCACGTGCGACCGCCGCGACAAGCGCCTGCTTGTCGGAAAAATGGCGGTACAGCGCCGTTCGAGAGACCCCGAGCGCTTCGCCCACTCCGCGTAGCGTCAAACCCTCGACCCCGGCCGTCAGGATCGTCCGAAGCGCCTGATCGATCAGCGCCCGGCGCAGGTCGCCGTGGTGGTACTGACCAGCGCGCTTCCTCCTGGGCCGTTTCGAGGCGGAACCTGCCATGGACCCCATCGTAGCTGCAGATGTTGACATCGTCAACTTGTCGCGATAGCCTGATGTTGACAATGATTACATTGCAAGAAAGAGTGGGTACTATGTTGCGACGACTGTGGCAGACCAGCCCAGAGCTCATCACGACGGCCGCGCTGATGCTGGTCGTCCTCGCCGGCGCCCTCGTGGGGTTGGTGGTCGACCCGACGGTTATCACCGGCGCCCCGGCGTGGCTCAAGCCGGCCAAGTTCGCCATTTCAATCACCATCTACACCGTAACGCTGGCGTGGATCTTCACGCTGCTTCCGGACTGGCCCCGCACCCGGCGCATCATCGGCTGGCTGACGACGGTCGTGATGGTGCTGGAGATGGCCATCATCGCCACCCAGGCGTGGCGCGGAACCACCAGTCACTTCAACGTCGGCACACTCGTCGACACCGTCCTGTTCTCGATCATGGGGCTCGCGATTGTGATCCAGACGCTGTCGACCATTGCTGTGGCGGTGGCGCTGTGGCGTCACCGATTCGAGGACGCGGCGCTCGGGTGGGCGCTCCGCCTCGGCATGAGCATCACCATCGTCGGCGCGATAACGGGCGGACTGATGACGCGGCCAACGACGACGCAGTTGGAAGCGGCGCGAGCCGGAGCGCGCATGACCATCGCTGGCGCGCACACCGTTGGCGCGCCCGACGGCGGTCCCGGCCTGATCGGTACCGGCTGGAGCACCGAGCACGGCGACGTTCGTATCCCGCACTTCATCGGGCTTCACGCGCTGCAGGTGCTTCCCCTCCTGGCGCTGTTACTGGCGCGCCGCCACGCTCCGCGGCCCGTGCGCGCCCGGTTGATGATCATCGGCGGAGTCAGCTACGCCGCGCTCTACGTGATCCTGCTCGTCGAGGCGCTCCGGGGTGTGCCGTTCATCTCACCCGATGCCGCAACGATCAGCCAGCTTGGCGCGTGGGCCATCGCCACGCTGGCAGCGGCGGGTCTCGCGTGGCTTGCCGGCACGAATGCCGCCGGACGTGCGGTGGCGATCTGAGGAGGTCATCTGATGACGGCCGAACAGATCTTCTCGCTCGGGAATGGTCTCTCCGTCGTGTGCTGGGTGCTGCTCGCTGTATTGCCGAACCGGCGATGGGTGACGGAGGTGGTGGCCGGGCGCGTTGCGCCGGCGCTCTTCGCCGTGGCGTATGTCGCGATCGT
>DASRJR010000236.1:0-9051 GCA_035649395.1 Vicinamibacterales bacterium
GTTCGTTCTGGATGAAGCCGGACGCGACGGGTGCATCGCTCCACGACGCTTCGTCGAATGTGCCATCGACGACGATGGGACCGGCGGTCCGGACGGCGGGCAGCCGCCGCTGCAGACGTGCAGCGGCATAGTCGATGGGCGTTGAAGGAGCGGTACTGTTGCTGGGCGCCGGGCCCTGTTGCGCGGCCGCGGCGTGGATCATCCCGACGAACGCCGCCACCGTCAGCGGCGCTGCTCTTTTCATCTGAGTCAATCTCCCAGGATTGAGATCCACGAGTGCGGGGGCGCAGGCCAGCATACATTTTCATGACAAAACCGCCGCTGTCGCCGGACCTACAATACTGCCGTGGGTCCTGGCGAGGCTCCGCTCTGACCAGTGAGGCTCCGCCTCGCCAGGACAGTATCTTTTTGCCCGCGCTTCGCGCGGGCAGGCCGCCTTGACCGGCGGACGCTAACTCAAACGCGACGAATCGAGGCGGTCAAGACGGCCGGAGATTATCGGCGACGTGCGCGTCGAATCGCGCTGCTCCTGTCCGCCATTCTGATTCCCACCGCTGCCGTCATCCTGCTGGTCGTCCGTGTCGTTCGACAGGAGACGGAGCTGTCCGAGCGGCGCGCCTCCGAGCAGCGACGCGAAGCGCTCGACCAGTTGCGCCGCGAACTGACGGCCCACCTGCAGGCCCTTCGTCTGGAGGAAGTCAACCGCTTGATCGGGGAGTCGGGTCGCCGGCTTCCACCGAACTCTCCGATTGTCTTCGTCGCTCCGCTCATGGACGACCGCATGGTCGTGCCATGGGAAGACGGACGCACCGCGCCTCTTTCCACGGCGGAGTTCGCGCGCGCGCAGCGCGAAGCCGAGTCGCGTGAATTCCGCCAGAACGACCCTGCCGCAGCCGTCGCCGCGTACCGCCGCCTCCTGGAGATGGCGCGCTCACCGTGGGAGCAGTGCTCCGCCCGTCTGTGGCTTGGCCGCAGTTATCTGAAAGCCGGCATGACGGCGGACGCCGAGCGCATCGATCGCGCCGCGTTGCAGGCGTGTGGCGATGTGTCGGACGCCGACGGCGTCCCGCTCGGGGTGTACGCGGCCGAGCGCCTGCTCGCCAACGGAAAGAGCGATGAGGCAGTGACGGACTTTTTGTTGCGCCGTGCCCGTGCGCCGCAATGGCGCTCGCCCAATGAGGCCTTCATCCTGCAGGCGTTGCTGCGCCGGAGCTCCAGTGCCGCGGCTGCGGAGGCGCTGCGCACACTCGCCGTGGAGATTCGCAACGCCGAGCAGATCTCCACCCTCGTCCAGGACATGCACGACCGGCTCGGAGTCCTGCAGCGGGCGTCGCGATCGGGTCCCGGCGATCTCGCCTGGATGGGTTACGGCGATGAACCGTGGCTCCTCACGCTCGTATCGCCCACCTCATTCGCGCCGCCCGTGATCATGGCGGTGTCGTCGCGACGAATCGTGCCGGAGGACGTCACGCTCCGGGTTGGTCCCATGGCTGACGCGTTCCCGCTCGGCGATGGGTTCGTCGATCTTCACGTGCGGTGGCCGCCTGGTCGTTTCACCGTTCCGCCTCCGGTGCCAGGCGTGCTCTATGCCTCGATGCTGTGTGTGGTATTCGGCGCTGCGCTGCTCGCCGGGTATCTGCTGCTGCGGGACGTGCATCGCGAAACGGAGACGGCGGCGATGCGGTCCCATTTCGTCGCGAGCGTCTCGCATGAACTGAAAACGCCGCTGACATCGATCCGGGCGCACGCCGAGACCCTGTTGCTGGGGCGCGCCGACAGCGCGGCGACGACCGCCGACTATCTCAAGACGATCCTCAGCGAGAGCGAGCGGCTGACGCGTCTGGTCGACAGCGTGCTCGAGTTCTCGCGCATCGAACAGGGGCGCAAGACGTATCACCTGCAGCCGACCCAGCTCGAAGACGTGGTGCGGTCGGCCGCGAAGACCATGGAGTACGCGCTCTCGCAACTGGGTTTCACGCTGACCATCTCGAGCGACGGCAGTGCGCCGACCTTACTGGCTGATCCGGAAGCGTTGACGCAGGCGATCCTCAATCTGCTCGGGAACGCCATGAAGTATTCGGGCGAGGCGAGGCGCATCGACATGCGTATTGGCACCCGAGATGGCGAGGCATTCGTCGATGTCGTTGACCACGGCATCGGCATCGCGCGTGACGACCAGTCGCGCATTTTCGAACGCTTCCACCGTGTCCAGTCGATGGAGACCGCGGGCATCGCCGGTACCGGCCTGGGGCTTCCGCTGGCGCGTCACGTCGTCGAAGCGCACCGGGGCCGCATTGCCGTCGTCAGCGATCCGGGCCGTGGCAGTACGTTTTCCGTGCGCCTTCCGCTGCAGGCACAGGCATGACGAAGGTGCTCGTGGTCGAAGACGATCCCGGCATCCTGCGAACGGTCGCGGACAATCTGCGATTCGAGCAGTACGAGGTGATCACGGCGAGCGACGGTGAGTCGGCCTATGTGCTCAACCAGAAAGAGCAGCCCGACCTCATCGTGCTCGACCTCATGCTGCCGCGCATGAGCGGTCTCGAGTTGTGCCGGAAGCTGCGGACGGAAGACGTGCAGGTGCCCGTGCTGATGTTGACGGCGCGGAGCGAAGAAGCCGATCGCGTTCGCGGCCTCGACCTTGGCGGAGACGATTACGTCACCAAGCCGTTCTCCGTTCCGGAGCTGATGGCGCGAGTACGCGCGTTGTTGCGTCGCGCTTCGTCCATGTCGGGCGCGCCAGCGACGCTCAGGTTCGGGCAGGTGGAGGTCGACTTCCGGCGCTATGCGGCGCACGTCCGTGGACGGCCTGTGGACATGACGCGAAAGGAGTTCGCGCTGCTTCGCTTCCTCGCCTCGCGCGAGGACACCGTCGTCACGCGCGACGACATCCTGAACAAAGTGTGGGGCCTCGATTCGTATCCGGTCACCAGGACGGTGGACAATCACATCGCCAGCCTGCGCGCCAAGCTCGAAGCCGATCCGGCGCGTCCCATTCACATTCAAACGGTTCATGGAGTCGGCTACAAGTTCGTACCCGATAGGAACCTATGAACAGGATCCGGGTCGGGCTGTGCGTGCTCGTCGCGCTCGTCGTGCCCATTGGCCTGGCGGCGCAGAGTGCACAGGAACTGTACCAACGCGGTCTCGTCGAGGAGCACGCGCGCGGCGATCTGAAGCAGGCGATCGCGCTGTACGCACAGGCGGCACAGGCCGCGGGCAAGGATCGCGCGTTGGCAGCAAAGTCGCTGATTCGCATGGCCGGCTCCCAGGAAAAGCTCGGAGCCGACCAGGAAGCCGCGAGCACGTATGCCGGCGTGGTGCGCGCTTATCCCGAGCAGCGCACCGAGGTCGCCATCGCGCAGAAGCGGTTGACGGCATTACGGTCGACGCGCGCAGGTGCCAAGGTCCATGAAGAGCCGCTGGCAGAGGAGCGCGCGCCTGCCACCGAGTTGGCGGCGCGCCTCGCCATGTTCATCTGGAACGGCGCCCCGGATGGGCCGCTCCTCGAAGCTGCACGTCGGGGAGATCTCGATGATGCCGCGGCGCTGAACCAAGAAGTACTCCGAATGCTGCGTGACGACAGGTCCGTCAGCCTGGTGGACAACTTCTTTACCGCATGGCTGGCACTCGACCGCTTGAGGACCGCCCAGATCGACCCGGCCGTGTTTCCTCAATTCGACACCGAGCTTCGGCAGGCGATGGGCACCGAGACGCGACTGTTTCTCGAGAGTCAGCTGCGCGAAGACCGCGATGCGGTGGAGTTGTGGACGGCGGATTACACCTACGTCAACGAACGCCTGGCGCGTCACTACGGCCTGTCCGGCGTCAGCGGCAAGGAGTTCACGCGAGTCACCTGGCCGAACACGAACCGCGGCGGTCTTCTCGGTCAGGCGGGACCGTTGACCGCGCTCTCCAACGGAGCACGCACGTCGCCGACGAAGCGTGGCCTCTACTTGTGGACTCGCTTCCTCGGGATGGACGCGCCCGCTCCTCCCGCCAATGTCCCGTCGCTGGCAGAAGGGCCGCGCACTCCGCCAGACACGATGCGCGAGCGCATGATGGCGCACAAGACGAATCCCTCGTGCGCGAGTTGTCATGGCAGGTTCGATCCACTGGGTCTTGCCCTCGAGAACTTCGATGCCATCGGCGCCTGGCGGACCGCGGACGGAGGAGCGCCGATCGACGCATCGGGCCTGTTGATGGACGGCACACGTTTCAACGGACCGGCCGAACTTCGAGCCGGGCTGCTGAAGTACCGCGAGGCGTATTACACGTCCGTGACGCAGCAGCTCCTCGCCTACGCGCTCAATCGGAGGGGCCAGGCCCGACGAATCTATGACTACGAGACGCCAGCGGTTCGCAAGATTGTCCGCGACGCCTCGGCACGTGGCTATCGCTGGTCGTCCATCCTTGCCGGAATCGCGGCGAGCGCGCCATTCCAGACGAAGACTCTCGTTCCGTGACAAAGACTTTGCATCGGGCAGACAGCTTCGTGAAATCCGTCAGCCGTCGCTAGGTTACCGTCACCGGCATGCGCATCGTCTCGATTGCGGTCATTCTCGCCGCCCTCTTTGCTAGCGGTGTGTCCTCTCTGCGCGCGGCGCAAACGACAGAGCCGCGACCCGCGTCTGCTGTCGGATCGCAGGCCGCTGCACACACGGCATCGACAGTCGTCGACACGTACTGTGCCGGCTGCCACAACGGTGTGATGCGTTCTCCCTCCGGAGCGGTGCTCGACCAGTTCGACACGGCCCGGATCGCTGAAAACCCCGACATGTGGACCCGGGCATATCGTCAGCTTCAGGCGGGGACGATGCCACCGGTCGGTGCCGCACGCCCGGACCGGCAGGCGTACGACATGGTGCTCGCGTCGATTGAGTCGGCGCTGGGGGCGGACGCAGCGCCCCCGGCCGACGCAACCAGCCAGGAGATCGCCGATCGCCTTGCGCTCCTGTTGTGGAACAGCGCGCCCGACGCCTCGCTTCGCGAGGATGCGCAGCGCAACCGCCTGACGGACCCGGCAACGCTCGAACGTCAGATCATCCGCATGCTCGGCGACGAACGCGCGCAAGCTCTTGTCTCGCGCTTCTTCTTCGCGTGGCTGGGTCTCGATCAGCTCGGCAAAGCCGATCCGGATACGACGGAGTTTCCCGAGTACGACGTCTCGCTGCGCGATGCCATGGCGACAGAGACGACGTTGTTCCTCCTCAGTCAACTGCGGGAGGATCGCGACCCGATCGAGCTCTGGAATGCGAACTACACATTCCTGAACGAGCAGCTGGCGCGTCATTACGGCATTCCGGGCGTCACCGGGCCGCAGTTCCGTCGGGTGACGCTGTCCGCGCCGGAGCGGTCAGGACTGCTCGGGCAAGGAAGCGTCCTCATGGTGACGTCCCGGCATCAGCGCGGCCCGGACGCGACCTACACTTCGCCGGCCGCCCGCTCCATGTGGGTCCGCCTCCACTTCCTGGGGGCAGCCCCACCGCGGCCATTCCCTGGTGCCCAACCGGTGAAGCCGGGATTCCCGATTACGCCACAGACGCGCACGCTGCCCGCCGCACCGTGCGTGAACTGTCACCGGAATTTCTTTCCGCTGGGCTATGCGTTGGAGAACTTCGATCCGATCGGCCGCTGGCGCAGCAACGACCAGGCGGGACCGGTCGATGCCTCGGGAGCCTTCGTCGACGGCACGCCGACGAACGGCGTCGTCCAGCTCCGCACCGTGCTGCTGCAGCACCCCAACGCCTTCCGCACGACGATTACCGAGAAGTTGCTGGCCTTCGGCTCGGGCCAACCGGTGAGCGCATCTCGAGTGACCCCGGACGCGCTGATTCGCGCGCGCCAGATCCTGCGCGGCGTGAACCCTGTCCGCTGGTCCGCGATTATCGCGGCCGTCGTGAGAATGAAGCCTCAGGCCGGAGCGTAGGCCCCTACTTGTCCCGAGAACGAATCATCCGTTCGTACGACTTCTCGTTCTCGAGGCAGAACTCGTCGATGAGCTCCGTGTCGGGCGCGAAGTTCTGCGTCAGGTTCACGGTGAACGGTCGTGTGTAGTTCTTCGAATCGTCGATGGTGAGCTCGATCTCGAGCCTGCCAAACGTCGGCCTGCTGATCCGCTCTGTCATCGTCGCTGCCGCGCTCATCGGGCTGCCCCATGTGTCGATCCACAGGTCGTCACGAAAGCCGCGCGTCTGAACGACCAGCGTGTCGCCGTCCCAACGCCCGACCGAGTAGCCGTTCCACGTCGGGTTTGGATCCTCGGGGAACGGCCGGCCGTCGATGAAGATCTGCCGGTACATCGCGTTGATCTCGTAGAGGAGCACCAGCAGCTTGGGACTGTGGATCGCTTTCGTGAGGTGCGGCAGCGTCCACATCCGCGGCGGGTTGTCGGGCAGACACCGGACGTGGGGATCGTCGCGGCTGTCGTCGGCGTGGCGCGCCGCGGCCAGCTTGGCCGCCTCGGGTCGATAGGGCAGGGTGCCTCCGGGCAGGTTTCGGCCCAGGTTGCCGCCGAGCGGCGATCCGCCTATCTCGTTGCCGCACTGGGCGAACTCGCCGCCGCGACCCTTGCACCGGTTGGGATCGGCGGCGTGCCAGAGCCCCGAGAAGTCGGGGCGTCCGTCCGGCAGGCGCGGCGCCGGCGCGTTCCGGTTCAGGCTGCCATCGGCGTTTCTCGGCACGCCTTCCGTTGGATATTTGATCCACTGGCCAGTGACGACAGCCGGCGCCGCTATCGCCGCCGCCACGACACACCCGAGCACGGCATACCGCATATCCCCTCCGTTGAAGCAGCTCGCAAACACCATGTTACGCTGCAACCTTCCGGCGGAGCGCAAGCCATTGCTGCCACCGTTGAATCGATGACACGCTGAAGAGAGGAGACAGCCCATGCCTCGACGGACCGTGATCAGTTTCTTGATGGGCATCGCTCTTTCTACCACCGTCGTCCTCGGACAGAGCAAGTGGTCTGTGCCGCGGATGCCGGATGGTCATCCTGACTTCCAGGGCGTGTGGGCCAACAACGGCATGACGCCGCTCGAGCGGCCGAAGCAGTTCGGCCTGCGCACCACCATGACCGACGCCGAGCTCGCGGACCTGAAGGTGCGCGCGACGAAGATGATGGACGGCGGCGACGCGTTCTTTGCCGACGAGCTCTTCACCGCCGCGATCGAGGGCAAGACGAAGTTCAGCTCCAGCGACACGCAGGTCGGCAACTACGACCAGACGTGGTTGTCGGACCGGGTGTGGGACCACCGCACCTCGCTCATCATCGATCCGCCCGATGGCCGGATTCCCGCTCCGGCGGCCGGCGCGGCAGAACGCGCACGCGCACAAGCGGCGGCGCGGCCAGCGAGAGGGCCGGCGGACAGCGCCGCGGATTTGTCGCTGGGCACTCGCTGTATCAGCTACGGCACGCCGAACATCCGCGCGGGCTATCAGAGCTACTTCGAGATCACGCAAGGCACGGGTGTCGTCGCGCTGCGCGCCGAGATGATTCACGACGTGCGCATCTTCTCGGTGGACCGCACGTCGCACATCGCACCGTCGATACGCCAGTACCACGGCGACTCGCACGCTCGATGGGACGGCGACACACTGGTCGTCGATACCACCAACTACGTCGCCAACGCCACGCGCGTGGGGGCCAGCGAGAAGGTGCACACCATCGAGAAGTTCCGCCGCGTGTCGGCGGACACGCTCGAGTACTACGTCACCTTCGACGACCCCACCGTGTGGTCGCGGCCGTGGACGGTGATGATTCCGCTCAAGATGACCGGCGAGCGGATGTTCGAGTACGCGTGCCACGAGGGCAACTACGGCCTGCCCGCAATCCTCCGCGGGGCGCGCGAACTGGAGAAGAACTCGACGAGGTAAGCCATCGCTGGCGACGGGTTGTCGTCGGCGGATTTCGTCACGTGGTGCTCCCGTGGTACCGCATGACGAGCGCCGTGACATCATCGGCCTGCGCCTCGCCCTCGGAGAACTTGCGTACCGCTTCCATCACTTGCTCGAGAACTGCCTCCGGCTTCGCGCCGTGACATTCCCGCACGGCATGGTCGAGCCGCGTCTGACCGAATTCCTCTCCTGTCGTGTTCCGCGCCTCGGTGACGCCGTCGCTGCACACGACCACGACATCACCTCGATGGAGGTCGAACGTACCAAATTCGTACGAGGCGGCTGGAAGCAGGCCGAGCACCGGCCCACCCGACTCCAGTCGAGAGATGCCCGTCCTGGTAATCAGGAGCGGCGGCTCCTGTCCCGCGTTGCAGTACGTCAATGTCCCCTCCGGAGTGATGACACCGTAGAACATCGTGGCAAACCGTGCTTCGATCGCGCGGCGCAGGAGCACTGCATTCAGCCGTGTCATCGCCTCGGCGGGGTTGGCGCTGACCGAGGCCTGAGCCTCGAAATGGGCCTGGACTGCCGTCGCCAGCAGCGCTGCGGGGGGACCTTTGCCGGCCACGTCACCCAGGGCGAAACCGAAGGCCCCTGCGGCCAGCTCGATGTATTCGAAGAAATCTCCTCCGATGGTGCGGCATGGAATCGAACTCGCCGCCAGATTCACGGAGGCACCCTCGAAGACCGCCTCGGGAAAGAGCGCGTGCTGGTACTGCGCGGCGAGTCGTAGTTCCTGCTCGATGCGCTGCTTCTCCGCCGACTCTCCGTACAGTCGGGCGCTGTCGATCGCCATCGCGGCTTGAGTGGCAAACGCTTCGAGTGAGGACTGCGTCGAGGCGGCCAGGGTGCTCCGTTCCCGGCTATCGAGATACAGCACGCCTATCACGCGTGATCCCGACGTCGCATTGGCCGATGTCTTCATCGGCGTGATACGGAGCGGAACGCATCGTACCTGACGGATTCCCACCGCGCGCGTTCGTTCGTGCTCCGCCTCTTCCAAGTCGTCGACCATCGCGGTCTTGCCCGTTCGAAACACCTCGCGTGGAATCTTTTCGCTGGTGATGAACGACGAGCCGGACAACGTCGTACGCCCACGTCCTCTCGCGATCATCAGTTCCAGGTTGCCGTCGCGGTTGGCGAGCATGACGA
>DASRJR010000237.1:0-5657 GCA_035649395.1 Vicinamibacterales bacterium
TTATCCGTTTTGAGCAGCGTCGCATCCTGACGGTTGGTGATGAAAGAAATCTCTGCGAGCACGGCTGGCATCGTCGCGCCGACGAGCACCATGAACGGCGCCTGCTTGACGCCGAGATTCCGCAACTCCTTGTTCGACTTCCGCATCTCCGTGTACATCGAGTTCTGCACCATCGACGCGAAGTCGCGCGACTCAGCACGCTTGTTGTTCATCGCGATGGCGCGCACGATCTCGGGCAGGCTTCGCATCGTTCGCGCCTCGCCCGCATTTTCACGCGCCGCCACCGCTTCAGCCTCAGTATTGGGAGCGAAGTTGAGGAAGTAAGTCTCGATCCCGCGCGCGCTCGCGCTGGCGCTGGCGTTCGAGTGAATCGACAGGAAGAGATCGGCGCCGGCCTTGTTCGCGATGGCCGTGCGCTCCTCGAGCGAAACGTAGCTGTCGGTGCGGCGCGTCAGGACGACCTCGAAACCGCCCTCCTTGAGCATCAGCTTCTCGAGGCGCAGCGCGACGTCGAGCACGAGATCGGCTTCGGTCAGCCCTCGCGCCTGTGCACCCGGATCGTGCCCGCCGTGTCCGGCGTCGATGACGACCTTCGCAATGCCGAGGCCGAGCTGGCGGGAGAGCGAGAAGTTTCCATTCCGATTGGCCGATGGCGGCAGAGGAGCCGGGCGAGCCGGCGCGGCGTCATTCCCAGGAACGACCGCCGTCTCGAGTGGGTCGACCGGCTCGGCTTGCGGCGCTGCAGCAGGTTCGCTGACCGCGCTCGTGCTCACGTCTTTGACGGGGACCGTCCGGCGAACGGTCGTTTGCGCGACGACGACGTCACTTTGCTGGGTGGGCTTCGTCACAGCGTGAACCGGGGCGGTGTCGTTCGCTGCCGGCGATGTGACTTTGCGATCGACGGTTGATGCGACCTCGACGTCGCCGGTAAGACCTCTCCGCTCGACCGTCCGGGCGTTGCCGCTTGCTGGAGGTGATGTCGGATCAGCGGCGCGCGGCGGCGCAACGGGCGCGCGCGCTGCGCTCGCGCTGCGATCGTTACCGCGTGCCGCCACCGCGTCGGACGCGGCGGGCCGCTCGAAATCGACGACGATTCGATACGGCTCGTAGAGCGTGTAGATGCTGTAGCGGCCGGCGCCACGAAGATCGAGCACGACACGCGTTCGGGCATCGGCCTGCCGCCCGACGCGAATCTGCTTCACCATGTCGTCGGGGAATGGGATCGCCGCGCCGCTGAGCGGTTCGACGGGACGCGTGTTCTGCAGGTCGATGAAGACGCGCGGCGGCCCCTCGATCCGCTGGCTGTAGAACGGCACCTCGCGCGCGAGCTCGAGCGTGATCCGGAGCGCCTCAGGGAGGACGTCGCGTCGAATGGCGTGGAGCGCAGTCACGCCGCTCGTTCGCGGTCGCGGCTCGGTCACGGTCTGGCTCGCGGGCGGGGTGGTCGGGACACGCGGACTCGCGGGTGGAGTCGTTGGCATAGGCGGACTCGCGCGCGGAGGTGCGACCCGGGCGCTCGCGGGCGGGGTGATCGGGACTGGCGGACTCGCGGGCGGAGTATTCGGTACGGGCCGACTCGCAGACGGAGGCGCAGTCGCGACCCGCGGTGCCGCCAGTGGCGAGGCTCCTGCCTTTGCGTCGTTGAGCCGCTTGGTGTGCTCCGGCACCTGACGGCCAAGCGAGCTCGCCGGGAATCGCGATGTCAACGCCGTGAAGAGCCGCAACGCCGCCGTTCGATCGATCGCCTCACCGAATTGCCAGAACGCATCAGCCGAGAGACGGGCCCCCTGCCAGAGCGCGTTGTCGCCGAAGCCGCTCGACGGAAACAGCTTCGACATGTCGTCGTAAGCGCCGACGAGCGCGCGAATCCGCGTCAGCAGGGAGGGCGACGCCTCGGGTGCGTTCATCTCCTTCCGCAGCGCCCGTTCCCGCTCGAGCGCGTCCTGGTACAGCCGCTGCGCCTGCGACGACTGGGCCAGCGCCTCCGGCATCGTCGAGGCCACCAGCAGCGCGACCGCGACCGCTTTAGCGAAGCTGCGCATCGACTTCCTCGAAGTAGGAACGATCGACGAGAACCTCCCGCGGCTTGCCGCCGGCGCCCGGTGACACGAGCCCTTCGGCCTCCATCATGTCGACGAGCCGAGCGGCGCGGCTGAAGCCGATTCGGAGCTTTCGCTGCAGATACGAGATCGACACCTGGCCGCTGCTGACGACGATGCGTGCGGCTTCGTCGTAGAGATCGTCCTTCTCGAACTCGAGCGCGCCGGTGCCCGCCTTCTCGTCGTCCTGGGTGATCGTGTCGTCGAAGACCGGCTTGCCCTGCTTGCGCAGGAAGCTGGCGAGCCGGGCGCTCTCCTGCTCGGAGATATACGGCCCGTGCAGCCGAATCGCGCGCGACGAGGCGGGCGGCAGGAACAGCATGTCGCCCTTGCCAAGCAGTTGTTCGGCGCCGTTACTGTCGAGAATCGTCCGCGAATCGGTCTTCGACGAGACGCGGAACGAAATACGTGACGGCAGGTTGGCCTTGATCAGGCCGGTGATCACGTCCACCGACGGCCGCTGCGTCGCGAGAATCAGATGGATCCCGACCGCGCGAGCCATCTGCGCCAGGCGAGCGATCGACTCCTCGACCTCGTTGCTCGCGACCATCATCAGATCGGCGAGCTCGTCGATCACCACGACGATGAACGGCAGCGCCTTCGGTGCGTCCTCGTCGTGCGAGCCGCGTTCAGCCAGCACGTTGCGCACGTTGCGGTTGTACTGATCGATGTTCCGGACGCCTTCAGCGGCCAGCGTCTTGTATCGCTCCTCCATCTCGCGCACGGCCCAGCGCAACGCGTTCGCCGCTTTCTTCGCGTCGACGACCACCGGCGACAACAGATGCGGGATCTCCTCGTACATCCCGAGCTCGAGCCGCTTTGGGTCGATCATGATCAGCCGCACGTCGTCCGGGGTCGCACGATAGAGCAGGCTGGTGAGCATGGCGTTCAAGCCGACTGATTTGCCGGTGCCGGTCGAGCCCGCGATGAGCAGGTGAGGCATCGTCGCCAGGTCCGTGACGTACGGCTCGCCGTGGATGGTCTTGCCGAGCGCCAGCGTCAGCTTCGACTGCGACCTGAGATAGGCGTCCGATTCGAGCAGCTCACGCAGCGAGATCGCCTCCCGATTCGGGTTCGGGATCTGGATGCCGACCGTCGACTTGCCCGGAATCCGATCGATCAGCACTGACTCGGCCTGCATCGCGAGGCACAGGTCGTCAGCCAGGCCCGTCACCTTGCTGTACTTCACGCCCGCTTCGGGCTTGAACTCGAAGGTGGTGACGACGGGACCGGGATGGATCTGCGCCACCTGGCCCTCGACGGCGAACTCGCGGCACTTCTCTTCGAGCAGGCGCGCCGAGTCCATCAGCTCGCGCTCGTCGATCTTCCGTTCGGCCTTCGGGGCGTCGAGCAGCGACACCGGTGGCAGCGTGAAGTCGCCGCGCTTTCGCTGTGCCGGCGCCTTCGGCTCGTCGGCCAGCGGAAGGGGAGCGACGACCTCCGGCTTCTTGGGAGGCACCACGCGCGGCGGCGCCTGACGCGCCCCTGGATGATCGTCACCGTCGACGACCGTCGGCCGATTCGGTCGCGGCCGTTCCGACGGTTCGGGCGGCATCGGGGAAGCGGCGGGCCTGGCGACGACCGGCGGGGTCTTCGTGTGCTTCGCGATCGCCTGACGCCGAGCCTGTTCCTTTCGCCGGCGATCGAGCCACGCCCGCATCCAACCGAGGCCACGTGCGGACAGGTCGTGCGAGCTGGCCGACGCGGTGGCGAACATCCGGCCGAACGACACCTGAGTGGACAGGATGACGGACAGCATGATGAACGTGAGCAGGACGATCAGCGAACCGGTCCGATTGAGGTACTCGGACATGGCCTGCCCCAGCCACGTGCCGATCGTTCCGCCCGCATAGAACGTCTTGCCGCCAACTTCGGTTTCACCGAACACCAGGCTGAGAAACGCGCTTGAGCACGACAGGAGCAGCGCGATGCCAGTCAGCTTGGTGTAAACGGCGTCGGGTGTCTGGCACCAGAAGTAATGCCAGCCCGCCACAGCGATGACGGCGGGAATGAGATATGCGGCGTAGCCGAACAGCTGCAGCGACAGCTCGGAGATGAACGCACCCACCCGCCCGGCAAAGTTGGCCGGAGCGTGGACGCCGTCGGTGGTGAAGAACCACACCGGATCGCCCGGCTCATGCGTGACGAGCGAGATCAGCCAGATCAAGGCGAGCGCGAAGAGCGCGACGCCGGCGAACTCGCTGATGCGACGCGAGAGGGTGGACTCGGGCAAGACTCAGATCTCCATCAGGACCGGCAGCACCAGCGGCCGCCGACCCGTGCGCTTCTTGAAAAATCGCCGCAGCTCCATGCGGAGCTTTTCGGTCATCAATCCTTGATCGGTCCGCTCCTCGACGCCCGATTCATCGATGCACCCTGCAATGACGCGCTCGGCGTCACTGAAGAGCGACTCGGCCTGCCCCGAATCGACCACGAAGCCTCGCGCCACGATTTCCGGGTCGCTGGCCAGGGCGCCCGTGTGACGGCTGATCGCCACCACCGCCACGACCAGGCCGTCGGCGGCGATGTGACGCCGGTCGCGCAGCACTTCGTCGCCGACCTCGCCGACCCGCGTCACGTCGATCAGCACGCGTCCCGTCGGCGCTTTGTCGGCGATTCGTGCGCCTTGCGTATCGAACTGGATGACATCGCCGTCCTGCGCCAGCAGCACCTGCACCTTGCAATTGGTGCCGTTCATGACCCGAGTCGCGGTGCGTGCATGTTGCGAGAGCTGACGGTACTCACCGTGGATCGGCACGAAGAACCGTGGACGCACGAGCGAGAGTACCAGCTTCAGTTCTTCCGCCGAGCCATGTCCCGACACATGAACGTGTTTCATGTCCGGCGTAATCACGTCCGCTCCGCGGCGGGCCACGTGACTCATCGTCCGGGCGATCGCCTTTTCGTTGCCAGGTATTACACGCGCCGAGAGGACGACGGTGTCGTCCTCGTGCAGTTTGACGGCCCGGTGATCGTCGATGGCGATCCGCGAGAGCGCCGCCTGCGGTTCGCCCTGCGAGCCGGTGACGACGCACAAGACATCCTGCGAGGCGTAACTGCCGACATCCGAGTCGCGAATCTGCACGCCCGCGGGAATCTTCAGAAACCCGAGCCGCTGCGCGATCTCTGAGTTCTGCAGCACGCTCCGGCCGACAAAGGCGATCTTCCGTTCGAATTGCGCTGCGAGGTCCACCAGGATCTGCATTCGGTAGATGCTCGAGGAGAACGCCGCGACCACGAGCTTTCCCTGTGTGCTGGTGAAGAGCTCCTCGAACGCCTCGACGACCTCGATCTCCGAACCCGTGAAGCCTCGCCGATCGATGTTCGTGCTGTCGGCGAACAGCGCGAGGACGCCCTGTGAGCCGAGCTCGGCGAAGCGGTGCAGGTCGAAGTGCTGGCCGTCGATCGGGGTCTGATCGATCTTGAAGTCGCCCGTGTGAACGATGGTCCCCGCTGGTGTCGAGATGGCCAGCGCGACGCAGTCCGGCATGCTGTGCGTGACGCGGATGAATTCGACCGTGAAGGGACCAATGGTGACGCGCTCGCGCGGCCTCACCG
>DASRJR010000238.1:0-8625 GCA_035649395.1 Vicinamibacterales bacterium
GTCAGCATACGATCGATGCGATACGGTCGCTCGTTGACATCTTCCAGAAACAGGATGCACCCCTCGGGCGGGTCGAAGGCGTAGGGTGTGCCGAGTGATGCCACCAGCGTGGTGATGGTGCCGCCAAACAGCAGCCCGCTCGCCTCTCCTTGCCGGACGGCGTTCACCTCCGGTGGCGACAACTCGCATCCGAGCCCGTTCTGGGACAGCGTGAGAAACGAACGCTCATCGTACCGTTCAGCGCCGGCGGCGAACCGTCCCTCGAGCATCGGCCCATGGAGTGCGGTGATCCCGCACACGCATGTCAGCCAGGACAGGAGTGACGTGTTGTCGCTGTAGCCGATGAACAGCTTGGGCGCGGCCCGCATGCGCTCGCGATCGAGCAGCGGCAGCATCTGCACACTGCCATACCCGCCGCGCACGGCCACGAGCGCTGCGACCTCGGGATCGTCCCAGTGGCGCATGAAGTCGGAGGCGCGCACCTCCGGCGGCCCGGCAAGATAACCCGCCTCCTTCGAGAACACCTGCTCGTCGAATGTCGGCTCGAACCCGAGCCGCCGCAGCTCCTGCACGCCACGATCGAACTCGTCGCGCGCGAACGGGCTGGCCGGGGCGACGACCGCGATACGGTCGCCACGCTTCAACGCCCGCGGTTTCAACATGTCAGGCGAATCGCGCCATCTCTTCGACGATACGCTGGTGGGCGTCGCAGCCGAGCACGTGACGCAGCTGTCCCTGGCGGCCCGACGCAGCCGTCGCCAAGGCGGACGCCGCCAGGAAACGCTCCTTGGCGCGCCGGTTTCTGACGAGCGCATCTTCGAGACGCTTGAATGGAATGCGATCCTGCTCGACGGCGTGCACGAGCGCTTCGAGCGTCGCCGCTTGCAGGCTGACGTCGCCGCTGCAGATGAGCAGCGCGTCGCACCCGGCGGCGATCGCGTCGACGGCGGCGTCGGGCACGCGATAGGTGGACGCAATCGCCTTCATCTCGAGGTCGTCGCTCAGGATGACGCCCGGAAATCCGAGCTCCTCTCGCAGCAGCGCCCGCACCACTCGCGGCGAAAGGGTCGCCGGCTTGTCCTCGTCGAGCGACGGCACCAGCACGTGTGCGGTCATGATGAACGCCACATCTGCGCGAATCGCTTCGCGAAACGGCACGAACTCGACGCGACGAATTCGATCGGGCGGATGCTCGACGATCGGCAGCGCCAGATGCGAGTCGACCGACGTGTCACCGTGTCCAGGAAAGTGCTTGCCGCAAGCCGCCACGCCGTTGTCCTGGAGCGCACGAATGATGGTCGCCCCCAGTCGCGCCACGCTGTCGGCATCCTCGGCCAGCGCCCGGTCGCCGATGATCGGATTCTTCGGATTCGTGTGGATGTCGAGCACCGGCGCGTAGTCGAGCGTGATGCCGACCGCCTTCAGTTCGGCCGCCAACGCCGCGCCGAACCGGGCGGCCAGATCGACACTGCCGCTCCGGCCGAGCGTCGCCATCGGCGGCCATCGCGTGAACGGCTCCTTCAGCCTGGCGACGCGGCCGCCTTCCTGATCGACGCTCACCCACAACGGCAACTCCGACGCCAGCTGCTGCACGTCGCGCGAGAGCTCGGCCACCTGCTCGGGCGCCTCGATGTTGCGGGAAAAGAAAATCACGCCCCCCAACGAGAATTCCTTGGCGAGCGACCGCATCTCCGGAGTGATGGTCGTGGCGGGCAGGCTGCCGATCAGAAGCTGACCGATGTCGCGACGGATGGAGCTTGGCACAACAGGATTATAAAACCTTGCCGTTCAGGGTTCATCGTTCACGGTTCACAGTTCCGGGTTCAGGGTTCACTGTTCGAACCCAGAACCCCGAACTGTGAACTCTGAACATTGAACCGTGAACACTCGATACGTTGTGACCATCACAACCCCTGCTGCGGATTCGGTACGCTGTGTCGATGAGCTCCCGAGCCATTTCGCTTAGGCGCCCGTACCGCTACCTGCTTGGCGATAACCGCCGCGAGTCGGTGCGGCTGCGAGCGCAAGCCCGTCTGTGGGATCCAACCGCCTTCGCGCTGTTCGATCGGCTCCGCATCCGCCGAGGCTGGCGAGTGCTCGAGATCGGGCCGGGCCAGGGGTCGCTCCACGCCGAGTTGCGCCGACGCGTGCGAGGCGCCGTCGACGCCGTCGAACCATCAGCCGTCTTTCGCACGCGGCTCGATCGAATCGCAAGGCGCGACGGGTTCGGTCGCGGCACGGTGTGGGGGTCGATGCTCGGCGACACCGCGCTGCCGCGCGCTCATTACGACGTGATCTTCGCGCGCTGGGTGTTCCTGTTCCTGCCCAATCCCGATCGTCACGTTCGTCAGCTCGCCGCGGCCTTGAAACCAGGAGGGCTGCTGGCGATCGAGGACTATCGTCGCGAGACGCTGTCGATGATTCCGACCCCGCCGGAATGGCCGGCGTTCATGGCGGCAGACGCCGCGTTCTTCGCTACGCATGGCGGCGACGCCAGCATCGCCAGCCGCCTGCCGGGCATGTTCGAGAAAGCCGGGCTCGGCGTGATCGACGTCACGCCGACAATCAAGACCGGACATCCGGGCTCGCTCGAGTGGACCTGGCTCTCGACCTATTTCCTGGGCGTGATGGACCAGCTTGCGCAGCTGCCGCCGTTCGACGCCAGGCAGGCCGCGTCGCTTCGACGGCACTGGCTCGCGAACGCGAGGAGGCGCGCATCACTCGCGATCGGACCGGCGCTGATCGACGTCGTCGGAAGGAAGGGACTCTAGGCTCTCGGCCTACTTATAATTCCTTCGTGCGCATCCAGACCTCAGCCCCGACACGCATCGATCTCGCCGGCGGGACCATCGACATCTGGCCGCTCTATCTGTTTCATCCGGGGGCACAGACGCTGAACGCGGCGATCAGCCTTCGCGCGTCGGCGCGTGTCGAACGGCGCGACGACCTGCGCATCGTGATTCGATCCGAGGACACCGGCGCCACCGTGGAAGCGGACGATTGGCGGGAGCTGTGGAACCCCACGGAGCTGCGGCTGCTCTCGCTGCTCGTGCACTTCTTCGAGGTGCGAGGGATCACGCTGACGACTTCGTCACAGTCGCCGGCTGGCGCGGGCATCGCGGGCTCATCGGCGTTGAACGTTGCGGTGTGTGCCGCGCTTGCCGACTGGAAGCGCATGCACTACGACCCCGAGGGGCTGCTGCAGGTCGCGATGAACGTGGAAGCCCGGGCGATCAAGGTGCCCACCGGGCTGCAGGACTACAGGCCCGCACTCTACGGCGGCGTCGCCGCGGTCGAGCTCGACGTCGACGGCGTTCGACGCGTGCCGCTCCATGTCGACCTGACGGAGCTGCAGCGACGGATCGTGCTGTGCTACACCGGCGAGCCACGCAACTCCGGCACGAACAACTGGGAGATCACGAAGAAGCACATCGACGGCGATCGCTTCGTCTTCGATTGCTTCGAACGAATCCGCGATACGGCGCTGGCGATGCGCGCGGCGCTCGAGAAGAGTGATTGGGACGGCGTCGGACGAGCGATTGGCGAGGAGTGGGAGAACCGGAAGCGCCTGGCCCCCGGCGTGACCACACCTGCGATCGAGGATCTCATCGCACGCGCGATGGCCCAGGGTGCGACGGCGGCGAAAGTGTGCGGAGCGGGCGGCGGCGGCTGCTTGTTCTGCTATGGACCGCCGGAGGCTCGCGAGCGCATCCGTACGGCGCTTGCAGCCGGTGGCGCCCGCATCCTCGACTTCACGTTCGAGCGGCACGGACTCACGCGTGGATAACCGGCAGGTCGCGCAGGTGCTGGCCGAGATCGCCGACCTGCTCGAGATCAAGGGCGAGAACGCCTTCAAGGTACGGGCCTACCGGACCGCGGCCGAGACGATCGCACCATGGCCACAGGCGGTCGCCCGGCTCGACGAACAAGGCCTTCGCGCGATTCCCGGCATCGGCAAGGACCTCGCCGCCCGGGTCAAGGAACTGGCGACGACAGGCACGTCGCTGTATCACCAGGAGCTGGTCGCACAGTTTCCGCCGACGATTCTCGATCTGCTGCGCCTGCAAGGTGTGGGGCCGAAGACCGTCGCCCTGCTCTATTCCACGCTGAACATTCGCAGCGTCGACGAGCTCGCGGCGGCCGCGCGTGACGGTCGCCTCCGATCGCTGAAAGGCATGGGGGCGAAGAAGGAAGCGCAGATCCTCAAAGCGATCGAAGAACGGTCGAAGGACGAAGGACGCCACCTGCTCACGGATACCGCCGCCACCGCGGCCGATCTCGTGGGCTATCTCCAGCCGCTCGCGCCGGACGTCGAGTTCATTCCGGTCGGCAGTCTCCGGCGTGGCTGCGAGACCTGCGGCGATATCGACATCCTGGCGGTCGGAGGCGATGCGCGTCTGATGGAGATCTTCAGCACGCATCCGCGCGTCGAACGGGTACTCGGCCACGGCGACACGAAGGCCAGCGTTCGCCTGACCGGTGGCTATCAGGCCGACTTGCGTCTGGTGCCACGCGAAAGCCGCGGCGCGGCGATGCAGTACTTCACCGGATCGAAGTCGCACAACATCGCCGTCCGCGACCGCGCCATTCAGCACGGCTTCAAACTGAATGAGTACGGCTTGTTCCGCGCCACCGATGAGAGCCGCATCGCCGGCGAGACCGAGGACGGGATCTACGAGGCGCTCGGCATGTCGTGGGTCGCCCCCGAACTGCGCGAGCTTCGGGGCGAGATCGAAGCCGCCATCGCGCACACGCTGCCACCGCTCGTCACCGTGGCTGACCTGCGCGGCGATCTCCACATGCACTCGACCGCCACCGACGGCCGCGACGAAATCGCCGCGATGGCCGCCGCGGCGCATCAGTTAGGGCACCGCTACATCGCGATTACCGATCACAGCAAGGCGCTGGCGATGGCCAACGGCCTCGACGAGCGGCGTGCGCTCGAGCACGCCGCACAAGTGCGGGCCCTCAACGGACGATTCGAGGGGTTGACCGTGCTGGCGGGCGTCGAGTGCGACATCCTGGCCGACGGCTCGATGGATCTCGCCCACGACTGCCTCGCTCAGCTCGACATCGTCGTCGCGTCGGTGCATTCGCAGTTCTCGCAGGACCAGCAGCAGATGACCGATCGCGTCTCGCGCGCGCTCGAGTGTCCGTGGGTCGACGTGCTGGGACACCCGACCGGGCGGCGATTGCTGAAGCGCGAGCCGATTCAACTGGACATGTCGGCCGTCGTCGCGGCCGCCGCGCAGCACGGCGTGGTGCTCGAAATCAACTGTCAGCCCGATCGGCTGGACCTCGGCGACACGCACGCGCGGCTCGCGGTCGAGCACGGCGTTCCACTGGTCATCTCCACCGACGCGCACGCCACCGGCGCGCTGCAGCGGCTGCAGTGGGGGGTGCTGATGGCGCGGCGCGCGTGGGCGCAGCCCACCGACATTCTGAATACACTGCCGGTCGATCAGATGCGCGCCCGTCTGCGGCGGAATCGGAGTCGGTGAATGGCGAAAGCCCCCGGCGGCTTCGTCTCGCTCACGTCGCTCAAGCAGGGCTCACCGGATCCCGACGCCGCCATCGCGGAAATCCGGCGGATCTACTTCAAGACGACACGCCAGACGATCGAACACGACTTCGACCACGCCATCGAGTTGCTGAAAAGTCTTCCGACCGAGGAGCAGCGCGAGCGCGCGACCGTTTACATGGAAGGCATCGCGCAGATGCGCAAAGACTGGGGGAAGACGAAGTTGAAAAGTGGAAGAAGTGGAACAAGTGGAAGAAGTGGAAGAAGTGGAGGTGGCGGAGGACGCGGAGGAGGTAGAACGCAATAGTTGAGAAATGGACTACGACAAGACCGACATTGCCGCGGCGTACGACAGAGGTCGTGATCACGGTCCGGAGTTCCTCGACCTCTGGATGACGAGCGTCTCGGCGCGCTTGGGCAGCCGCGACGTCACACGGATTCTGGATCTCGGCTGCGGCACCGGCAGGTTCTCAGAGGCGCTCGCGGCTCGATTCGCAGCGGCGGTGGTCGCCGTCGATCCGTCGATGAAGATGCTCGCCGTGGCTCGCACGAAGCAGCGAGACCCGCGCGTCCGATATCAGCGCGGACGAGCCGAAGCGATTCCGCTCACGTCTCGATCGATCGATCTGATCTTCATGTCGATGAGCCTGCATCACTTCGACGAGCCGCGTCTGGCCGCACGCGAATGCCGGCGGGTGATCAGAGACGAGGGCTGGCTGGTGATCAGGACCGGAAGCCGGGAGCGGATCGAGTCGTACCCGTACGTCCCATTCTTCCCATCCACCCGCTCGATGCTGCACGAGACGCTCCCGGCCGTGGCGATCGTGCGCGACACGTTCGAGGCGGCAGGGTTTCGGCTGGTGTCGTCAGACATCATCGAACAGACCATCGCCGCCGGGTGGGCCGAGTACGCCGACAAACTGTCAACGGGCAGCGACTCGATCCTCGCCCGCCTGCCGCGGCCCGAGTTCGATGCCGGCCTGGCATCGCTGCGGAGTCACGCCACGGAGGCGGCGCGCGAAGATATCATCGAGCCGATCGATGTTCTCGTCTTCGTATCCATGTAGTGTCCGGCTTTAGCCGGACCTTGCCCAGGAGGCTTTCGTGCCCATCGACCCCGCGTTCGTCACCACCACGTTCGAGCTGCCAAGCTTCCGGGTCATGCGAAATATCGGCGTCGTCCGAGGCATCGTTGTACGTTCGCGCAGCATCGTCGGAAATATCGGCGCGTCACTCCAGACGCTGGTCGGCGGCAACATCACGATCTACACGGAGCTCTGCGAGCGCGCTCGTGCCGACGCGTTTCGGTTGATGCTCGATCACGCGGCGGAGTCCGGCGCGAACGCGGTGATCGGTGTACGCTACGACGCGAATGAAGTGGCGGCGGGCGTCACCGAAGTACTGGCGTATGGCACCGCGGTGGTTGTCGAACGAGCAAGCTAGAGTGCCTTCCGAAGCTGGCACAACGAAGGTCACCGCTCGTTGGGCAACGCGAAGCTGAGAATGAGATCTCCGCCGCGCCGTCCACGCTCCCCTCCCCCTGACGCCACCGCGACGAACTGTTCGCCGTTGACCATATACACCGACGGCGAACCGAAGACGCCGGAACCGGTGTTGAACTTCCACAGCTGTCGACCGGTCTTGGCATCGAACGCGAAGAAGTAGCCGGCGACATTGCTGCCGCTGCCGACGAAGACGACATCGCTCGCAGTCACGACCGATCCCGCCTGACCGTAGCCTTCGTAGACCTGCTGCCACTTCAGTTCGCCGGTCGTCGGATCGAACGCCGAGAAATACCCCTTCGGCGGACGTCCCGAGTTGGTGGGATCGTCGATCGCGTTGACGTAAAGCAATCCGGTTCTCGGACTGTACGACAACGATCCGTAGTTGGCGCCGCCGCCCATGCCTGGCGCGATGATCTGGTTCGGCGCCGCCGGCGTGAACGCGGGGACGATCTTGTTTCGGGTGAGACGCTCGGGCGGAATCTCCAGCGGTGTCACGGGTGACACCGGGCTCATCGGCTTGCCAGCGGCGGTGAACGGCAGCGGCTGCGTCGGCCACGGCTGCTCGCCAGGCATCGCGCCTTCCGTCGGCACCGGCACCTCCTTGATCGGATGCACCGGCTCACCCGTCTCGCGATTCAGGATGTACAGATAACCGTTCTTGCTCGCTTCAGCGACCGCCTTCACCGGCCGCCCGCGCACCTGCATCTCGAAGAGGATCGGCGGACCACCCGAATCGTAGTCCCACACATCGTGATGCACCTGCTGGAAGTGCCACGCCAGCGTGCCGTCCTTCAGTCGCAGCGCGATGATGGAATCGGTGAAGAGATTGATGCCGGCGCGCTTGCGGCTGTCGCCGAACGGATTGCCGACGGCGACGTAGAGCAGCCCGAGCTCAGGATCGATCGCCGGCGTCTCCCAGATGCCGCCGCCATGCCGCTCGCCGCCGACCCACGTCGGACCGGCGATCTCCCAGCCATGGTCCCGCTCGTCTTGCGGGACCGTATTGAAGTGCCACAGCACCTTACCGGTTCGCGCATCGACGGCGAACACATGTCCGCCCGGGATGTGGCTTTCGCTCCGCGTACTGCCGATGTAGAGCACGCTGTTGTGGACCTGCGGCGCGGTCGTGAACCAATACCCCATGCTGATGGCCGTCTTCGCCTCGGGATATCGCTGCCGCAGGACGTCGAGAATGACGCTCGCCTGCCCGTTGGTGCCGAACGTCGGAATCGGCTTACCGGTCTTGGCATCGAGCGCGAACAGAAACGAGCCGCCGGCGACGTAGACCACGCCATCGGCGTAACTCACGCCACGGTTGCGGAAGATATAGCCTTCCGCGCGCCCGCCGCCGATCTGATTCGTGACGTCGTACGACCAGAGCAGATGACCGTCGGCCGCGTCGACGGCATACACGCTGCCGCGCGAATCGGTGACGTACATCACGCCGTTCACAATCACCGGCGTGGTCTGGTTGCTGACGCCGTCGATCACGCCGTGTTGAAACAGCCATCGCGGCGTGAGCGACTTGACGTTCGACGCGGTGATCTGCGTCAGCGGCGAGAAGCGACTGCCGGCCAGATCGAGGTTGTGGAGCGGCCA